>DASXAP010000264.1:0-16834 GCA_036406655.1 Xanthobacteraceae bacterium | reverse complement strand
TCACGATGTCGCGCGTGACCGGATCGATCGAGATCGGGCCGCGCGGGCTCGCGAACTTCCAGCCCTTCAGCGCTTCCAGCGCCGCGTCGGCTTCGATCTTGCCCTTGAGCGCGTGGACCACGTGGACGATCGCCGCCATGCCGTTGTATCCGCCGACGGCCATGAAGTCGGTGGTCGAATCGGCGCCGTAGTCCTTCTTCCAGGCGGCGACGAACTTCTTGTTCTCGGGATTGTCGAGGTCGGCGTTGTAGTGATGCATGGTGATGAGCCCGACCGCGGCCGAGCCCATGGCCTGCAGCTTGGTATCCTGCGTGATGTCGCCGGGGCCGATCAGCTTGATGCCGGCCGCGCGCATGCCGAGTGCGGCATAGGTCTTGACCACCGCCGCCGCGTGATCGCCCGCCGGCACGAAGACGAAGAACACGTCCGGCTTCTCGTCCTTGGCCCGCTGGAAGAACGGCGTGAAATCCGGCACCGCGCCGGCCCCGCCCATCGGAATGGCGTCCAGCACCTTGCCGCCGTTGGCCTCAAAGCCGCGCTTGAAGGCTTCGAGGCTGTCCTTGCCGGGCGGGAAATCGGAATAGCCGACCACCGCGGTCTTGGCCTTCATGATCTTGGCGGCGGCCTCGCCTATGCCGTGCCCCGCCTGCCACATGGTGAACGACGTGCGCACGTATTCCGGCGCCAGGTTGGTGATGAAGGCGGTGCCGGCGTTCATGATCACCGCGAGCTTCTTGCCGGCGGCGACGATCGGGGCCGAAGCGATCGCGTTGGGCGAATAGACCCAGCCGGCCAATGCGTCGACCTTGTCCTGGGTGAGCAGCTCCTGCACCGCGATCTTGGCATCGGCGCCGCCCGGATTCTTGACGTCGCGCTTGATCAGCTTGACCGCATAAGGCTTGACCGCTTCCGGGTGGAGCTTGAGATAAAGCTCGATGCCGCGATCGATCTGCTGCGCGAACTCGGCGCCGATCCCGGTAAAGGGCAAGGCGACGCCGATCTTCACCTCCTGCGCCCCGGCAAGGCTGCCGGCGCCCAGCAACAGAACGGCGGCCAGTGCCGCCTCGGCTACTCTGTGGCCCTTCATCGGGTGTTCCTCTGCTTGGGGGTGACGAATTTTTCTCTCACAATACACGACTTGCCGCGACGGCAAAGGGGACAAAAAGCCGTAGCCGGCGCAGGCACGAGGCGGTGATGCGTAGCGAAGAGGCGGGGTCGTCGAGGCGACATAGCCGGGGCGGATTGCCGCGGTGACCGGAGCCGCGCAGGGGGATCGGCCGCGGCTTCAGGGGCTGCCTAACGCAACGACGCGAAGCGCGGGGCGGTCGCCGCCGATGGCGAAGGGTGCCGGCCGTCCGCAGCCACGCCGTATCGGGGGGAGATGCCCCGCGTCAATGCGAGCGGCCGTCCCGCTGCCATGGGGCGGCGCAGCCGGCCCGGGCGGTCCATGGCATCGTCAACCAAGAGACGCGGAAGCTGTTGCGCCGGCGGGCGCCCCGGCCGTTATACTCGGGCCATGAAGGCCCTTGTCGTCGGCGGTGGAATCGGCGGGCTGACCACGGCGCTGATGCTGCACGCGCGCGGCATCGACTGCGAGATCTATGAGCAGGCCGACGCCGTGGGCGAGCTCGGGGTCGGCATCAACACGCTGCCCCATGCCATCAAGGAGCTGGCGGCGCTCGGGCTCCTCGATCGGCTCGATGCGGTGGCGATCAGGACGCACGAGCTCATCTACACCAACCGCTTCGGCCAGGAGATCTGGCGCGAGCCGCGCGGGACCGACGCCGGGTACGACGTGCCGCAATTCTCGATCCACCGCGGTCGCCTGCAGGGCGTCATCTACCACGCGGCGCGGGCGAAGCTCGGCGAGGCGCGCATTCATACCGGGCATCGGCTGGGCAGCTTCCGCCAGGATGAAGGCTCGGTCACCGCCTACTTCTTCGACCGGCATGGCGCGCATCGCGCGACCGCGCGGGGCGACGTGCTCATCGGCGCCGACGGCATCAACTCCCATGTCCGTGAGGCGCTCTACCCGCACGAGGGCCCGGCGCGCTGGAACGGGATCATGCTGTGGCGCGGGGCGATCGACTGGCCCGTCTTTCTCGACGGCCGCTCGATGATCGTGGCCGGGGGTCTCGCGGCAAAGCTCGTGATCTATCCGATTGCGGAGGGCGCGCGGCCCGACCGGCGGCTGACCAACTGGGCGGTGGCCGCCAAGATCGGTGCCGACGCCACGCCGCCGCCGCGCAAGGAGGACTGGTCGCGGCCGGGGCGGTTCGATGAGCTGATGCCGCACCTGCAGCGCTTCGAGATCCCCTATCTCGACGCCCAGGCGCTGATCGTCGAGACGCCGGAATTCTGGGAATATCCCATGTGCGACCGCGACCCGCTGCCGCGCTGGTCGCACGGGCGGGTGACGCTGCTCGGCGACGCCGCCCACCCGATGTATCCGGTGGGCTCGAACGGCGCCTCGCAGGCCATTCTCGATGCTCGCTGCCTCGCGGATCGGCTGCGCAGTGCCGAGCATCCGTGCCAGGCGCTTTGGGAATACGAGCAGGAGCGGCTGCCGGTGACCGCGCAGGTCGTCCGCATGAACCGCAAGGGCGGCCCGGAGGGGGTGATCGACGCGGTGGAGGAACGTGCCCCGCACGGATTCAGCAACATCGAGGACGTGCTGTCGTACGAGGAGCGCAAGGCGATTGTGCGCGGCTACGCTTCGACCGCCGGCTACTCCCGCGAGCAGGTGAACCGCCCGGTGGGGAAGGCGGCGTAAGCAGAGGACGGACGACGGACGACAGAGGACGGATCGCTGCGTCAGCGCCTCGTCCTCGCTCTGTCCTCTGTCGTCTGTCGTCTGTCATCCGGGCGGCGGCAGGAACACCACCTCGTGCTTGGCCGAGAGCGCCACGACGTCCTCCGGCTTCTGCTCTTTCATGCTGTGGATCGCCCAGAACAGATCGTAGAGCTTGCGTGTGGGCGTGACCCAGAACAGGCACTTCAGCGTTTGCTCGGACTTGTTGAACAGCCCGTGCGGGATGCCCATCGGCAGCCGGATCAGGTCGCCGGAGGTGGCGACGTAATCCTTGCCGTCGAGCAGCGCATCGAGGCGGCCCTCGAACATGTAGATGAACTCGTCCTGGGTCGGGTGAATGTGGGGCGGCACGAAGGTGCCGGGCGGAAACGTAGCGTGCCACGCGAACGAGCTTTCGCATACCAGCTTCGGCACGTAGGTCTGTCCGAGAATATTCCAGCTGATTCCGTCGATGCCGGTGCCGGCCTTGGTGACACCGATCGTGAGGGGTTGCATGAGCATGTCCTTCCTGCACAGATTTCAGGCCCATTGAACCACGCCCGCCTGCGGCGCAAAACCTTTTCGCGAGGCTGAGGGCCTCCCTCCTTGCAAACACCGTAAATGCGGCTGCGGCTACCCGGGCCGGTGCCTCACGCCGCCGGCGTCAGCACGCTCGGCTTGCTGCCGATCGCCACGGCGAAGGCGGGACGGGCGTCGATCGCGGCCTGCCAGCGCTCGAGCTCCCGACAGCGCGGACGCTCGACTGGAAATTCGAGGCAGCGCTTGACGATCGGGGCGAGCGCGATGTCGGCGATGGTGAAGCGATCGAGAGCGATCCATTCGCGTCCGCCGAGGTGAGTGTCGAGGATCCCGAGCTGCGCCGCGAGCTCGGCGCTCTGCGCGGCGAAATCGGCGGCACGGTCGGCCGCCGGCTTCCTCGCGTCCTTGAACACCGCCACATACGGCGCGTTGAGAGCGCCGAGGAGCCAGTCCATCCAGCGCTCGACCAGCGTGCGTTCGGCCGGCGTTGCGCCGGTCAGCTCCGGCCCGTGAACGGCTGCGAGGTAGCGCAGGATCGTGTGCGATTCCCAGATCGCCAGCTCGCCGTCGATCAGCGTCGGCACCTTCGCATTCGGATTGAGCCGGCGATAAGCCTCGGTCGTCGTGTTGCCGAACTGCCGGCCATAGTCCTCGCGGACATAGGGCACGCCGAGCTCCTCGAGGCAGAAGATCACCTTCTGCACGTTTCCCGAGGTCTGTCGCCCGAGCAGCCTGATCACGTTGCTTCTCCCTGCCTCTCGATGATGTCGACGCCGCGCACGCGGTCCACGAGATACACCAGCCCGCGCCCGTCGATGGTCACGTCGTTCGACGACGGGCGAGCCTGCCCCGCTGCCGGCTCGGGGAGGAAATGCCCGACCTCGCGGGGCGCGAACGGGTCGCCGATGTCGACGAGGCGCAGGCCCTGCGCGAACCAGGCGAACGGGATCACGTTCCCGGCGAAGCGCTCCGCCGGCTGATGGCAGCCGCTCATCGGCGGTTGCGCGCTCCCGTCGAGGTCGAGGCCGGGCACCCGGATGGTCGCGATCGGCACCGGCAGCTGCTCGACCGTGATGTCGTAGACCCAGGCGAAGGAGGGCGGCGCCGGCCGCAGCTTCGCCACATCCTCGTCGGCCACGACCATGAGGCTGCGTCCCTTGAGCCGCTGCGGGATCGGCAGGCAGGTGTGCGTCGGGTGGGGAAAGGCCGGGCTGGTCGCCGCGTGCGCCACCACCTTCGGCCGGCTCATGTCGGAGATGTCGAGGATGTAGGATCCGTGATGCCAGTAGCTCACATAGAGACGATCGCCCATCCGCAACGGATGGTGACAGCGCGGCGGCACCCCGTCCTGCCAGGGATACGGCTCGCCTCCCGCCTTCCACTGGCCGGAGATCCACCAGCGGGAGACCTCGACCGGGCGCGCCGGGTCGGCGAGGTCGAGGATCATCATGATGTTGCCGACGAAGCCCTCGACCGTCGGCGAGATGTAGGCGTAGCGGCCGTCGAAATCGTAGCGATGCACGCCACGACCGGCGGTGCGCCATTTCGTGATCGGCTTCGGCTCGGCGGGGCGGGACACGTCATAGATGCCGATGCCGCCGCCGAAGCCGTTCGCTGTGCCCCCGCCCAGCTGCTCGTGATTGACGATCATGATGTCGTCGGCGACGCGCACCTTGTGGGAATGCCAGCCCTCGGGGATCTCGATCGTGGCAAGCCGGCGCGGATGCCGCGGATCGGCGACATCCACCAGCGTCGTCCCGCTCGGCCACTGCATGTGGGCGATGTAGAGCGTCGTCCCCTCGACCCAGACCTGACCGCCGCCCGGGCAGTCGAAGTGCGACACGAGCCTGGTGTTCTTCCGGCTGGTCACGAGCGTCTCGGCTCTCTCAGGCCAGCGTCACGACCTCGCCGGCCTCGTCGCGGCCCCATCGCTTGAACAACCGGAAGCATTTCAAGGCGGGCTCGTCGCTGGCGACGAAGAGGACCGCGCGCCGCTCGGCGTCGTCGTTGACGTGCTCGAACCACGATCCGCCCGGCACTGCGAGATTGTCGAAGCGCTGCCAGTCGAAGCGCTTGCCGTCGACGATGGAATGCCCCTTGCCCTCGAACGGGGCGACGAGCAGGCTCGCTGTCTGCCGCACCGGGCGCGTCCGCTCGCCCGGCCGCAGCACCTGCGCGAAGAAGGTCATCGTCCTGAACACCGGACCGCCACTCAGCGGATCGACATACTCGATGGACAGCGCCTCGTAAGGATCTCCTTCCCAGTCCTGGAACCGCTCTATCAGCTCCTGCATCAGCTCCCAGCGGTATACGTACATCGGCGAGGAGCATCCGGCGCCGCGCCGGTGCTGAAGGAAGCGTGGCCGCAAGCCGCCATGGTCGTAGGCGCGGGCGGAATAGTCGGGCGGCAGCGTCGCGGTCTGCTGCTTCTTCCTCACCGGCTTGCCGTCGACCAGCTCGGTGTAGTCGTGCTCGAAGTAGACCGCGTTGAGCGTCTCGACCAGAGGCAGATCGAGCACCGAGAGGTTGATCGCCGGCTCGCTGCCCACGTTGCCGTGGTTGTGCCAGGTGTCGATCGGGGTCAGCACCATGTCGCCGGGCCCGAAGGTGATGTCCTCGCCGCCTACGCCGGTGAAATTGCCGGTCCCGGTCAAGCCGAAGCGGATGGCGCTGGGAGAATGCCGATGCGGCGGCATCACCTCGTTCGCATCGTTGAGCCGGTAGGCCGTGTACATGGTGCTCACGGTGGCCCGCCGCGGGCGGAGCCCGGGGTTGACCAGGATGAGCGAACGGCGCTCCGAATCGTCCATGCTGACCAGCTCGGCTGCCCGGAACAGGATCGGCTCGATGTCGCGCGCGTAGCTCCACAGATACGGCACCGCCTTCTGGGTGCCCATCAGCTGCTTGACCTCGTCATGCGCGACCTCGGTCGAGGTCGCCCAGAACGGGAACATGTGCCTCGAGGAAATCTCCCGATAGAGCTGGTCGAGGGCGGCCTCCCGGTTCGGAAGACGGCGGGCGGCGCCGGATGCGTTGCTCTGGCCTGCCAACATGATGCTAGCTCCTCGAGAGGCGAGGCAGCGAACCTAACACAGGCCGACTTCCGGTCAACGATGCTGGAGGTGCCGTGGCATCTGCGCCGCGAGCAGGGCTGCGCGGGGCTAACCATGCCTGCATATTCCTGCTGCCGTGGCGTCCGGCTGTGCTAGCAAGCCGATGCGGCCCGGTGGCGGAACGGCGACGCAAAGACGGGGAACCGTCTCGTATCCTGGTTCGAATCCAGGCCGGGCCTCCAATTTCAGGTCTAAGCTGTTTGGAGCTATGCCGGATTCAGTCAATTCCGAGAATCGCCGTTTCTGAGATGAAGCAAGGTTTGGCCGGTACCGCAGCCTAGATCGAGCACACGGGGTTCTCGCATCTCTCGGCAGAGCCTGCGCAGATACTCGACCCGAGCAGAGAACTCACAGCGGCGCACCGATCCGGGCCCATGCGCTGCATCCCACGTCGCGGATAGAGCATCAAACTGCTGCGCCGTTCGGAGGCGGGCCATATGAATGCATCGGGTTGACCTCTGCAAAACGATCTTGCGTAAGGAATTGTTTCACGATGCATGCGGGGGAGGGCAGGACGAAGATGAATGCGACGCAACAGCCATCCGCGCTACGCCGGTTTGGCGCAATTCGCGTCCGGCGGACCTGAGCTGCCCTGCCGGCGCTGCGGCCCGAGCTTCCGCTCGATGAGACGGACTGGTTTAGAGGCCCGTCTCGCTGGATGGTCGCGCTCTCCGCAACGCCCCCGCGCCCGCACGCATTCGAAGCCGAGATGGGCCTGCGAGCCGGCGGTTGCGAGAATGGTGCCGGGCTGCCGGTCAGGCGCGTCGGTACCGGGGTCTGTGTCAGGTGCCCGCCTTCCCGGATGGGTCGCTGCGACCGGGCGCCCCATTGCCGAGCCGGCGTTTTCCGGTCATGAGAAGGATCGCACCCGTCGCGATGCCGGCGCGGCATCTCCCGACCGGGAAGCACTCCCTTCTGCGGCCACAAGACCGAGACCCGGCATCCGGCGTAAAACGGAAGTGGTGAATGTCGCGAGCCCGGCGAAAACCGGTCGACGAAGTCAGCGTGGGGCTTGTGTTCTACGCGGGCTTCTGCTGCGCGGTGACCGCGGCGCTCGCGTTCGGGCTCTACGAGCTGATGCAGCCGACACGGCTGGCCAATCCCGGTGCGGCCGCTTACCACGCTGCTCACGGCAGCTTTGTCAGCGTTGCCACCTCGGCGCGGATGCCTTACCCCGCCGAGCCCATTGCGCCGACGATCGGGCCTGTGCCGGAAGCAACCGGCGCGGCGGCGCCGCAGCCTGCGGGCGAGCCGAAACCTGCGGGCGAGCCGAAAAAAACGAGCCCGGTCATCAGAGCGGAAAAGGCGAAGCCGCAGCGTCCGCGCCGAAGGCAATGGCGCGATCCGATGCAGGCTTATGCGTACCAGCCGTTCTACGGCGGATATGGTGGATACGGCGGATACGGCGGGTATCGCCGCTGGTAAGGGCCGCAGCCGACCTGCATCAGCGCACCGCGCTCGCTCCGCAACGAGACACGCTCGTCAACGGCGTCCTCGACGCCCAGCCTCCATCGCCGCCCGACAGGCGGGGCTGAGATAACGACGGTACTGGATCAGGCACGACCTGATGCGTGCTTCATCCGGGACATACCGCTCGCACAAGCGGTGCGCGTCCCCCTCGCAGGCCGCTCGCTGCGCCGGGGTTCCTTGCGCGGCTGCGGACAAGGGGGCCAGCACCAGAAAGGTGATGACAACGTGCGCGGCCGCCATGGGCCAGATCGAGGTTGAGCTTCGCATTGAACGGATACCCGCCTGTTTGCCGGTTGGGCTTGACCTGGAACGGCTCCATCTTAGTCTGACATCTCGAGGTGGAACAACGCCATTCGAGAAAGCGGCGTGCGGAGCGCGACCCGATCAGACCGGGGGTGACGCTGGAGTGCCCGGGCTCGCCGGCGCCGCCGCACGCCGATCTCGAGAGGCGCGGGAAAGGAAATTGGGCCATGCGCATCAACGGCGGCTTGATCGTTGCCATCGCCCTCGCCTCGTCCCCCGCCTTTGCCGACGTGCGGCATGAATTCATTCCCGAGAGCCTTCGCGGGTCATGGGGCGCGGGCTCCGACGGCTGCGGGGCAGGCGACAGGTCCATGATCGCCCTCTCGGCGGACGCCTACGAGCGTGCGGGGGAGAGGTGCACGGTGGAATGGGTCAGCGAGATCGCGGGACCGACGGGGCCGATCTATTCCGCCTACTCGCGCTGCCCGAGCCAGCCGGCAGGGCAGAGAGCGGCGGTGAGCCTGATCATGCGTCCCGAGGACGTGAACCGGGTCGCGATCGGCCCCGACTTCGAGAACCTCACGGTTTACCGGAAGTGTCCGGTGAAGCAGTGACGCACAGGCGCCCGGCCGTGGGCGGAGCACCGCTTTCGACCATGCCGAGCTTCGCGGGCGGCGGCCGGCCCCACGCGACGCTTCGGCCTGCTGCCGCTGACCGGCTTGTCCGCCGGCCGTTCCGATCAGCTGCCGAAATCGTCCTTGCGGTCGCCCTGCTGCTGCTGGGTTGTGCGGCCGGCATCACGGCTGACTCGAAGAAGCAGTACTGGGCGACCAGCCTGGCCGGTGCCGTCGACGAGGGCATCCTGCAGGGCCTCTATGCGGCGGCCGAGCGCGGGGAGACCGGCTGGCTCGACATCGATCCCAAGAATCCGATTCCGCCGCTCAGGCCGGGAATCAACCTGATCTTCTATCACGTCGGAGGAAACTGTTACATCGGCGATGATTGCGATCGATTTCCCGCATCCGAGCCGACCGGCGACCGCTGGAGCGACAGCGAGCGGGCGATCGATCTGGGTCGGCCGGCGACAAGGGATATCGTGGTCCAGGATCTGCTCGAGATGATAGAGCGGGCCGACGAGATCGCGCCGGAGGGCGCCGTCATCGGGGTGCATCTCGACAATGTGCACCGGCTAGCCGCTCCCGGGCTCGCCGGCATGTTCAACGAGTTCCTGGCTGCGGTCGAGGCGGCACGCCTGCAAGGACGGATCTCCCGGAGCAGACGGGTAGGCTACGTCGCAAAGAACAATCCGGAAGGATTTTTGCGGGCACTCGAGCTGCAGCTGCTCGAGACGCTGCCGCTCTACCAGATCAACGAGAATCCAAGCCTGAACCAGGCTGGAGCGCTCGACGGCAGTTCGCGGATCGCCCAGGAGATGGGACGCCGCTGCGGCTTTCCGGTGTTTCTCAAGGCTTTCGGCTCCGATCTCGCCTACACGGTCGAGCCGGGTGACGAGAGGATCCTGGTATCGGAGCAGATGGCCCGGGAGATGGCACAGCTGCCGGATATTTCCGGGGTAGCGTGGTCGGCCGACGAGGCGCGGTATCATCCGTCGCTGTTCGTGCAGGGAGCGCCGGTCGGGTCGACGCGGGGCACGTCCGGCCGTCTCTGCGGCGACTGAAGCCCGATGCCGATCAGCGCCGTTGCTGGCGCGCGGCCGCCGGGACGCCCCCGACCGCGCTCGCCTGCGGGCCGCCCGCATAGAGCGGGCTCGCATAATACTGGGCCAGCGCAAACCGGATGAGCACGCCGAGCGCAGCCGCAAGCGGCACCGCGATCAGCAGCCCGACGATGCCGAACAGATAGCCGAAGGCGAACAGCGCGAACATCAGCCAGACCGGGTTGAGGTTGACGCGCCGTCCGACCAGGTAGGGCGAGAGCACATAATCGGCGAGCGACTGGCCGACGAGGAAGATCGCCGGGACGACGGCAATCGCAGTCCAGCTCGGCCAGAATTGGGCGAGCGCCACGCAGGTCGCGACCACGAGCCCGGTGAGCGAGCCGAGATAGGGAATGAAGCCGATCAGGCCGGCGCTGAAGCCGATCAGAGCTCCGTGCGGCAGCCCGATGGCCCAGAGCGCCACCGCATAAAACAGCCCGAGGATCAGGCAGAGAGCGCTCTGCCCGCGCACGAAGCCGCCGATCGTGTCGTCGATCTCGCGCGCGAGCTTTCGCACTGTCTCGCGGTGCAGCGGGGGTACCCAGTTGTCGACGACGGCGATCATCCGCGGCCAATCGTAGATGAGATAGGCGGCCACGATCGGGGTCACGATCGACAGCGACAGCACCGAGATCAGCGCTCGACCGCCGGACCAGACCGATCGCAGCAGATCGGAGAACCAGCTCGCGCCGAGCGCCGCCAGCTCGCTGATCGACTTCTCCGCCGTGCCCAGCCCATCGGCGACGATCTTGCGCAGCAAGGGGTGCTGTGGATCGGTGGCCAGCGCCTGCAGCTGCTGGAGATAGTGGGGGGCCCTGTCGATGAAATAGGCGAGCTCGCGGACGATTATCGGGGCCGTCGCCACGAGCAGGACGGATAGGCCGACAACGAACGTGACGATGATCAAGAGCGTTGCCGCCAGCCGGTTCATGCCGCATCGCTCGAGCCTCGCGGCGAGCGGATCGAGCAGGTAGGCCAGACCCATCCCGGCAACGAACGGCAGCAGGATCTCGCGCAGCAACACGACCAGCACGACGATGCCGGCGAGCATCGCGATCCAGAAGGCAAGGGGACGAGTGAAGGTCATGAGCCGGAACGCCTCGGGCTCGCTTTCAATCGACCACAGGGCATCCCGGAGGGTAACGCATCGCACTGGCCCAGGCTATGTTCGACCTCGCCTGCGTCGTCGGCGGTCCTCCGCCATGGAGCTCGGCGACTCCGAACCGGACTGTGACACCATCCCCGGTGCGGAGCGGGTCAGTGTTGCGAAGCGCGTGTGGTACCCCATGCAGGAGCTTCCTCATCTTCGGCCGGCTGGCGATCTCAGGAATGGACTCGATGCCGCATGACAGGTCCGACATGAACCGGCTAGCATCTCGACACAGTGATTTTGACTGTTAGAATTTGTATTGCGGTCATGGCCGGCCTCGTGCTGCCTCGTGCCGGCCATCTCGATGCTGAATCGGGATCGCCGGGACAAGCCCGGCGATGACAGCGACAAAGCCCGGCGATTATAGTGAGCTGTGACACGACCGCCGGAGAGGTGGCGCCCGATGGCGCGCGCTCCGGGATCAACAAGGCGAGCTCACGAAGAGCGGCAGGGAGGAACGAGCATGAGCCGAGCCGGGAAGATACATCTCTGCTTGTTGGGGGCGTTCGTTGCGGGGACGGCAGCCTGCGCGCCGGCGGCGGCGCAGCAGCCGCAGCGGCCCAACATCATCATGATCATGGGCGACGACATCGGCTGGGCCAACATCGGCGTCTACAACCAGGGCATCATGGCCGGCAGGACGCCGAACCTCGATCGCCTCGCCGCGGAAGGCATGCGGTTCACCGACTATTACGCCGAAGCGAGCTGCACCGCGGGCCGGGCGAACTTCATCACCGGTGAGCTGCCGATTCGCACCGGGCTCACCACCGTGGGCCAGGCCGGGTCGCCGCTCGGCATGCCGGACCAAGCGCCGACCATCGCCACCGCCTTGAAATCGATGGGCTACGCCACCGGCCAGTTCGGCAAGAATCATCTGGGCGACCTGAACCGGTTCCTCCCCACGCTGCACGGGTTCGACGAATTCTTCGGCTATCTCTATCACCTCGACGCGATGGAAGACCCGTGCCACCCCAACTACCCGCCCGCGTTGAAAGCGACGGTGGGCCCGCGCAACATGCTGCATAGCTGGGCCACCGACCGGGACGATCCGACGGTTCAGCCGCGCTGGGGCAGGATCGGAAAGCAGAGGATCGAGGACGCGGGAGAGCTGTGCCCAAAGCGAATGGAGACGGTGGACGACGAAATCCTCAGCAACACGTTCGCGTTCATCGACAAGGCCAGGCGTGACAACAAGCCGTTCTTCGTCTGGCTCAACCCCACGCGCATGCACATCGTCACGCACCTCTCGGAAAAATACGAGAAGATGCGGACCCCGCAGAACGGTTGGACGATCGAGGAAGCGGGCATGGCGCAGCTCGACGACATCGTCGGCGCTGTGCTGCAAAAGGTGCGGGATCTCGGCATCGACAACGACACGATCATCGGCTTCACCACCGACAACGGTGCCGAGAACTTCACCTGGCCGGACGGCGGTCAGACCCCGTTCGCCGGAGGCAAGGGCACGGTCCTGGAGGGCGGCTTTCGGGTGCCGATGATCCTCCGCTGGCCGGGGAAGGTGCCGGCCGGCAAGGTCGAGAACCAGCTGATGTCCGGGCTCGACTGGTTCCCGACCCTGGTCGCGGCGGCCGGGAACCCGAACATCGTCGACGAGCTCAGGAAGGGCAAGCAGCTCGGCGACCGCAGCTACAAGGTCTATCTCGACGGCTACGACCAGACCGACCTGATCACCGGCAAGGGGCCCTCGAAGCGTCACGAGATCTTCTACTTCGCCGAGACGACTCTCGGCGCCGTGCGCATCGACGACTTCAAGTACCGGTTCATCGATCAGCCGCAAGGCTGGCTCGGCGGCACGGTCAGGGTCGACTGGCCCATCCTGGTCAACCTGCGGCTCGATCCCTTCGAGCGCACCGGCCTGAGCGGGTCGATGGCGTTCTACAACTGGTACGTCTACGAGTTCTGGCGCTTCGTCTTCGTCAAGGACGAGGTGGCGAAATACGCGCAGACCTTCCTCGACTTCCCGCCGATGCAGAAGGGCGCGAGCTTCAATCTCGAGGCGCTGAAGGAGGAGCTGGAAAAGAAGATGGAGAGCCGGCCGGCACAGTAGAACGGAAACTACACAGTCGCTTATCCTGGCCTGCTGATTCTCGAGCTCGCCATCACGTCGAATACCGTCGTCGTTGCGGTGCCGTGCAGGTGATGGGTGCCGAGAAGACGCGGCGCGAAGAGAGGCCTGATCACGGAGAGGCACTCCTCGCGATAGCTCGTCTCCGACAGCTCGACGATTTGGTTGATCAGCACCTGCTTGCCGTAGATGTCGAATCCCTGCCCCTGCGACATCCTGAAGTGCTCGCCTCCCTCGCTCGCCAGACCGGCGTTCCGCGCGCGGGCGGCATCGACGATCACCGGATTGAGCGGGTGCGGCCGCCAATGCCGTTCGAGCGGGGAGCTCGCGGAGAAGATGAAAAGCTCGGAGCAGTGGTCGCCGATCTCGACCGGGTCGATGTTGGTCAGCATCCACCACCTGCCGTCCCTCTCGAACAGCATGGTGTCCGCCGCCGAGACCTCCTGCATGAGCACCTGCTCGAGCCGCCAGCGCAGCGGGAAGTCCAGGCAGCGATAGATGCGGATGTCCCGGTTGCCGGACGATTCCGGGCACATGTAAAGGGCGCCCTGGTATTCGAGCAGGAAGGGAAAGGACAGGTGGAAAGGCTCCTCCAATGCCGTGCCCAGCCGCCTGCCGCCGGCGGCGGTCAGCTCGTAGGCGGCGATGGAGCCGCGCAGCGTCGCATAGTCATAGTCCTCGACGAAGCAGTAGGTCGAACCGTTCCTCTCGATGGCGAAAGGGTCGGCCAGATAGTGAAACGGCTCGTTCGGCAAGCCCCTTGCCTTGCCGTAGTCGGCGTCCCGCCAGCCCACGTCGACATATCGGACGCTCCAGCGGTGATGCACCCCGCACAGCCGCCGCGTGCCTTTTCGCAGCAGCGTCGCCCCGAGCCTGCCCGCATAAAGAATGGTCTCGTGCAGGCGGGGCTCGCGCGCGGCATGGCCTGAATACGGCAGCCTCGGGATCGGCCGCGGCAAGGTTCTGCTCGAAGCGACCGCGCCGATGATCGACTTGAGGTAGTGAAACGCCTTCCGATAAAGACACGCTTGGTTGAGCGAATAGTAGGAGCGGGTGGGAAAATTGCCCCGCATCAGCACCTCGGCGCGATCGCTCTGCCTGTCCAGGCGCTGGATGGAGAAGGAGGTCGTGTCGCGCCGATGATAGACTTCCCAGAACCCGGCAGGCCGGTCGGTGGTGTGGTCGAGCGGGCAGAGCGAGACCACCCCGAGCCTTGCGCTGCGGAGAATGTCTTCGCTCGGATTGTCCGGCATGCAGGAGACGATCAGATCGAGACCGAGCCCATCGAGGCGTTCACGGTCGGCCGTCGCGAGCCGGCGATCGCCGTCGGGCGTGCACCGGGCAGTGCCGAGAGCAATTCGTTGCCCGACGAGCGAAGCCGCGTCGAAGCGCTCGAAATGGGTGCGGTGATGCACGGTCTGCCAGATCAGCAGGCGCTCGAGACGCTGGATCAGGCGAAGCGTCCATGCGGATGCAGCCGAGGCCCGGTTGCCGGCGAGCCGGGAGCGCGTCGATCGCCGCCGCAGCGCCGCTCCGGGCGCAACCGGCCGAAGTCTCGGCGCCGCTTCGGCCTCGGCAAGGACGAGAAGCGTCGTCTCGATGTTCGGCTGTGAATGCAGCCATTGCACGAGGTCGTATACGTAAGGCGAGACCGCCGTCGTCTCGAGCAGGAGAGCAATGCGCAACGGCCCGGTGTCCCGGCTCGCAAGCGCCGCCGAGGGAGATTCGTCCATGCTTTTTCAAGTGCGGCTGCACGCGCTCGAATGCAACTACAAGTTATACGGACACGCTGGACGGGTAAAGCGCACGCACCGTGCGCACCAGCCGGGCGTCGCGAAATGGAGCAGGACCGGCTGGCAGAAATCTTGCCAATGCTGCAGCAGACGGAGGAGGCAGCAATTCGAGGTCCCACAATGAGACGCGGAATGATTGAGCGGCTGGCCCAGATCGAGACGCAGGCGCGGATTCTCGCGCGGTCCGGCAGGTATCGCGGCGCAAGCTCGATCGAGATCGCCCTTCTGGCTGAGGGCTTCACCGAGGCGCGCAAGGTCTTCGCCAATCGCTGGTCGCGCTGCGAGCTCGACCGGCTGTGCGAGGTGGCGAGGCGGCATCATCCCGCTCGGCCCGAAGCTGCCTGAAGCGAGCAACGTGGATCACCGAGCGGCCGCGAGGGTGCCCGGTTCACCCCTCGCGCCGCGCGGTTGACAGCGCCCGAGCCCCCCATAAAATGCCTCGATCGTGCCGCCCGGCAGGGCGGCATATTCTTTTCCGGCTATAATGGCCGCGTGCAGTCGCTACGTGCCCACCGGGGCCGCACAACCGCGCGCGCCGACCCGCAAGCGTCCATGAGCGAGGCTCCGACATCGCACCTCCTGCCGACCTACGCGCGCGTCGATCTCGCCTTCGACCGCGGTGAGGGCGCTTGGCTCGTCGCCGCGAACGGCGAGCGCTATCTCGATTTCACCTCCGGCGTGGCGGTGAACGCGCTCGGCCATGCCCACCCGCACCTTCTTGCGGCGCTCGCCGAGCAGGCGGCCAAGCTCTGGCACGTGTCGAACCTCTACCGCATCCCCGAGGCGGAGCGGCTGGCAGAGCGGCTCTGCGCGGCGAGCTTCGCCGACGTCGTGTTCTTCGCCAATTCCGGTGCCGAGGCGATGGAATGCGCCATCAAGATGGCGCGCAAGCACCAATCGGCTCGCGGAGCGCCCGAACGTTACCGGATCATCACCTTCGAGGGCGCCTTCCACGGCCGTACGCTGGCAACGCTCGCCGCCGGTGGGCAGAAGAAATACCTCGAAGGCTTCGGCCCGGTGGTCGACGGCTTCGACCAGATGCCGTTCGGGGACCTCGCCGCCACCCGCCGTGCCATCGGCCCCCACACCGGCGCCGTCCTGATCGAGCCGATCATGGGCGAGGGCGGAGTGCGTGTCGTGGCCCCCGAATTCCTGCGGGCGCTGCGCAAGCTCTGCGACGACCACGGCCTCCTCCTCCTGTTCGACGAGGTGCAGACCGGGGTCGGGCGCACCGGCGAGCTGTTCGCCTATCAGCGCTGCGGCGTCACTCCCGACATCATGGCGCTGGCCAAGGCGCTGGGCGGCGGCTTCCCGCTCGGCGCCTGCCTCGCTACCCGCGAGGCCGCCGTCGGCATGACCACCGGCACGCATGGCTCCACCTTCGGCGGCAATCCGCTGGCCATGGCGGCGGCGGGGGCGGTGCTCGACGTGGTGCTGGCCGAGGGCTTCCTCGAGCGGGTACGCCGGGTATCGCTTCTTCTCAAGCAGAAGCTCGCCGCGGTCAGCGACCGCTATCCGCAGGTCATCGCCGAGGTGCGCGGCGAGGGGCTGCTGATCGGGCTGCGCGCCGTGATCCCGAGCGGAGAGCTGGTGGACGCGTTGCGCGCGGAGAGGATGCTCGCCGTCGCCGCCGGCGACAACGTGGTGCGGCTGCTGCCGCCGCTGATCGTCAGCGAGGAGGAGGTGGCGGAAGGGGTGTGCCGGCTCGAGCGCGCCTGTGCCCGCCTTGCGGCAAGGGGCGCCGCCCGGCCCCCGCAGGAGACGCCGGCCCGGCAGGGAGCCGCGCCATGAGCGGCAACGGCGTGCGCCATTTCCTCGACCTGATCGACATTCCGCGCGAGACGCTGCGGGCGATGATCGAGGCGAGCCGGTCGATGAAGGCGCGGCACGCGCGCTTTCCCGCGATCAAGCCGCTCGAAGGCCGCACGCTGGCG
>DASXAP010000263.1:0-7145 GCA_036406655.1 Xanthobacteraceae bacterium | reverse complement strand
CAATGCTTCTGGACAATGGCCCGCGGCTTCAAGCTGAAAAATGTGTCCGCTCCGTAGGGGACAGGGAGGGGGGCAGGCGCGGAGCGATCCGAAGGCTCACCCCCACCCCAGCCCTCCCCCGCAAGCGGGGGAGGGAGCAGATCCCGCGTGCCGCACGCTCACTCATTGAACCGCTCTGTGTTAATTCAGACGAGCCGCTGTGCATCGATTCGAGCTGCCTGCCATGCATCGATTCAATCACTACGCGCCGCGTGAGGCTCAGGCATCGGCGAGGCCCGCCTCGGGCTCGAGCCGCCGCTGCAGCGCGCCGATGACCGCCTGGCGGAGCCGATGCTTCAGCCGGTCCCAGCGCGTCGGATTGGCGATGATCGAGGCGCGGTAGAACGAGGGGCAGAGCACGGCGGCGTGGGCAACCTCGCCGCACAGCCCGCAGCCGACGCAGGAGCTGATCACCTTCGTCACCGGCTCGCGGCGCAGCGGATCGGGGTTGGGCGCGAGCGTGAGCGAGGGGCAGCCCGACAGGCGGATGCAGGAATGGTCGCCGGTGCAGGTGTCGGGATCGACCCCGAAGCGCTCGCGCACCACGCGCGCGCCCGCCTCGATCTCCCGGCGCAGCCGCGGCCGCTCCCGCCGCTGCTTGTTGAGCATGCATTCCGAGCTGGCGATGATCACCTTGGGCCCCTTCGCCGCGGTGGTCAGCGCCTCCTTGAGCGTGTCGCGCATCCTGGCGACGTCGTAGGTGCGCGTGAGCGTGCGCACCCAGTCGACGCCGACCCCGCGCACCGCCTTCTCGATCGGGTTCCTGGTCGCGCGCCGGGCATTGTCGGCGGCGGAGGAAAGCAGATCCTGCCCGCCGGTCGCCGCCGAATAGCCGTTGTCGACGACGATCATCACGTTGTCGCTCTTGTTGAAGACGGCATTGCCGACGCTCGAGGCGAGCCCGTTGTGCCAGAAGCCGCCGTCGCCGACCAGCGCGATCGCCCGCTTCCCCGCCGCCGCATTGAACGCGGCGGCGCCGGCGCCGCCGAGCCCGTAGCCCATGGTCGAGTTGCCGATGTCGAACGGCGGCAGGATCGAGAACAGGTGGCAGCCGATGTCGCAGCTCACGTGATGCGGCCCGAGCTCGCGCTCGACGAGCTTCATCGCCGCGAAGATCGGCCGCTCGGGACAGCCGGTGCAGAACGAGGGCGGGCGGCCGTGCACCTTGCCGGCGAGCGTCTCCCGCGCCTTCGCCAGCCGGCCGGGCGCGGGCACGGGCGGGGCGGCGGCGATGAGGTCCGGACGATGCGCGGCGACGAACCTGCGCACGCCCTCCTTCATCACCGCGCCGGTATATTCGCCCGCCATCGGCAGCATCCCCTTGCCCTCGATTCGGGTGGGGACATCGGCGCGGCGCAGGATGGTGTTGACCGCCTGCTCGATGAACTCGGGCTGCCCTTCCTCGACGATCAGGATCGCCTTCTTGCCGGCGCAGAAGCGCACGAGCTCGGCATCGATCAGCGGGTAGGTGACGTTGAGCACGTAGAGCGGGACGCGGCTGTCGCCGAACACGTCGGCGAGCCCGAGCACCTCGAGCGCGCGGAGCGCGGTGTTGTACATGCCGCCCTGCATGACGATGCCGATGTCCTCGGCGTCGCCGGCGAACACCTCGTTGAGCTTGTGCTCCTTGATGAAGCGCACCGCCGCCGGCCAGCGGCGGTCGATCTTGTCGCGCTCCTGCGCGTAGCTCGCCGGCGGCAGCACGATGCGGCTCGCGTCGCGGCGGGGGTGCTCGAGCGCGTCCTTGAGCGTGAAGCCCGGCCGGGCGTTGTCGCGGGCGGCGAAGCTGCCCCAGACGTGGCAGGCGCGGATGCGCAGCTCCAGCATCACCGGCGTATTCGACGCCTCGGAGAGCTCGAAGCCCTGCTCGACCGCGCGCACGATCGAGGGCAGGTTGGGGCGCGGATCGAGGAGCCAGATCTGCGATTTCATCGCGAAGGCGTGGCTGCGCTCCTGCATGATCGAGGAGCCTTCGCCGTAGTCCTCGCCGACGATGATGAGCGCCCCGCCGACCACCCCGCTCGAGGCGAGGTTGGCGAGCGCGTCGGCGGCGACGTTGGTGCCCACCGTCGCCTTGAAGGTCGCCGCCCCGCGCAGCGGATAGTTCATCGAGGCGGCGAGCGCGGCGGCGGCGGCCGCCTCGTTGGCGCTCGCCTCGAAGCGGATGCCGAGCTCGTCGAGCATGTCGCTCGCGTCGGCGAGCACGTCGACGAGGTGCGAGATCGGCGCGCCCTGATAGCCCGCCACGTAGGAGACGCCCGACTGCAGCAGCGCCTTGGTGACGGCGAGGATGCCTTCGCCGCGGAATTCCTGCCCGGCGCCGAGCCGGAGCTTCGCCACCTCGCCCTTGAACGATCGTTCCGCCATCCGCCTTCCTCTACAGCCGTTTCCTTCCCGTCGAAACCTGCTCTAAGATGGTGCCGCCTCGATCATATTCCAAACGCCAGATCCCCGACAGGGACATCTCCGACAGGAACATCCCCGACAGGAAATCCGCATGCTGGAGAGCGATATGATGCGTCCGCTCGCGATCGCCGCCCTCGCCGCCGCGGTGGCTGCCGCGGCTACGGCTCGCGCCTCCGCGCAGGAGGTCACGCTGCGCGCGGTCTCGGCCTTTGCCGAGAAGACCACCTATTCGCGCGGGTTCGAGCTCTTCATCGAGCGGGTCAACCGCGCCGGGAAGGGCGTGCTGCAGATCAACTATATCGGCGGGCCGAAGGCGATGCCGCCGTTCGAGGTCGGCAATGCGGTGAAATCCGGGGTGGTCGACGTCGCCAACTCGACCGGCGCCTTCTACACCAACGTGATGCCGGAGGCCGACGCGTGGAAGCTCACCGAGCGGCCGATGCCGGAGCTGCGCAAGAACGGCGGCTACGACTACATGGCGCAGCTGTATGCCGACAAGATGAACGCGATCTTCCTCGCCCGCCACGTCGACAACAATCCGTTCCATCTCTATCTCACGAAGCCGATCTCGGGCGCCGATTTGAGCGGGCTCAAGCTGCGGATCACCCCGGTCTACCGCGACTTCTTCCAGGCGCTCGGCGCGACCGTGGTGCAGACCGCGCCGGGCGAGGTCTATACCGCGCTCGAGCGCGGCGTGGTCGACGGCTACGGCTGGCCGATCACCGGCATCTTCGATCTCGGCTGGCACGAGAAGACGAAGTACCGGGTCGACCCCGGCTTCTATTCCGCCGAGGTCTCGATCCTGGTGAACAAGCCGGTCTGGGAGAGGCTCACCGAGGCGCAGCGCAACGTGCTGCAAAAGGCCGGCGAGGAGGCCGAGGCCGAGGCCTTTCCGACCTTCGCCGAGGAGAACGCCCGCGACACCAAGCGCCAGGCCGAGGCCGGCATCCAGACCATCACGCTCTCGGGCGCGGCCGGCAAGTCCTACCACGACAAGGCCTACGAGGTCGGCTGGGCCGGGATCATCCGCCAGAGCCCGCAGCACGGCCCGAAGCTCCGGGAATTCTTCGCCAAGGGGAGCTAGGCCCCTGTTCCCCTCGGGCAATGCGTTGGCTCCACATAGGGCGCCGATGGAGAGCGATGACTCGTGAGGGATCACGGCTGATGCGACAGCGTTCCCTCCCCCGCTTGCGGGGGAGGGACAGGGAGGCGGCTCGACGATCTCGCGCAACATTCCCCCTCCCCACCCCTCCCCCGCGAGCGGGGGAGGGAGCAGATTCCGTGTGACGCGCATCGATGCTCCAATTTCACCTGGGGGCGCTGTGACGCGCCTCGATGTGGCGGGAATGATTGCCGCGCTCTCCCGCTCTTATGGCCGCCTGCTCGACGGGCTCCTGCTCGTCGCCTGCGCGCTGCTGCTGCTGATGACCTTCCTCATCGGCGCCGACGTGCTCCTGCGCAACATCGGCGCCGGCGGCATCGCGCCGAGCAACGAGCTCTCCGAGGACCTGATCTATCTCGTCACCCTGCTCGCGGCGCCGGCGCTGCTGCGGCACGGCCAGCACATCCGCGTCGACATCGTGCTGCGGCTGTTGCCGGGCCGCGTGGGGTGGCTCCTCGAATGGCTGGGCGACGGGCTCGGGCTCGTCTGCTGCCTCTATTTCGTCTGGTACGGCGCGCGGGTGACGCTGGCGAGCCTCGCGAGCGGCGCGCTGTCGATCAAGACGCTGATCCTGCCGGAATGGTGGCTGCTCGCGCCGATGCCGGCTGCCTTCGTCCTGCTCGGGATCGAGTTTCTCTTCCGCATGCATCGCCTCGCGCTCGCCGAGCGGCGTCCGCGCGAGGACGCCGTCTCGGCGTCGTAGGCCATGTCCTGGCCGCTCGCCTCGCTGCTGTTGCTCGGCGGCTCGACCGTGCTCCTGTTCCTCGGTGTGCCGGTCGCCTTCTCCTTCATCGCCGTCAACATTTTGGGCGCGAGCCTGTTCCTCGGCGGCGAGGCGGGGCTCGACCAGATGCTGCGCAACAGCGCCGCCGCGGTGATCAACTTCTCGCTCACCCCGATCCCGCTCTTCGTGCTGATGGGCGAGGTGCTGTTCCACACCGGGCTCGCGCTCAAGGTGATCGACGGCATCGAGCGGCTGGTGCGGCAGGTGCCGGGCCGGCTCGCGGTGGTCGCCGTCGTTGCCGGCACGGTGTTCTCCGCCATCTCCGGCTCGACCATCGCCACCACCGCCATGCTCGGCTCGCTGATGCTGCCGGTGATGCTCAAGCGCGGCTATGACCCGGTGCTGGCGACCGGGCCGATCATGGCGATCGGCGCGGTCGACATGCTCATCCCGCCCTCGGCGCTCACCGTGCTGCTCGGCAGCCTCTCCGGCATCTCGATCTCCAAGCTGCTGATCGGCGGGGTGGTGCCGGGGCTGATGCTGAGCGTGGCCTTCGTCGGCTACATCGTCGTCCGCGCCCATGCCCGCCCGGCGCTCGCCCCGCCGACCCCGATCGAGCCGCGCCGCGGCTGGCGCCGCTGGGAGCTGCTCGTGCTCTACGTGCTGCCGCTCGTCTCGATCTTCGTCGTGGTGGTGGGGGCGATGTCGGGCGGCTTCGCCACCCCGACCGAATCGGCGGCGCTGGGCGCCATCGCCACGATCGCGCTCGCGCTGGCCTACCGGGCGCTGCGCTTCGCGGCGCTGGTCAAGTCGCTGCGCGGCACCGTCGGCATCTCGGCGATGATCCTGTTCATCATCCTCGGCGCCACCACCTTCTCGCAGATCCTGAGCTTCTCCGGAGCGACCGAGGGGATCGTGTCGACCGTGCTCGGCGGCGGGCTCGGCCCCTTCGCCGTCCTCGCCGGGATGCTGCTGCTGCTCGTCTTCCTCGGCATCTTCGTCGACCAGGTCAGCATGATGCTGATCACGCTGCCGGTGTTCATGCCGATCGTGCAGCGGCTCGAGATCGATCTCGTCTGGTTCGGCGTGCTCTATCTCATCTGCATGCAGCTCGGCCTCCTGCTGCCGCCGCACGGGCTCTTGCTGATGACGATGAAGGGGGTGGCGCCGAAGGAGGTGACGATGGGGCACATCTTCCGCGCGGTCGTGCCCTATGTGGCGATGAGCCTGCTGCTGCTCGTCCTCATCGTCCTCGTCCCCGCCGTCGCCACCTGGCTGCCGGCGCTGCTGGGGTAGGGCAGATCTCGCTCATATTCGTTCACGTCATGCGCGGGCTTGTCCCGCGCATCCACGGCCTGGGGCTTGCGAAGACGTGGATGGCCGCGACGAGCGCGGCCATGACGAGCCTCGCTACCGGCCGGTTGCGTTTGAACGGCGACGCGATACCTCGCGGAACGCACCGCGAGATCAAGGCGCACGGCACGTGGGTCGTGCGATAGCGGGCCCGACGTTTTGGTTGCGGCGCCGGCGAGCCGAGGCGGCGGCGCTGCAACGCGAGGCCGAGGCGCGGTTCGACCCTGCCGGCATCCGCGGCAGGCTCATCGCCCGCCGTCATTCCGGCTAGTCCGATGCTGCGGCTGCTGGTGGACGAGAACGTCAACCATGCTACGAGAGCCGCAATCGCGCGGCTCGTTGCGCCGAGCCGCCCGCTGGGCGCGCTTATCTCACGATGTCAAACAGCCCGGGACCCGGCCAGCCCGCGTGAGGCTGCCCTGGTCCGCATCTCATTGCCTTTGCCGGCCCGGCTCTTCGCCCCGTATCCGCCAGCGCACCGTCACCTTCGGCGGCTTGAGCTCGCCGTTGCGCTCCGACCAGCGCCCGAGCTGCCGGGTGACGATGCCCTTGCGCGGCCGGTGGTTGAGCGCCGCCGCGAGCGTGCTCCGCAGGGCTGCGCGCGCGACCGGCCAGCGCCGCGCCCCGCAGGCGAGCTCGTCGCCGCAGCAGCGGCGGGCGCGCTTGCAGGCGGCGCGGCGGCACAGCCGCCAGAGCCGGTTGCGCCGATGCTCTCCGCGCAGGACGGCAGCGAGCATCGGGTCCTTGGCGCTGCGCGCGACGAGCGCCGCCGTCTCCACCCGGCTGTCGCCGCTCTTGCCGAGCGCGCGCCTGTCGGTGACCGTCCATGTGCTGATGCGGGCGAGCTCCTGGCGATCGCGCTCCCGCTGCTGCTCGGCCTCGGACCCCCCGGTGATCGTCGATGAGTTCATGCGGGCAAGCTCCCTTGCTCCCGCGGCGCGCGGCGCGGCGCGGGTTCCTGCGCATTCCCGCTTCCGCCGCCCGCGAGCGAGGGGTGGCGGAGCGCCGAGAGGTGCCCGGATGCGACGGCATCCGGCGGGCGCGCCCGCCTGCGGGAGAGCGCGGGTGAACGCGCTTTCCCCGGGCACGCCAGACGCCTTGCGAGGCGCCTTGCGCTCCCCGGCGCTTGACGGGGAACGCGCACCTCTCGGCGCTCCACCGTGGCGGTTTTCGGCGCCGGGTCCGCACTTCCGTCTCCGGCATTGTCCTCCGGAGCGCGTCGAGCGAGACGTCCTCGCGGCCGGGTCGTAGTGCCCGGCGGGCGGACCCCGTGCCTCCCGGGCCGGCGGTCACGAGCCGCCGACGCGGGACGCCACGCCCTGCTCCGTCCTCGGGACCGTCTCCGGAGACGCCCCTCGCATCGAGCAGGACGGGGCAAGGTAGATGATTGTGAGAGAGCAGCGAACCGGGAAAGGGCTCTGCTTCAGACAGGTTCGGCGGAACAAGGGAGACGAGCGCACC
>DASXAP010000262.1:0-6800 GCA_036406655.1 Xanthobacteraceae bacterium | reverse complement strand
GCACTGCCGCGGTTGTTGAGCGCCTCGGCGTGGTCGGGCCGCAGCGCCAGCGCCCGCTCGTAGCTCGCCAGCGCCTCCTGCGGACGGTTCAGCGCGCACAGGGTGTTGCCGCGGCGGCTGAGCGCCTCCACGTCGTCGGGCTTGAGTGCCAGCGCCCGCTCGTAGCTCGCCAGCGCCGCCTGATGGCGATTGAGCGCCGCGAGGATGTAGCCGCGGTTGCCGTGCGCCTCGGCGAAATCCGGCCTGAACGCCAGCGCCCGGTCGATCAGGCGGATGGCCTCCTCGTGCCGCCCGCGCTGATGCGCGATCACCCCCAACAGATGCAGCGCGTCGGCATGCTCGGGGCTCGCCTGCAGGATGCTGCGGTAGAGGCGTTCGGCGTCGGCGAGATTGCCGGCGCGATGCGATGCCATCGCCTGCGCCAGCGCTTCCGGCACCGTCAGCCTGGTCTCGGCCATCCCGCCTTATGGCTGCTCCTGCTCATCCGCGGTCCGGGAGAGCGCGGTGAGCATGCGCAGCATGCTCCCGCCATCAGGTCAGCGGCGTGGTCCCGGTGCCGCTGCGGATGCTCTGGAAGGTCTGCTCCACGAGGTCGCGGGCGCCCCCGGCGTAGAGCGCGCGGAGAAATCCCAGCGTCTCGCGCGCCGCGCCCTGGACCTCCCAGCGGCAGTCGATGAATTGTGGACTCTCGAGGACGAAGCCCAGCGTTCCGGAATACACGACCGTGCACCGCTCGAAAGTGCATTGATAGAAGCTCGAGCCGTCGAGATAGATGCGCTTGTCCCTGAACACCTGGCCTTCGGCGATCATGATGCTTCCTCCGTTGCAGCGCAGCGAGGACGGCGGCGCCGCGCGTGCATGCGCTACCCGGATCGGAGACATTCGGCCCGGGTATCCGGGCCGGTCGGCGGACGCTATCCGATCGGCCCGCGCTTGGCTGTGCCGTTTCGGCCACTGCCCGCGGGAAATTCGCCCATGCTTAAAGCATTTTCCGATCGAATGAAATCAACGTAGTCATGGCCGGGCCGGGGACCCGCCGCGCCTGCGCGGCGGGGTCCCCCGTGTCCCGGCCATCCCGATGCATGAGGCACCATGGTGCCCCGTCAATCGGGATGCGCGGGACAACAAGCCCGCGCATGACGGCTTGGCCGGAGTCCGGACCGGTGGGCCCCATCGGCTCGCCGCGCCCGAAATGCTGGCGGTGTGGCGCCGGCGCGACAGCCAAGGCGCACCCCTTCTGCTATCGTATCCGGTGGCGATCGGGCGCTTCCGCCGCGGATGTACCGGCGGAGGCGAGGGCGCCAGGGACGAAAGCCCGCCGCGGAAATCCGGGGCGGGTTTTTCGTCACGCCTGCAAGCCTTGTCTCAGTCCGAGGCGAACGCCGGGTCGCAATCTCGAACGGCCGGCCTGTCCAATCACATGCAGCGTCAATAGCGATCCTGGTCCCGCATCCGGCGAAGGAGCTCGCGTGCGGATTCCCGCTGGATCGGCACCGCATCGGTCAGCGCGCGCAGGACCGATGGGTCGATTGGCCTGCGGGGCCTCTCAATGGCGCTGATCTGTGCCACCGGCCTGCCCCGGCGCGTGATGCGGACGGTATCGCCGGCGACGGCGCGGTCGATCAGCCTGCTCAGATGCGCCTTCGCATCGGCAAGAGTGACGTCTTTCACTTTCGTCTGCTTCTTCATGACCATCTAGTTGGTCATTTATGGCATAGTGGGCGGCGGGAGCAAGCTGCTGGCGCGACCCGCTTCGCCGCCAGCTAGAATTGGATCGTCTTCCGGATCTTCCCTGCCAGCTGCGGATTCCATTCCTTCCCATGACGAAGAAAGGCCCCGGTGCGAGCCGGGGCCTGGTCCAGCAAGCGGCTGGCGAAGCGAGCCTCAGTACGGGCGCCCCGCGCCCGCCCAGTTGAAGCGCCAGACCAGCTCGGTCCAGATCGTCTGCACGTAGGGATGGATGCGGTCGACCGCGCCGAGCGGGCCGGTGGCTCCGTCACAGCCCACTGAGCTCGGCGCGATGCAGAGGACCGAGATGTTCTTGGTGCGGAAGTCGCTGAACCGGTACTCGGTCTTCCAGAACAGGCCCGGCAGCCAGCCGATCGCATATTCGGTGCCGCCGCCGATGAAGTAGCCGTTGAACGTCTGCTCGGGAATGATCGCCCCAGTGAACAGGCCGAAGGCACCGTTGTCGTCCGGGTTGGACAGGAGGTTCACCTGGCTGAACCGCGAGCCGGTGAAGCCGGCGCTGAAGTAGGTCATGAACTGCGGCACGACGATGTAGCCGAGGCGGGCGCCCACGCCCCAGGCCCAGCGCTGCCGGATCTCGCCGACATTGGTGAGCGGCAGCTCCGGACAGAACGGAGTCGAAGGACAGTTGAATGCATGCTGGCCGCGGATATTGGTCCAGTCGAAATCGGCGAAAGCGCCGATGAGCCAATTGCCGGCGAGCTGGACGTCGCAGCCGGCGCTGACGACGCCGACCCAGCCGCGGCCCCCGGTGTCGAGCGTGCCCGAGAATGGCGCGGCCGGATCTCCCGGCGGCTCGCCGACCGTGTCGTGCTGCAGATCGAACAGGCCGTAGCCGAGACCGCCGCCGACATAGCAGCCGGTCCAGCTGTAGATCGGCGCGGGCGGCGCGGGTGCCTTCAGGCGCATGTCGGCGGCGCTGGCCGCGCCGCCCATCGCCAGCGCCAGGCCGGCCGCCGCGATCAAGAGCTTCCTCATTGTGACCCCCCGTCCCCGATCCCTGGACCGCCTCTCGGCGAGCCGCTGCGCGACGATCCCCGGCCGCAGCCCGCAAATTCCGGTGCGCCGGCGGTCGGTGAAGCCGCGCGCACTCGAGGCGCATGATAGGGCGCGGACCGGCGAATGGCTGTAACCCCTCTGCAACAGCTGCCGGCAAATCAGCCGCAATATATCTCGACAGATTTCGGTCATGGCCGGCCTCGTGCCGGCCATCTCGACCCTGAATCGGGATCGCCGGGACAAGCCCGGCGATGACGGCGAGAAGGCGCTAGGGGGGCCGGTCTCGGGCCAGAGGCTTTCGGCGATCAGGTCGGGCCGTGGCGCGGAGCCGACCGCGGATTTGGCGGCAGGCCCATGGCTATCGAGACGGCGATATTGGGGTTTTCCGGATTGGGGATGACCTGCTGTGTTCTCGGGTTGACGACCAAATCCATGTCCTCCATGGGAATGGCGCCAAGGAGGACCTGGTTGCCGAGCACCATGGCTCCCGCGAGACCACGCCGATTAGCCACCGATATCGCGAGCGGCCCGACATACGACACGGCTTGGCGAGAGCCATCCGCGAGCACCACCTCCCGGCGGTCGAATTCCTCGAGCCGCAGCTGAAGGGCGATGTGCTCGGGAATGCACAGGTGGACCGAGCCGGTATCCGCCAGTGCATCGACCTCGACCGGCTCGAGCTCGGGCCACCGAGGGTTTGTGAGCGTCACACGCGCGTGAGCCCGACCCATTTTTCCACAACCAGCCTTCAAAGGGAGGGATGCCGGCCTGAGCCCAGTTCCCTCCTGCAGCCGATCCTGTATTTACGACTGGCGAAGCCCGCTGCAAAGCCCGAATGGTCGAATCAGGCGGCCAGAACCTCGAGCAGCGTGCCGCCGAGCCGCGCCGGCGACGGCGATACCTTGATGCCCGCCGCCTCCATCGCGGCGATCTTGGATTGGGCGTCGCCCTTGCCGCCGGCGATGATCGCGCCGGCATGCCCCATCCTGCGGCCCGGCGGCGCCGTGCGTCCGGCGATGAAGCCCACCATCGGCTTTTTTCGTCCGCACCGCGCCTCGTCGATGACGAACTGCGCGGCATCCTCCTCGGCCGCGCCGCCGATCTCGCCGATCATGATGATCGCCCGCGTCGCCGCGTCGGCGAGAAACATCGCCAGCACGTCGATGAACTCGGTGCCCTTGACCGGGTCGCCGCCGATGCCGACCGCGGTCGTCTGCCCCAGCCCCGCGCGCGAGGTCTGGTAGACGGCCTCGTAGGTCAGCGTCCCCGAGCGCGAGACGATGCCGACCGAGCCGGGGCTGAAGATGCCGCCCGGCATGATGCCGATCTTGCACTCGCCGGCGGTCATGACCCCGGGACAGTTCGGGCCGATGAGGCGGGTCCGCGATCCCGAGAGCGCCCGCTTCACTTGCACCATGTCCACCACCGGGATGCCTTCGGTGATGGCGATGACCAGCGGGATCTCGGCCTGGATGGCCTCGCAGATCGCATCCGCGGCGCCGGCCGGCGGCACGTAGACGACGCTCGCATCGATCGCGGTCTTGCGCCTGGCTTCGGCGAGGGTGTCGAACACCGGCAGGCCGAGATGCACCGTGCCGCCCTTGCCGGGCGAGGTGCCGCCGACCATGCGGGTGCCGTAGGCGATCGCCTGCTCGGAATGGAAGGTGCCGTTCCTGCCGGTGAAGCCCTGGCAGATCACGCGGGTATTCCTGTCGACGAGAATGCTCATGGGAGGCGCGATCGTTCTCCTGGTCGCCCCGCTCGATCCGATGATCGCCGCGGAGTCGCTGAGACCCACCCTCCCCCAATCCTTCCCGTTCCAGCAAGCGGAATCCTCTCGGCCGGCACCTCGCGCGCGTGTCCCGGTGGGGCTGGAATTGCTTTCTCGTTCCTCGTCATGCGCGGGCTTGTCCCGCGCATCCACGTCTTGCTTCTTCGCAGCAAAGAAAAGAAAGGCGTGGATGGCCGGGACAAGCCCGGCCATGACGGACCATATGGGGCGCGCGATTGCGTCCGCGCCGCCGATGACTATATTCGCAGCCGACAGCGGGCCCGAGCGGCCCGCGATTGGTTTTAGCCTTCCTTCGTGAACCTGGCAGCAGCCGGCGCGCCATGCATCTGCGCAACGTGGCCATCATCGCCCATGTCGACCATGGCAAGACCACGCTGGTCGACCGCCTGCTGCAGCAGTCGGGCGCGTTGCGCGAGAACCAGCGGGTGGCCGAGCGCGCGCTCGACTGGAACGACCTCGAGCGCGAGCGCGGCATCACCATTCTCGCCAAGGTCACCTCGATCCTGTGGCGCGACACCCGCATCAACATCGTCGACACGCCGGGGCATGCCGATTTCGGCGGCGAGGTCGAGCGCATCCTCAACATGGTGGACGGCGCCTTGGTCCTGGTGGACGCCGCCGAAGGCCCACTGCCGCAGACCAAGTTCGTGGTCTCGAAGGCGCTCAAGGTCGGGCTCCGTCCGATCGTGGCAATCAACAAGGTCGACCGCAGCGATGCCCGGCCGGCGCAGGTGGTCAACGAGGTGTTCGACCTTTTCGCCGCGCTCGACGCGAGCGAGGAGCAGCTCGATTTCCCGATCCTCTACGGCTCGGCTAAGGAAGGCTGGATGGCCGCCGCCGCCGCCGGCCCCAGGCACAGGGGCATGGCGCCGCTCCTCGACCTCGTGACGCAGCACGTCGCGCCGCCGGCGACCGAGCAGGGGCCGTTCCGCATGCTCGGCACCATCCTCGAGGCGAACCCCTATCTCGGTCGCATCGTCACCGGCCGCATCAGCGCCGGCTCGGTCAAGCCCAACCAGATCGTGAAGGTGCTCGACCGCAACGGCAGCCTCGTCGAGGAGGGCCGCGTCACCAAGGTGCTCGCGTTCCGCGGCCTGGAGCGGACCGGCGTCGACGAGGCCTGCGCCGGCGACATCGTCGCCGTCGCCGGGCTGCCCGGCGCGACGGTGTCGCACACGATCTGCGCTCCCGAGGTGACCGAGCCCTTGCCGGCGCAGCCGATCGATCCGCCCACGCTGGCGATGACGTTCCGGATCAACGATTCGCCGCTCGCCGGGACCGAGGGCGACAAGGTGCAGAGCCGGATCATTCGCGAGCGGCTCTTGCGCGAGGCGGAAGGCAATGTCGCGCTCAGGGTCACCGAGTCGCGCGAAGAGGACGCCATGGAGGTGGCCGGCCGCGGCGAGCTGCAGCTCGGCATCCTGATCGAGACGATGCGGCGCGAGGGCTTCGAGCTGTCGGTGTCGCGGCCGCGGGTCCTGCTCGAGCGCGACGCCGGCGGAACGCTGCTGGAGCCGATCGAGGAGGTGGTCATCGACGTGGACGGCGAGCACACCGGCATCGTCGTGCAGAAGCTTTCCGAGCGGAAGGGAGAGCTCGTCGAGATGCGCCCCTCGGGCGGCGGCCGCGTGCGCCTCGTGGTGCACGCGCCGACGCGCGGGCTCATCGGCTACCAGGGCGAGCTCCTCGCCGACACCCGCGGGACTGCGGTCATGCACCGCCTGTTTCACCGCTACGACGCCTACCGCGGCGAGATCGTGGGCCGCCGCAACGGCGTGCTGATCGCCAGCGAGCAGGGGGAGGCGGTCGCCTACGCGCTGTGGAACCTCGAGGACCGCGGCCCGATGCTGATCGAGCCGGGCTGGAAGGTCTACCGCGGCATGATCGTCGGCGAGCACAGCCGCGGCAACGACCTTGACGTCAACGTGCTCAAGGGCAAGAAGCTCACCAACATCCGCACCCACGCCAAGGACGAGGCCGTCCGCCTCGTCCCGCCGATCCGGATGACGCTGGAGAAGGCGCTCGCCTACATCAACGACGACGAGCTCGTCGAGGTCACTCCGAAAGCGATCCGGCTGCGCAAGCGGCTGCTCGATCCCAACGACCGCCGCAAGGAGGAGCGGCGCAAGGAAGCCGAACGCGTGTGATCGGGCGACCACCTCATGCGCGGGCATAGCGCGTCGCAAGGCGGGCGTGAACGCGCTCATGACGAGCGTCTGATTCGCTCCGATCGAAACCTGGTCCGGGTTTTCCACCGGGC
>DASXAP010000261.1:0-2368 GCA_036406655.1 Xanthobacteraceae bacterium | reverse complement strand
CCCAGGTCGAAACGAAGAAGTCGCGGCAGCCGGTCTTGTACAAGGCATGCGCCGCCTCGCGAGCCCCGAGGCCGTAGCCATCGGCCTTGACGGCCGCCCCCGCCGGCACTCCGGCGCGGTCCTGCAGCCAGCGCCAGTTCTCCTGAATGGCGGTACGGTCGATGGTCAGGCGCAGCGCGTGATGCATCGGGTCGCCGTAACGGCGCTACCGTTGCCCGTCGAGGTTCGCCTTGGCTTGCTCCCAGTCCGCCCCGTCGAAGCGCTCGACCGCAAGCTCGACCGGTGCATCAAGGCAATTGGCGTTCACGCTCCACGCGTCGGGATGCGAGCGCGGCTGGTAGAAGCTCTTGATGCCGCAATGGCGACAAAACAGGTGCTGGGCCGCACCCGTGCCGAATCGATAGGTCTCCAAGGCATCGCGCCCGGTGACGAGCTCGAACTGCTCATGCGGCACCATGACGTGGATGAAACCCGTCATCCGGCACACCGAGCAATTGCAATCGAGCGCGGGGAGCGGAGGCTCCTGCACCTCAGCCTCGAACCGAACCGCTCTGCAGTGACAGCCGCCTCTGACCTTCATTCAGTCCGTATAATGCGGACCCGGCCGTTCGTAGAGCTCTTCGTAATGGACCAGCGCGGGCCGCGGCCCGAACGGCACCGGCCGTCCCCCGCGGAACGCCCACTCGCCGCGGTCGCAGTCTGCAGCGCGGACATAGCCGTTGATGTAGAATCGGCGCTTGTGGCTCGACCGGTTGGTACCCGATGCGTGCACCAGATAAGGGCTCCACAGCGCGAGATCGCCCGGCTGCAGCACCAGATCGACTGCGTCGGTGGCGGACAAGCCGACGGCTTCTAGCGCCGCATCGGTCGGCGCGGTCCCCAGTGCCTTCTTTGAGCAATCCATGCCCAGGTCGCCGCGCAACTGGCTCCGCGGAATGAACCGCATTCCGCCCGATTCCGGCGCGTGCGGATCGATCGCCAGCCCGGTCTGGACATAGGAGGTGGCAAGCCTGCGGAAGGCCGACGCCGGCCGGCGCGAGCGGCTGTCCTGGTGCCAGGCAAAGTCGCCGAGCGAGCCGGGCGCCTTCCAGTGGACCTGGTTGATGATCTGCTTGAGGTCACCGCCGAGTAGGGGCTCCAGCAACTCCGCGAAGCGCGGATCGAGACGAACCGCATTCAGCCTCGCCTGATGATATGAAGGCCATTGCACCATCCGGACGAAAGGTTGGCCTTCTTCGCCATTCGCCACATTGTAGAAAAGGTTGCCGTGCCGGAAGGAGCGGCCGTGGCCTTCGCCTTCGCGATACAGCTGATCGACGGCGGCCGCGATCTCGGCGATTTCCTCCGCGTCGAAGAAGCCCCGGACGATTGCATATCCCTCACGCCGGTAGTGCCTGAGGTCGGCCTCTATCCTGGCCGGTTCACTCCTTCGCAGCGCCTGCGAAGCCATGATCTGTCTCCCACCCCGCGGGCAAGAATACAGCAAGTGTTTGACATTTCCATTAATTTTCCGCCGAACAATTCCCGATTATTCGACGGTGACGCTCTTCGCGAGGTTGCGCGGCTGGTCGACGTCGGTGCCTTTCAGGACCGCCACATGGTAGGCGAGAAGCTGCACGGGGACCGCATAAACTAGCGGCGCGATGAGCGGATGGACCTCGGGCATTTCGATGGTCGCCATGCAGCCGTCGCCGGCCTCGACGATGCCTTGCGCGTCACTGATCAGCACGATCTGGCCGCCGCGCGCTCGCACCTCCTGCATGTTGCTGACGGTCTTCTCGAACAGCGGCCCTGACGGCGCGATGACGATCACGGGCACATTGTCGTCGATCAGCGCGATGGGCCCGTGCTTCATCTCGCCGGCCGCATAGCCTTCGGCGTGGATGTAGCTGATCTCCTTCAGCTTCAGCGCGCCTTCAAGCGCCATCGGATAGTCCGGCCCGCGGCCGAGGTAGAGGACGTCGTGCGCCGGCGCGATGTGATGCGCCATCGAGGCGATGTCCTCGTCATGGTTGAGCGCCGCGTTGAGAGCCGCGGGCGCCTCCTGCAGGTGCGCGACGATCTCCTTCTCCTCCTCGCGGCTGAGGCGGCCTTTCGCCCTGGCAAGGTTCGCAGCGAGCGCCGCAAGCACCGCCAGCTGGCACGTGAAGGCCTTGGTGGAAGCGACCCCGATCTCCGGGCCGGCATGAGTCGGCAGGAGCAAGTCCGCCTCGCGCGCCATTGAGCTGGTCGGCACGTTGACGACCACCGCGATGCGCTGCTTCTCCTCGCGCGCATGGCGAAGTGCGGCGAGCGTGTCCGCGGTCTCGCCCGACTGGCTGATGAATAGTGCCAGGCCGCCCGGCTCGAGCACCGGCTGGCGATAACG
>DASXAP010000260.1:0-26158 GCA_036406655.1 Xanthobacteraceae bacterium | reverse complement strand
AACGCGGTGCCGGCGAGGGCAGCTGCGCCCAAGGGCGACTGGTTCAAGCGCTTGCGCGCATCCGCCAGCCGCCCGCGGTCGCGCTGGGCCATCTCCACATAAGCAAGCAGATGATGGCCGAAGGTGACGGGCTGCGCCGGCTGCATGTGGGTGAAGCCCGGCATCACGGTTGCGGCATGCTCGAGGGCTTTCTCGGCGAGCGTGCGCTGGTAGCCGAGCAGTGCCTCGTCGACGGCATCGATCGTGCCCCGGGTCCAGAGCCGGAAGTCGGTCGCTACCTGGTCGTTGCGCGAGCGGGCGGTATGCAGCCGTCCGGCCGCCGGACCGATCAGCTCGGCGAGGCGCGCCTCCACGTTCATGTGGATGTCCTCGAGCGCGCGGCTGAACTTAAACCGGCCCGCCTCGATCTCTGACAGGATCGTGTCTAGACCGTGAGCGATGGCTCGGGCATCCTCGCCGCTGATGATGGATTGCCTGGCCAGCATCGCCGCGTGCGCCTTGCTTGCGGCAATGTCCTGCCGGAAAAGGTGCCGGTCGACGTCGATGGAGGCGTTGATCTCCTCCATGACGGCATCCGGGCCGCCGCTGAAGCGTCCGCCCCACATCTTGTTGGTCATGACACGTCTTTTGCCACGTCCGCACAGGGTTCGCCGCTGATGTCCGGCCTCGGCAAAGCGAAGCCGGCCACCGGCAGGAAACGGCTTCCCGTGCTCCTGATCGGCGCTGGCGTCGGCATCGCCGCCGCCCTCGCCGCGGTATACGGGATCGGGAGCTTGCCGCGCAATGCGGGCGACGCCGCCTGCCGCCCGGCGGTCGAGCTCGCGCAGCAACTCGCGCCACTGGCGCGTGGCGAAGTGGCGGCCTTTGCGGCTGCCGAGGAGCCGCTGCGGCTGCCCGATCTCGCGTTCCGCGACCAGTCGGGCGCCGAACGGCACCTCGCCGATTGGCGCGGCCGCACGGTCCTGCTCAACCTGTGGGCCACGTGGTGCATTCCCTGTCGCCGGGAGATGCCCGCGCTCAACGCGCTGGAAGCGCGGCTCGGGGGGCCGCGGTTCGAGGTGGTCGCGGTCAATATCGATACCCGCGATCCCGAGAAGCCGCGCGCCTGGCTGAACGAGATCGGCGTTACCCGTCTCGGCTATTTCGCCGATCCCAGCGCCAAGGTGTTCCAGGAGCTCAAGACGATAGGCCGCGCGCCGGGGATGCCGACCACGCTCCTGGTTGATCCTTCCGGCTGCGAGATCGGCACCGTGGCAGGCCCGGCGGAATGGGCGAGCGAGGATGCGCTCAAGCTCGTCTCCGCCTCGCTCAGTCGCTCGTCCTGACCGCCGGCCTGACCCGATCGAAGTGACCACAAGCAAAGGAGTCGAGGATGAAACTGCATGGTTTTCCGCCCTCGCCGAACACCTGGAAGGTGCGGGCGCTGGCAGCCCATCTCGGGGTTCCCCTCGAGCTGGTGCTGGTCGATCTGACCAAGCCGCGGAGCGCCGAATATCTCGCGCTCAACCCCACCGGCCGCACGCCGACCCTGGTGGATGGTGACTTCACGCTGTGGGAATCCAACGCCATCATGCGGTACCTGGGCAGCCGCACCGCGAACGCGCTGTGGCCGAACGACGCGCGCATGCGCGCCGACATCACCCGCTGGCAGTGCTGGCAGCTCGGGCATTGGGGCAATGAGGCGTGCCAGCCCCTGACCTTCCAGCGGTTCGTCAAGAAGATCCTCAATCTGGGACCGCCCGATGAAGCGGTCGTGGCCAAGGCTGCGGAGGCATTCAACCGGGAGGCGCGCGTGCTCGATGCCCACCTGGCGCGGCAACCCTATCTCGTCGGCACCGGCGTCACCCTCGCCGATTTCGCGGTCGCTGCCGCCCTCATCTATTCCAAGGAAGCCGAGCTGCCGCTCGCGCCCTACGGCCATGTGCGTGATTGGTTCGGACGCGTTTTCGGCCTGCCGGCGTGGCGCGAGACCGCCCCGGCTGGGGCCGCGGCAGCGGCGTAAGCAGAAAGACAGAGGACGGACGACGGAGGACGGAGATACTTGACCTTCCGTCCTCTGTCCTCTGTCGTCTGTCTACCGAGTCGGCACCGGCTTCTCGCCGCGATAGTCGTAGAAGCCCCGCTGGGTCTTGCGGCCGAGCCAGCCGGCCTCGACGTATTTGACCAGCAAAGGGCAGGGCCGGTACTTGGAGTCGGCCAGCCCCTCGTGCAGCACCTGCATGACCGAGAGGCAGGTGTCGAGGCCGATGAAATCGGCAAGCTCGAGCGGGCCCATCGGGTGGTGCGCGCCGAGCCGCATGGCGGTATCGATGGCCTCGACATTGCCGACGCCCTCGTAGAGCGTGTAGATCGCCTCGTTGATCATCGGCAGCAGGATGCGGTTGACGATGAAGGCGGGGAAGTCTTCCGCCACTGCGATCGTCTTGCCGAGCTTGTTCACGAACTGCTTGGTGGTCTCGAAGGTGGCGTCATCGGTGGCGATGCCGCGGATGAGCTCGACCAGCTCCATGAGCGGCACCGGATTCATGAAATGGACGCCGATGAACCGCTCCGGCCGATCGGTTGCCGAAGCGAGCCGGGTGATCGAGATCGACGAGGTGTTGGTGCCGATGATGGCGTCGGAGCTCAGCGCCGGACAGAGCTTGGCGAAGATGGTCCGTTTCACGTCCTCCTTCTCGGTCGCTGCCTCGATGATGAGGTCGCAATCGCCGAACGCATCGTAGCCTTCCGCCGGAGTGATCCGCTTGAGCGCCGCCTGCCGGTCGTCCTCGGTGATGCGCTTGCGGCCGACCTGCCGTGCCATGTTGCCGTTGATGGTGGCGATGCCCGCCTTGACCCGGTCGGCTGAGACATCGTTGAGCTTCACGTCGAAGCCGGCGAGCGCGGCGACATGCGCTATGCCGCTGCCCATCTGTCCCGCTCCGATCACACCGATCTTGCGTATGTGGAGCGCCACGGGGTCGGAACGGCCCTTTGTCCGCTCTTTGACTTCGATCATGCTGTTTCGCCTGTCCTATGCCGAGTCCCGCCGAGCACCGCTTGCCGGCTGGCCCATTTCCGCGATCGGGATGGATCGAGGAGAATGATCAGCTCCCGGGCTTGCCCAGTTCCGCCGCCAATTCCGGCAGTGCCTGATAGAGATCGGCGACGAGACCATAATCCGCAACCTGGAAGATGGGCGCCTCCTCGTCCTTGTTGATGGCCACGATGACCTTGGAATCCTTCATGCCGGCGAGGTGCTGGATGGCGCCGGAGATGCCTACCGCGATGTAAAGCTCGGGAGCCACCACCTTGCCGGTCTGCCCGACCTGCCAATCGTTCGGAGCATAGCCCGCGTCGACGGCGGCGCGCGAGGCGCCCATTGCCGCGCCCAGCCGGTCGGCGACAGGCTCGATATACTTGCTGAAGTTTTCCCGGCTCTGCATCGCCCGTCCGCCGGAGATGATGATCTTCGCGGAGGTGAGCTCGGGGCGCTCGGACCTGGACAATTCCTCGCCCGCGAAGCTGGAAACGCCGGGGTCGGCCGGCGCGGCGGTCGCTTCGATCGGGGCCGACCCGCCGGTCCCCGATGCCTGGAACGTCGAGGTGCGGACCGTGATGATCTTTATCCTGTCCCTGGATCGAACGGTCTGCACGGCATTGCCGGCATAGATCAGCCGCTCGAAAGTGTCGGGCGCGATCACCTTGACGATGTCGGAGACCTGCATCACGTCGAGCAGCGCGGCGACTCGCGGCATGATGTTCTTGCCCATCGTGGTCGCCGGCGCAACGATGGAGCCATAGGAAGGGGCGAGCGCAACCAGCAGCGCCGCGACCGGCTCGGCGAGCATGTGCTCGTAGGCTGCGGCCTCGGCGAGCAGGACCTTCTCGACGCCGTCGAGCCCGGCGGCGGCCTCGGCGACCGGCCTGGCTCCCTGCCCGGCGACGAGGACATGCACCGGCGCGCCGAGCGCCTTCGCAGCGGTCAGCCCCTTGTGGGTCGCGTCCCTCAGCGTCCGGTTGTCGTGCTCGGCAAGGAGCAGGGTCGTCATGCTGATGCCCGGGGCGTGACGAGCTGCATGGGAAAGGGCTGCGGGCTGCGTGAGCTCGCCATCAGATCACTCCGACCTCGTTCCGGAGCTTGTCGACGAGCTCGGCAACTGTCTTGACCCTGACGCCCGCCTTGCGCGCAGCCGGCTCGGTGGTCTTCAGCACTTCGAGCCGGGGCGAAATGTCGACTCCGCAGCTGTCGGGCGTCTTCTCGTCGATCGGCTTCTTTTTTGCCTTCATGATGTTGGGCAGGCTGGCGTAACGCGGCTCGTTGAGGCGCAGATCGGTGGTCACGATCGCCGGCAGCCTGAGCTTCACCGTCTGCAAGCCCCCGTCCACCTCGCGGGTCACCAGCAGGCTCTCGCCCTCGATCACCACCTTGGACGCGAATGTGCCCTGGGGCCAGCCGGTCAGCGCGGCCAGCATCTGGCCGGTCTGATTGCAGTCGTCATCGATCGCCTGCTTGCCCAGGATCACCAGTCCGGGTGCCTCCTGCTCGACGATCGCCTTGAGGATCTTCGCGACTCCCAGCGGCTCGACCGTCTTGTCGGTCTTCACCAGGATGCCGCGATCCGCCCCCATGGCGAGCCCGGTGCGAATCGTCTCGGCCGCCTGCGGCGGCCCGATCGAGATGACGACGATCTCGCTCGCATGGCCCTTCTCCTTGAGGCGGAGCGCCTCCTCGACCGCGATCTCGTCGAACGGGTTCATGGACATCTTCACGTTGGCGAGCTCAACTCCGCTGCCGTCGCTCTTGACGCGAATCTTGACGTTGTAATCGACAACCCGCTTGACGGGCACCAGGATCTTCATGGGGGACGCTTGCTTGGAGCTCACTCTCGCAAGGACCAGGACGTTCCTGCCCGCGGGTCAGAGCGCATGGTCAAGGAACGTTTAGACCCGTTGTTCAACTGCGGTCGACGCGCCGAGGCGGATCGAGGGCGGCAACCTAATGGCCGGCCGGTTGCGGTGTCAACGGAGGCCCCGGGGCGGCGGCCTGCGGCCGTCCGGACCGCGCCCGATCCGCACGACCGTGTCGGGCACCGGCTGCGTGCATTCGAACAGCTTCACATGCGGCGGCTTGAGCAAGGGAAAAAGGATGCCGCCGGCGAGCAAGCCGCCGAAATGGCACCAATAGGCCACCGCGCTCCTCGAAGCTGAGCCGAGGCTCCAAAGCTGGGAAAGCACGAACAGCCCGATTACCCAATAAGCGCCGATCCGCAGTGGAATGAACCCCAACAGCACCGTCACCTTCGCGCAGGGGCGCAGCATCAAATAAGCAGCGATGACTCCTGCGATCGCCCCCGAGGCGCCGATCAGCTGCATGCTCGAATAGCGATCGTTGGCGACGAAGACGAGCCCGCCGACGATGCCGCAGAGCAGGTAGAAGGCCAGAAAACGTGCGCGGCCGAGCGCCCGCTCGACGTCGTCGCCGAACACCCAAAGGAAGATCATGTTGCCGAAGAGATGCATGATGTCGGCATGAAAGAACTGATAGGTGACGAGCGTCGACAGCACCGGCAGCCAGCCGCGCGCATGCTGCTCGCCGCTCAAGGCCGCGGGCGTGAGGCTGTAGGTGCTGACCAGGTGATCGAGCGCGAGCTGGGTCGCGCCGGCTTCGTAGATGAAGACGATCACATTGGCAGCGATGAGACCCCAGGTGACGACCGGCTTGACCGCCGCTGAGAACGGATTGTCGTCGTAGATAGGCACGACCATGGCAGGTCTCTTGCGGGTCCCGCTCGAGAATGGGGATGCGGGGAGGGGGCGTCAGCCGGAGCTCGAGGCCGCTCGCGATGGCGCCGCCGCCCTGCTCACCGGTTCTGTCCGGGCTGCCAGAGCACGTCGGCACCGCCGCAGTCATTGGCGTGCCTGCCGGCGACGAAGAGAAAATCGGAAAGCCGGTTCACGTATTTCAGGGCGGCCGGCGTGACGCCTTCGCGCGACGTGTCCTTGAGCTCGACCATCAGCCTTTCGGCGCGCCGGCAGACGGTTCGCGCCAGATGCAGATATGCGGCTGCCGGCCGACCGCCCGGCAGGATGAAGGACCTGAGCGGCGTCAGATCGGCGTTGAAATCGTCGATTTGCCGCTCGAGCCACTGCACCTGGGCATCGGTCACCGTCAGCCGCGCGCCTCCCGGCCCTTTCTCGGAAAGGCACAAATCGGCCTCGACGTCGAACAGATCGTTCTGGATGCGGAGGAGCGCGGCATCGAGCGCGGTGTCCTCTCCGCAGTGGAGCCGCGCCACCCCGATGACGGCGTTGGCCTCGTCGAGGGTGCCGTAGGCGGCGACGCGCAAATCATATTTCTTGCGCCGCTCGCCGCTGCCCAGCGCAGTGGTGCCCTCATCGCCGGTTCGGGTGTAGATTCGGTTGAGAACGACCATCCCGCAGTCCTATTTGCTCACCGTCCAGATCGTCAGCATTATGATGACTATGGCGATGAATTGGAGCAGCACCCGCAGCCGCATCAGCCGCTGCGACCTCTGCGGCGAGCCGCCGCGCGCCAAGTTCGAAAGCCCGAGCAGCAGCACGATCGCGACCGCCGCCACCGCGATCGGCACGAGCGCATAGACCAGAAATTCGCTCATAGGGCCGTCTCCTCTCGCCCTTAGATGGGGAGACCGTCGCCGGAAGGTAATTCCCGGTCTCCTCAAACCCCCAGATAGCGGTGCTGGGCTTCCGGAACGGCGGCGAGCTCGGCCGAGCTTCCAGCCCAAACCACCCTGCCGCGCTCGATGAGATAATGCCGGTCGGCGATGCGGATCAGGGTGCCGATGTTCTTGTCGATCACCAGGATGGACTGGCCCGCAGCCTTGAGCCGAACGAGACATTGCCATATCTCGGCGCGGATGAGCGGGGCGAGCCCCTCGGTCGCCTCGTCGAGAATGAGCAGGCGCGGATTGGTCATCAGCGCTCGGCCGACCGCCAGCATCTGCTGCTCGCCGCCGGAAAGCTGGTTCCCCGTGCTGGCGGTGCGCTCCGCAAGCCGCGGAAAAAGCGCGCAGACCTTGTCCAGCGTCCAGATCCGGCTGCCGCCGCCGCGGTTGGCGGCGGTGGCGAGCAGATTCTCACGGACGGTCAGATTTGGGAAGACCTGTCGTCCTTCGGGGGCCAGACCGATACCGAGCTTGGCGACCTGGTAGGCGGCGAGCCCGCGTATCTCGCGGTCGGCGAACCGGATGGAGCCTGACATCGCCGGGGTCAGCCCCATGATCGAGCGCACGGTGGTGGTCTTGCCCATGCCGTTGCGGCCCATCAAGGTCACCATCTCGCCCGGGCGGATCGTCAGCGATATGCCGAACAGAACCTGGCTCAGCCCGTAGCAGGTCTGCACATCCTCCACCTGCAGCAGCGGGGCCTCAGGCACGGCCGAGCGCCTCCGCCGCCTCGTGCTCGCCGAGATAGGCCTGCCGCACCTGCGAGCTGGCGCGGATTTCCTCCGGCCTGCCCGACGCGATGATGCGTCCATAGACGAGCACGGTAATGCGGTCGGCCAAGGCGAACACCGCTTCCATGTCGTGCTCGATCAGCAGGATGGTCAGCTCGCGCTTGAGCTCGAGCAGCATCTTGACCATGCGCGCGCTTTCTTCCGGACCCATCCCGGCCATCGGCTCGTCGAGCAGCAGCATTCGCGGATTGGTGGCGAGCGCCATGGCGATCTCCAGCTGCCGGTGCTCGCCATGGCTCAGATTGGCGACGAGCTCATCGGCCCTGCCGGCAAGACCGACGCGCTGCAACGCCGCCCGGCCCGGCGCACGCAACACTTCGTCGCGACGCGCATTGCCCCAGAAATGAAACGAGTGGCCGGCATGCGCCTGGACCGCGAGCGCGACGTTGTCCAGCACCGTGAAATCGAGAAACAACGACGTGATCTGAAACGAGCGGGCCAGGCCGAGCCGGCTGCGGCGGTCGGCCGGCAGCCGCGTGATGTCGCGGCCGGTGAAGCGAATGCATCCGGCGTCGGGAGTGATCTCGCCCGCGAGCTGGCCGATCAACGTGGTCTTCCCCGCGCCGTTCGGCCCGATGACCGCCTGCAGCTCGCCCTGGAGGACATCCAGGGTGATTGCGTCGGAGGCGATGACTCCGCCGAAACGTTTGCTTACCTCCTCGATCTGCAACAGAGCGTCAGGCACGGGAGGTACCCGGGAGCAGGCCTTCGATGCCGCCGCGCGCGAACAGCACGACCAGCAGGAAGATCGGACCGATGATGATCTGCCAGTATTCCGTCACCGCCGAGAGCGCCTCTTCCAGCACCAGAAGCGCCACCGCTCCGAGCACCGGTCCAAAGGCCGTTCCCATGCCGCCGAGCACGGCCATGACGATCAGGTCGCCCGAGCGCGTCCAGTGCATGATGGCGGGGCTCACGAAATCGGTGTGGTTGGCGAGCAGCGCGCCGGCGAGGCCGCACAGGACCCCGGCGATGACGAAACAGACGAGCCGATACCTGTAGGTCGGAAAGCCGATCGCCCGCATCCGACGCTCGTTCGAGCGCGCCCCCTGGATGACCAGCCCGAAGCGCGAGTTCACTATTCGCCAGACCAGGTAGACGGTCGCCAGGAGCAGCACGAAGCAGAGGTAATATAGAACGGTCCGGTTCGAGAGATTGATCAGCCCGCCGAACTGGCTGCGCCTGTAGATGGTCATGCCGTCGTCGCCGCCATACCGATCGAGGCCGATCGCGACGTAGTACACCATCTGTGCGAATGCCAGCGTGATCATGATGAAGTAGACCCCGCGGGTACGCAGCGACAGTGCGCCGACGGTCAGCGCGAACAGCGCCGACGCCGCGAGCGCCAATGGCCACTGCAGGAATCCGGAATTGACGCCCTCCTTGGCGAGGATGCCGACCGCATACCCGCCGATCCCGAGATACGCAGCGTGCCCGAAGCTCACCATGCCGCCGAACCCCATGATCAGGTTCAGGCTCACCGCCGCCATGCCGAGGATGAGAATGCGGGTGAACAGCGAGACGAGGAAATAATTGCCGGTCAGAGCGGCATAAGCCGGCACCAATGCCAGCAGTGCCACCACGCCGATGGTGAGCGCACCCCGCGCATCGAGCCGCATCATCATCTTCCCGCGGCCGGAAACAGACCTTCCGGCCGGAACACCAGGATGGCGGCCATCGACATGTAGATCAGCATCGAGGAGAGTGCCGGCCCGGCGCTGGAGGCCGCGTTGCTGCTGAGAAAAAGGCGCAGGAGGTCCGGCAGGAAGGTGCGGCCCACCGTATCGATCAGGCCGACGATCATCGAGGCGACGAACGCGCCCCGGATCGAGCCGATGCCGCCGATGATGATGACCACGAATGCTAGAATGAGAATGTTCTCTCCCATGCCGATCTGCACGGTGAGGATCGGCGCCTGCATCATGCCGGCGAAGCCGGCGAGGGCAGCGCCGAGTCCGAACACGAGAGTGAACAGGAGCTTGATGTTGATTCCCAGCGCGCCCACCATCTCGCGGTTGGAGGCGCCCGCACGTATCAGCATCCCGAGTCGGGTGCGCATGACGAGGATGTAAAGCAGGAGCGCGACGGCCAGTGTCGTCAGGATGATGACCAGCCGGTACACCGGATAGTAGACGCCCGGCAGCACCTGCACCGCGGTGAGCATCGCGTTCGGCAGGGGCAGGGTCATGCCGGCGGGTCCCCAGATCAGCCGCACCAGCTCGTTGAAGAACAGGATCAGGCCGAAAGTCCCGAGCACATGATCGAGGTGGTCGCGTCCGTAGAGACGACGCATCGCGATCAGCTCCACCGCCATGCCGACCAGCATGGTCGCCACCACGCCGAGCACGGCGCCGGCGACGAAGCTGCCGGTCCGCGCCGCGAAGGTGGCCGCGAAATAGGCGCCGATCATGTAGAAGGAGCCGTGCGCCAGATTGACCAGATCCATGATCCCGAAGATCAGGGTCAGCCCGGCGGTGAGGAGAAACAGCAGCGTGCCCAGCTGCACGCCGTTAAGGCATTGCTCGATGAAGTAAAGCATCGTCCCGCGCCGCCCGGATGAGCACCAAAGCGGAGGCGCCAGCAGCCCCCTCGACAGGAGACGGCGGCGGCGCTCCGGCGCGGCGCCGCCGCCGTGGCTTCAGGAGCCGATCAGTGCGGCATGTGGCATTTCTGCCAGTGCTTGTCCTGATCATTCTCGACGATGGTGGCGACGGTCTTCAGCCGGTAGTCATCGCCCTCCTTGACGGCGTCCTGCAGGTAGAAGTTCTGGATCGGGATGTGGTTCGGCCCATACTTGAACTTGCCGCGCACCGACGTGAAGCTGGCCTGCTCCACCTCCTTGCGCATGTCGTCCTTCCTGCTGAGGTCTCCGTTCACCTTCTTGACCGCGTCATCGAGCAGCGCGACGGCGTCGTAGGTTTGCGCGCCGTAGAACGAGGGCCAGAGCTTGTATTTCGCCCGGTAGTCGGCCACGAACCTCTTGTTGGCCTCGTTCGGAAGATCGTTGACCCATTCCTGCGCGCCGGGGATTCCGACGGCGAGATCCTTGAGGCGCGGCAATGAGAGCTCGTCGATGGTGAACACGGTGTAGAGCGGGATCTGGCCTTTCAATCCGGACTGCGCGTACTGGGTGATGAACTGCACGCCCGCACCGCCGGGATAGAACGCGAAAATTGCGTCCGGCTTGGCAGCGCGCGCCTTGGAGAGCTCGGCCGAGAAATCGAGCTGGTCGGGCCAGCGGGTCAGCTCGCGGCCGATGACCTGGCCCTTGAAGGTGGCCGAGACGCCTTCGAGCATGTCCTTGCCCGCGGCATAGTTGGGGCCCATCAGGAAGGCGGTCTTGACGCCCTTCTGATTCATGTAGAGGCCGATCGCCTGCGGCGTCTGGTCATTGTTCCACGAGGTCGAGAAGACATACGGCGAGCAAAGCTCGCCGGCGAACTGGGAGGCGCCGGCATTGGTGACGACGGTGAAGGTCTTGGAGTCGACCAGCGGCTTGAGCGAGGCGAGCAGCACGTTCGACCAGATATAGCCTACGACGAAGTCGACCTTGTCCGACTCGATGAGCTTCTGCGTCTTCTGCACCCCGACCTCGGGCTTGGTCTGGTCATCCTCGTAGATCACCTCGACCGGAAGCCCGCCGATCTTGCGGCCGACATGATCGAGCCCGAGCTCGAACGAGTTGCGCATGTCGTTACCGATCGCGGCGGGCGGCCCGCTGAAGGTGCTGATGAAGCCGATCTTGATCGTTTTTTGCTGCGGGAGGGCGGGCGCGGTGCCAAGGGCGAGGAGCGCTGCCGTCCCCAAGAGAATTTTCTTCATGTCTGCTGTCCTCCGAGACCGAAAGGTCTGGCGCGATCTTAGTAGATCGATACCTCACCCAAAAGCCCTCTCGACGTGGCTTTTTGCCCCTCGCGGCGCGCGACCGGCGCTCGGTTGCTTGCGCCGCCCAAGCCTCGGCAGTAAGCATTCCCCGTGCCGTTCCAGCCCCAGGAGTGGACGCCGCCATGCATGAATTGGCCGGCCGTACCCATTGGCACGAGCCGACGGGAAGCAACCGCGCCGGCTTCGGTCAGTTCGGCCGCCCGAAGACACCCTATGATCTGTTCATGGAGGCGGAGGGGATCCCGATCTACCGGGATATCGGCGTGAGCAAGGTGCAGAACCTGCCGCTCGCTTCCTGGAAGCGGCTGGGCGGGAAGGGCAGCTACATCCAGCTGCATGGGACCGAGGGCAAATGGGGTTGCTACGTGGTCGAAGTGCCTGGTGCGGGCGCGCTGAACGCGGAAAAGCACCTTTACGAGGAGATTTATCTGGTCGTCGAGGGCCGTGGCACGACCGAGGTGTGGCTTGACGGCGACAGCAAGCGCCACGCCTTCGAATGGCAGAGAGGCTCGTTGTTCTCCATTCCGGTCAACGCCTGGCACCGCATCGTCAATGCGGGCTCCGCGCCTGCGCTGTTGCTCGGCGGCACGACGGCGCCCAATCTGCTGAACCTTCTCAACAACGTCGACGTCGTCTTCAGCTGCCCTTACCAGTTCCGTGACCGTTTCAGCGGGGCTGACGACTTCTACAGATACAAGGACGACATCGAGCCCGATCCGGTGCGCGGCCTCGCCATGCGGCGCACCAATTTCATTCCCGACGTGATCAACTGCGATCTGCCGCTGGACAACCGGCGTTCGCCGGGCTGGCGCCGGGTCGAGCCGTTCATGACCGGCAACACCTTCTATCTCTGGATCGGCCAGCATGAGAACGGCCGCTATTCGAAGGCGCACGCCCACACCTCCGCCGCCGTGCTGATCTGCCTCAAGGGCAAGGGCTACACCTACACCTGGCCGGAGCACTGCGGGGTCACGCCGTGGCGGGACGGCCATGCCGACAAGATCAAGCGGGTCGACTACGAGCCGGTGGGCATGGTGTCGGCTGCGCCCGGGGGCGCGCGCTGGTATCACCAGCATTTCGGGGCCTCGAAGGACCCGTTGCGACTGACCGCCTGGTTCGGGCCGCACAATCCCGGACGCGAGCCCGGTCCGCCCGGCGAGAAGCATATCGATTACACCGGAATGGACATCCCCGAGGGCGGCACCGCGATCCCGTACTGGATGGAGGACCCCTTCATCCGCGGTGAATATGAGGCGAGGCTCGAGGCCGAAGGCGTGCCGAGCCGGATGGAGCGGGATTTCTACCAGCAGGGCACCGTGGTGCCGAAGTTCGTCGGCGCGTAGCCATCGCCAGTCGATGCGCGCGGGCACGACTGAAGGGACGCGCTCCCTCCCCGGCGAGCGCCGGCGAGGGGGCGAGGGTGCGCTTTCGCGCCACCCGTCATCATTGCTGTGGAGGTTACCGCGGAGCGCAGACGGGGCTCGCGAGCAGCCGCGGCGGCGATACGCTCCATGACCGAGGAAGCAGAAGGGGGCCGCGTCTTCTTCTCTTCGACCGGGCGGTCATTGACGGAGGAGGACGAGATCGTCGTCCTCAGCGTCGGGATCGACATCGGATCGTCGACGTCGCATCTCGTTTTCTCGCGCATCGTGCTCGAGCGGCTCGACAGCCGCTACCTGGTCACGGTGCGCGAGACCTTTTACGACTCGGAGATCCTGCTCACCCCCTATGCCGCGGAGGGGGAGATCGATGCCGCGGCGCTCGGGGCCTTCATCCGGCGCCAGTACGAGAACGCCGATGTCGATCCGGACGAGATCGATGCTGGCGCGCTGATCCTGACCGGCGTCGCCGTGCGCCGGCGCAATGCCCGCAGGATCGGCGAGCTGTTTGCCGGGCAGGCAGGCAAGCTCGTGGCCGTCTCGGCCGGCGACAGCCTGGAAACCATCATGGCGGCGCACGGCTCCGGCGCCGTGGCCCGATCGATCCGCGACCGCGCCACGGTGATGAACGTGGACGTGGGCGGCGGCACCTCGAAGATTGCGATCTGTCGCGACGGCCGGGTGATTGACCTCACCGCGCTCGACGTCGGCGCCCGACTCGTCTGCCTGGATGCGCAGAACCGCATCGTCCGCGTCGAGGACGCCGGCCGCCGCTTCGGCGCCGAGCTCGGCATCGAGCTGGCCGCCGGCCGCGAGCTGGCGCCGCACGAGGCCCGGGCGCTGGCGAGTGCGATGGCCGATCGGCTGTTCGAAGCGATGAACGGCGCCGCACCGATGAGCGGCGGATCGCCCCTGTTGCGGCTCGAGCCGCTGTCGCTCGCCACGCATGTCGATCTGCTCACCTTTTCCGGCGGCGTGGCTGAATACATCTACGGCCGCGTGGCCGAGAGCTTCGGCGACCTCGGTGCGGCCCTGGCGCAGCAGATACGCGCCCGCGCCGCGACGTGGGGCCCGAAACTGGAGGTCGCTCCCGAAGGAATTCGCGCCACGGTGATAGGCGCATCGCAATACACGACCCAGCTGAGCGGGAGCACGATCTACGTGTCGGCGCTCGAAGCGCTTCCGCTGCGCAACGTGCCGGTGATCGCACCTGCCTTCGCGCTCGATGCCGATACGATCGATGCCGCGGCGGTCGCGGAGGCGACCAGGGCCGAGCTCGAGCGGCTCGACCTCGGGGCCGCACACATGCCGGTGGCGGTGTTCGTGCCTTGGCGGGGCTCGGCTACCTTCCAGCGGCTCGATGCCTTCTGCCGAGGGCTGGTCGGGGGGCTTGCCGTGATCCTCGCCGATGGCCATCCCCTCGTGCTCGCGGGGGAGGGCGATGTCGGCGGCGTGATGGGAATCCACCTGCGTGAAGAGATGGGGCTCGAGAATGCGATCATCTCGATCGACGGCCTCGAGCTCAAGGAGTTCGATTACATCGATGTCGGCGCCATGCTGCCGAATTCCGGCGCAGTGCCGGTGGTTATCAAATCCCTGATTTTTCCCGCCGGCGCGCCCGCCATCGCGGCGAGCCCAGCCGCGTCCTAGTCGATCGCGGCTCGAGGCCGATCAGCTATGCCGTCTCGCGCAAGGCAAGCTCGCCGGTGCCTGCGGTCTCGCGCAGCTTGGAGGAGTAGTAGGACGCGTTCTGCTCGCCCCGCAGCGCTTCACGCGAGAACTGGATGAGGTGATGGGCGATGAAGCCCATCCCCAGCACGGCGTCGATCTGCCCGCGCGCGAGCGCATGGCGCGCGGCCCGCCAGAACGGCCGGCGATAATCGGACAGGATGCCGATGTGCAGCACCACGCGCCAGGCCAGCACCAGCGCGCCCGACAGATTCGCCCAGCTGAGCTTGCCGCGCGCCGGAGTGATCATCCGGTTCACGTAAGTCGCATCGATCTGGTAGCGGAACCGGGCGAACAGGCGCTCGGGATCGTTGGCATGGGCGATGCAGCGCCGCCACATCGCCACCACCTCGTCGTACGGCCGCAGGAAGCGCACGTTGCTCTCCAGTGCCGGATCATCGGCGAGGCGCCCGGCCTCGGCCAGCCGGTCCCACAGGGGCGTCTTCGGCAATGCCTGCAGCAGATTGATGGTCAGCATCGGGACATTGGAGACATCGATGAAATCCTTGAGCCGCCTCTCGGTATCGTCGGAATCGGTATCGAGGCCCAGGATGATCCCGGAAATCACCTCGAGCCCGTGGTCGTTGAGCGCCTTGATGGATGCGAGCATCGGCACGGCGTTGTTCTGGTCCTTGCGCATCGCGTGGAGCGCCTCGGCCTCCGGCGTCTCGATGCCGACGAACACGTTGAGGAATGCTGCCTCTCGCATGAGCTTGAGAATTTCCGGCTGCTTGGCGATATTGAGGGTAGCCTCGCAGGTGAACTGCAGCGGGAAGCCCTTCCGCTTCTGCCAAGCCACGAGATGCGGCAGCATGTCCTTGGTGGCCTTGCGATTGCCGATGAAATTATCATCGACGAAATATACGACCGGCGGATGCCCCTTCTGCGCCAGCATGGCATCGAGCTCGGCGATGATCTGCGCCGGCGTCTTGAGCCGAGGTTGGCGGCCGTAGAGGCCGGGAATATCGCAGAACTCGCAGAGATAGGGACAGCCGCTGGAGAATTGCAGCGTCAGCATCAGGTAATGCTTGAGCGGGACGAGATCGTAGGCCGGAATCGGGAAATCCTGCAGCGGCAGCCGCTCCCTGGTCTTGAACCGCCGCTGCGCGGGGGGGCGCGCAATGCTCGCATCGATGCACGAAATGATCTCGTCGGTCGCATCGCCGAGCTCGCCGATGTGGATGTAATCGATCTCCGGATAGAGCTCCGGCGAGGCGGAAGCCGATGGTCCGCCCAGCACCACCGGTTTGCCTGCAGCGTGTGCGCGTTCGGCGATTTCACGAATCTGGCGCGCCTGCACATGCATGCCGCTGACCAGCACAACCTCGGCCCAGGCGAAATCGGCAGCGGTCGCGTGCCGGATGTTCTCGTCGATGAAGCGTACCCGCCAGGCGGCCGGCATGTAGGCGGCGATCAGCAGGAGCCCCTGCGGCGGCATGAAGGCGCGCACCCCCTTCATCAGCCGATAGGCGTGATTGAAGGTGCCGAAGGCCGGCGTGTAGCGGGGAAACACGCACAGCACCCGACGCTCGTTGCGCACCCGGATCGATGAGCGCACGGACTCCCCCTCAGTGCCGCCCCCATGGTCGCCTCACCGCGCTTGCAACGCAAGGGGTGACAGGCAGGCTCGGGGAGCCCCGCATCGACCCGATATCCCGGTTGGGGCCGTTCGTCGTGCCGGCGTGCCGCCGCAAAACCACTGATTTCGGCTCGTCTGTCCGACCTCGGATGAGGGCGGTCAGATCGCAGGCAGTGCCTCCCGGCTGCAAACCAAGCGCATCCGTCAGGGAAGAAGCGACCCGATCGCAAGCGTCAGCAGCTTCCCGGCGAGCATGCCCAGCAAGATGGCGGGCAGCACCGACAGCTCCTTTCGCGCGTCGAGCAAATCGTATCTCCTGGAAATAAGAATAGTCGTCGGCACAGCTGACAGATAGCTGAGCACAATTCCCGCCAGAGCGCCCGGAAGCCCCCAATAGTTGAAGCCCACCGGAAGCAGGATGAGAAGCACGAGCAGTCGGACCCCCGCCACGATTGCGGTCAGGCCGGATGCTCCGAGCGCCATGTAGCATTGCACCGCGATCTGCGAAGGAACCGAAACCAATCCTATGGCGAGGGCCTCCAGCATCCATCCGGCCTGCGCGTAGCGCCGGTCGTAAAGGATGTCGACGAGCGCCTGTCCCGACATCATGAGGAAACCGGCGGACGCATAGGAGGATCCGGCAATCACCGTGTGAAGGCGATAATAGACCGCCTTCAGGCCTTTCCGTTCCCGGACGATCTCGCTGAGCGCAGGAAAGCCCACCGACTGGATAATACGTGCCAGGATCTGCTCGACCGAGCTGAACAGCAGGAAGGCGATGACGTAGATTCCAAGGACCGTCGCATCGACCATGCTCCCCAGGAGCAATCGATCCGCGTTACTCGCGAGAAAGCCCAGGATCGAAGATGCAAAGATCCACCTGCCGAAGCGGAAGATTTCCGCAGAAGCCGATCGATCCCATTCCCAACGGTTGGGAGTTCCGCCGAGCCAGGCATGGCTGAGGATCGTCTGCGTCACTGTGGAGCAGATTCCTCCGGCGACGAGCGCCCAGATCGAGCGATCGACGGAGGCCCAGGCCAGCATGCAAACCAGCCCTGCGGCTTGGCCGGCGATCCCAAGCAGCGTCACGCGACCGAATGCAAGGTCACGATAGGCTTCATAGAACTTGGTGGACCGCAACCCGGTGAAGACGGCGGTGGACGCCAATATCGCAATCACATAGGGAAGACGGCTGTCGGCGTAGACAGTCCCGGCAGGCACGAGCCCGAGGTAATCGGCGGCCGCGATGAGGGCTGCGACCCCCACCGCGGCAATCCAGAGCAGGATGCCGCGCACGATTTGAAGAATCCAGGCGGTGTTCAGAAAGCGCGGATCGCCCCCGCGCTCGCTCTGAACGATATTCTGGACCAATCCGACGTCGGACAGGAGCGTCAGGCCGGTCATGACGAGGTAGGCAAGCGTAACCACGCCGAACATCTCCGGAAGCAGCAGCCGGGTCATCAGCAGATTGCTGGCCAGTCTCACGAGTTGACCGAGCGCGTAGCCTCCGATGGTCCAAAGGCCGGCCTCCACAACACGCCGTTTCAGGGAGAGTTGCTCGCGTGAAATCTCGGACATTCCAGTTTAGAGCCGATTATGCTCGTTTATGTACACGTCATGCGCGGGCCTGTCCCGCGCATCCACGTCTGTGAATGGGCGAAAAGCCGTGGATGGCCAGGACAAGCCCGGCCATGACGACGTTCTGATTCGACCGGATCGGAACGTGCTTTGGGAGTCGTTATGCCAAGCAATGCGGCCTAGGACCGCGGCTCCGCCGACCGCGGCTTGCCGCGTATCGCCTGCACGATCTTCTGCGCCGCGTCGTCGAGATCGTCGGCTGAGGTCACGTCGAGGTTGGAGCGGGAGATGATCTCCTTGCCGAGCTCGACGTTGGTGCCTTCGAGCCGCACCACCAGCGGCACCCGCAAGCCGACCTCCTTGACCGCCGCCACCACCCCCTCGGCGATGACGTCGCATTTCATGATGCCGCCGAAGATGTTGACGAGAATCCCTTTCACCTTGGGATCGGCGGTGATGATCTTGAAGGCGGCAGCGACTTTCTCCTTGCTCGCACCGCCGCCCACGTCGAGAAAATTCGCCGGCGCCTCGCCGTAGAGCTTGATGATGTCCATCGTGGCCATGGCAAGGCCCGCGCCATTGACCATGCAGCCGATGGTGCCGTCGAGCGCCACGTAGTTGAGGTCGTATTTGGAGGCCTCGATCTCCTTCTCGTCCTCCTCGCTGAGATCGCGCAGCGCCACGATGTCGGGGTGGCGGTAGAGCGCGTTATCGTCGAAACCGATCTTGGCGTCGAGGCAGACGAGCTGGTTGCGCCTTGTGACCACGAGCGGATTGATCTCCAGCAGGCTCATGTCCTTGGCGGTGAACGCGCTGTAGAGCTTGCCTATCAGCGCCTGCGCCTGCCTGCCGAGATCCCCGGAGAGCCCGAGCGCCTGCGCAACCAGCCGCCCGTGATGCGGCATGACGCCGGTGGCCGGGTCGATCGCGAGGCTCATGATCTTCTCGGGGCTGGTGCGCGCCACCTCCTCGATCTCCATTCCCCCGGAGGTCGAGACCACGAACGAGATGCGCGAGCTCGTGCGGTCGACCAGCGCCGAAAGGTAGAGCTCGCGGTCGATGTCCGATCCTTCTTCGATATAGAGCCGGCGCACCTCCTTCCCCTGCGGCCCGGTCTGATGGGTGACGAGGATCGCGCCGAGCAGGCGCTCGGCCTCGCGCCGCACCTCCTCGGTCGACTTGACCACCTTGACCCCGCCCGCCTTCCCGCGGCCTCCGGCGTGGATCTGCGCCTTCACCACGAGCACGGCACTCCCCAGCGCTCGCGCGGCTTCCACCGCCTCATCGACCGAGAAGGCGGCCTGCCCGCGCGGCACCGGCACGCCGAGCTCGCGCAGCACCGCCTTGGCCTGGTATTCGTGGATGTTCACGGCGGCAATCAGAATATCAGAGTCAGCCGTAAGAGGTCAGATCGGAATCGGAGAGCGCGACCAGCCGGCAGAGGCGGACATCTGATCTCCGACATCGGGCAGCCGAGCTCTATTTAGCCAGATGCGGCGCAATCTTCTTGCAGGCTTCGACCAGGCTCGCCACCGCTTCGGCTGACTTGTCGAACATGGCACGCTCGGTGCCATTGAGCTGGATCTCGACGATGCGCTCGACGCCTTTCGCGCCGATCACCGTCGGCACGCCCACATAGAGGTCCTTGATGCCGTATTCGCCGTTGAGATAGGCGGCGCAGGGCAGGACGCGTTTCCGATCCCTGAGATAGCTCTCGGCCATCGCGACGGCGGAAGCGGCGGGCGCATAGAAAGCCGAGCCGCTCTTGAGCAGATTGACGATCTCGGCGCCACCCTCGCGGGTGCGCTGGACGATCTCTTCGAGGCGTGCCTGCGTCGTCCATTTCATCTTCACCAGGTCGGGAAGCGGGATGCCCGCAACCGTGGAATAACGGATCAGCGGCACCATGCTGTCGCCGTGGCCGCCGAGCACGAAAGCGCTCACGTCCTCGATCGACACGTCGAACTCGTCGGCGAGAAAGAAGCGGAACCGTGCCGAATCGAGCACGCCGGCCATGCCGACAACCATTTGCTTGGGCAGGCCGCAGGCCTTCTGCAGCGCCCATACCATGGCATCGAGCGGGTTGGTGATGCAGATGATGAAGGCGGCGGGCGCGTATTTCCTGATCCCCGCGCCTACCTGCTCCATGACCTTGAGGTTGATGCCGAGCAGATCGTCACGGCTCATGCCCGGCTTGCGAGGCACGCCGGCGGTGACGATGCAGACGCTGGCACCCCCGATCGCGTCATAGGAATTGCTCCCGGTGAGGTGCGCGTCGAAGCCCTCGACCGGCGAAGACTGGACGAGGTCCAGCGCCTTGCCCTGGGGAATGCCTTCGGCAATGTCGAACAGCACGACGTCGCCGAGCTGCTTGAGGCCTATGAGATGAGCGAGCGTGCCGCCGATCTGGCCAGCACCGATCAGTGCAATCTTGGGACGCGCCATGTGGGGGGAACCTCGGATGAGGAGCAAGCCCGGCCGTGACGGAACACGACCGAAGGCCGTGCCGCCAGCAGGGGCTCGATCGCCCTTGCGCGGGTCATATCCCTTTTCGGGCCGGTCCTTCAAGCCGGACAACTCAGAGTTCAGAGGTCAGAGGACGAAGAAGAGGCTTCGTTTCTGTCCTCTGTCGTCCGTCGCCTGTCCTCCGCTTCCTCAGGTCTCCACCAATCCGTCCGCCGAGCCGGTGACGGCCGCATGGCCGTGCGGGAGCGCCAGATAGGCTCGTGAGCGCATCTCGATCAGGCGCGAGGCCGTGCGCCGGAACTCGGCTGCCTCGAAGCCGGTCTCGGCGAGATAGAGTGCCTGCGGCTCTGCTTCCGCGGAAGCGACCAGCTTGACCGCGTTGTCGTAAAGCGTGTCGATCAGGATGATGAAGCGCTTGGCCTCGTCGCGGCGGCTGTAGTCCATAACCGGGATTCGGTCGAGCACGATGGTGTGGAACTCGCGCGCGAGCTTGAGATAATCGTTTCCGGCCAACGGCTCTCCGCACAGCTCGCGAAAGCTGAACCGCGCCACGCGCAAGCTGGCCCGCGGCACGCGTATGACCCGGCCCTTCATCGGCAGCTCGCGGGCGGTGCCGGCATGGCCGGCAGTCAGTCGATGCCAGGCCTCATCGAGCGCGGCATCGGTTGCGGTATTGGCCGGGACATACCAGACCGGCGCGCCTGCGAGCTTCTCCAGCCGGAAATCCGTGCGTGCCTCGAGCCGCGCCACCTCCATGCGCTGCTCCAGGAGGGCGATGAAGGGCAGAAACAGCCCGCGGTTGAGCCCTTCCCGATAGAGCTCGCTCGGCGGCAGATTCGAGGTGGCGACGACGACGCTGCCCAGCTCGAGCAGCCGCCTGAACAGGCGGCCGAGGATCATGGCATCGGCGATATCGGTGACGTGAAATTCGTCGAAGCAGAGCAGCCACGTCTCCCGGGCGATTTCGGCAGCTGCCAGCAGGATCGGATCTTCGTCGATGAGCTCGCCCTGCTTCATGCGCTGGCGGAATGCGTGCACGCGCTCGTGCACGTCGGCCATGAACTCGTGGAAATGGGCGCGGCGCTTGCGCACGACCGGCGAGGCCGCGAAGAACAAGTCCATGAGCATGGTCTTGCCGCGGCCGACCGGGCCGAAGATGTAGATCCCCTTGATCGGGTCTGCGACGGAGGCACGCGCGCCGAACAGCCAGCCGAGCGAGGACGACTTGCGCGCCAGGCGATGCTCGAGCAAGCGTCCTTCCAGCCGGGCGAGCTGGGCAACGACCCTCTCCTGTGCGGCGTCTCGTTCGATCTCGCCGGCGGCGAGGCGGGCGCCGTAGAGCGCGGAAATGGAGATGGTCATGCGGCTGAGAGGGAATGCGGAGTGGTGCGGCGGGACCGGCCTGCAGGGCGGCTGCCTGGCGTCGGCTGCCGCCGTCAGGGATCGAGCGTAGATCGCAAAGGTGACCTGGCTGCGTTCATCTGTCCTCCGTCGTCTCTCGGATGATCCCTGGTCAGCGGGTAAGCCGCCTCGACAACGTAGGGGCCGCCTCCGACCGAGGCGCGGGAGGAGAACAGCACGAAACGCGACACCTGGAAGGCGGGCGAGCGGAAAGGGGAACGCACCGCGAGATAATCCGCCACCTGCCGGCTCGATGATTCGCGCAGCCGCGCGAGGGTCACGTGCGGGGTGAACTTGCGTCCTTCCGGTTCCAGCCCGAGTTGCTGCATCAGCCGCTCGTGATCCGCCTGCAGCTCCATCACTGCCTGCGCCGGGCCGAGCGTCGCCACGACGGCGCGCGGCTTGCGACCGCCGAACGAACGGAGGTCGTCAATCCGAAGCTCGAATGCCTGGCGGCGGATGCGGGAGAGCAGGGACGCGATCTCGTGCGCGACGTCGTCGTCCACGTCGCCGATGAAGCGCAGCGTCATGTGGTAGTTTTCCGGATCGACCCAGCGGGCGCCGGGCAGCCCGCCGCGCAGCACCGAGAGTGCCTGGCCGACGAGCGGGGGAATCTCGAGACCCGTGAAAAGGCGAGGCATTGCGGGTTATAGGGGTGGTTCCGCCGCTTTCTCGTCGTGCCGCGGGTGAGCGGCGCAGGAAGCGGTTTTGGTGGCAAGAATACGATGGGGATATATGACATGGCGGCGGGATTCGCACCGTCCAAGGCACAATGGGCTACTTGCCCCGGTTTTCCCGGGCGCGCGAGACCATTTCCTCCACCTTGGGGAGGATGCGCGCGACGATCTCGTCCACACCGGCGGCGGTCGGATGCATTCCGTCGCCCTGGTTGAAGGCGGCCTGCGCCGCCACGCCGTCGAGAAAGAAGGGATAGAGCAAGAGCCCATTCTCGGCGGCGAGCCTTGGATAGATGGCATCAAATCGACGGGCGTAGTCGGCACCGAGATTGGGCGCCGCTCGCATGCCCGCCAGCAGCACCGTGATCCGCCGCCCGCCGAGACGCCGCACGATCTCGCTGAGCGCGCCCTGCGTGACCTCGGGGTCGACGCCCCTCAGCATGTCGTTGGCCCCGAGCTCGAGGATCACTGCATCCGTGCCGCTCGGGACCGCCCATTCCAGGCGGGAAAGCCCGCCGGAGGCGGTGTCGCCCGAGACGCCGGCATTAGCCACCTCGACCGCGAGCCCCTTGGCCGTCAGCGCATGCTCGAGCCGGACCGGGAAGGTTGCATCGGCCGCAAGGCCGTATCCGGCGCTCAGCGAATCACCGAGCACGACGATTCGCAGCGGGCCCTCGACGACACCTGCCGGCACCACGAGGGCGAGCACGAGCGCGGCGAAGGCCGATGCCTTCACCTGCGCGGAGAACCACCCATATGTGCCGCGCGGCACCGGCCGGCGCAGCAGGCAAGCCAGCAGTAGAAGACCACGCAACATGCACGACACCTCCGCCGCAGGACGCGCGGCCATTGCGCTCAGCGGCGTCAACCTGTCACTGGGACGCGGCCGGGCCCGGGTGCACATCCTCAAGGACCTCGACCTGCATATAGGGCGTGGTGAGGCGATCGGACTGGTTGGTCCGTCCGGCTCCGGCAAATCCACCCTGCTGATGGTGCTGGCCGGACTGGAGCGGCCCGACACCGGGTCGGTGATCGTGGCCGGAACGGCGCTGGGTCCGCTCGACGAGGATGAGCTGGCGCGCTTCCGCGGCCGCAACATCGGCATCGTGTTCCAGTCCTTTCATCTCATTCCGACCATGACGGCGCTGGAGAACATCGCCGTTCCCTTGGAGCTTGCGGGCGTGCTCGAGGCCGAGAAGCTTGCCGCGCGCGAGCTCGCCGCCGTCGGCCTGAGCGAACGGCAGGACCACTATCCGGCCGAGCTGTCGGGCGGCGAGCAGCAGCGGGTGGCGCTCGCCCGCGCGCTCGCGCCTGGCCCCGCCATCCTGGTTGCCGACGAGCCGACCGGCAACCTCGACGAGGCCACCGGCGCCGAGGTGATCGAGCTCCTGTTTGCCGGGCATGCGCAGCGCAACACCACGCTGGTGCTGGTCACGCATGATCCGGCTCTGGCTGCGCGCTGCGACCGCGTGGTGCGGCTGCGCTCGGGTCGGATCGAGGACGGGGAGCCGGGAAGCTGAAATGGCGCGGACCCTTCGAGCAACAAGCCGAGGCTCGTGGTGACCGCGACAGCTGGTCCGCAGTTGCCGGGGAGAGACCGGGTCGAGTCCGGCGAGGCGAGCGCGGCCATCGCCTCTCCGATCGGCGCAGGCAACGGCTTGGCGCTGGCGCTGCGCTACGGCGTCCGTGAACTGCGTGGCGGACTGCGCGGATTCTACGCTTTCGTGCTCTGCATCGCCCTCGGGGTGATGGCGATTGCGGGGGTGGGCTCGCTCGCCGCCGGGCTGGCGAACGGCCTTGCCCGCGAGGGCCGCGTCATCCTCGGTGGCGATGTCGCTTTCTCACTGAGCATGCGCGAAGCAGACGACGCCGAGCGCGCGTTCCTCCGCCGGGAAGGCCGCCTCTCGCAGGCCGCGACCCTGCGCGCGATGCTGCGCGGTCGAGACGAGGGTCCCGCGCTGGTCGAGGTGAAGGCGGTTGACGCCGCCTATCCCCTGTACGGCGCCGTGGCGCTCGAGCCGGCGGCGCCGCTCGAGCAGATCCTGGCGGAGCGCGACGGTGCGTTCGGCGCTGCCGCTGACCCGGCGCTGCTGGCGCGGCTCGGTCGTTCGCCGCCGGTACGGGTCACGCTCGGCGCCGTCACCGTGGAGATCCGCGCCGCGCTCGAATCCGAGCCGGACAAGCTCGCAGGCGGGATCGGCTTTGGCCCTCGGCTGCTGATAGGCGATGCCGCGCTGCGGGCGAGCGGATTGCTGCAGCCCGGCAGCGTCGTCCGCTGGCATTACCGTCTACGCCTCGCCGACAACGATGCCGGCGACAGCGGGGTGCGCAGGGTCACTGCCGCGGCGCAGCGGCAATTGCCGGAAGCCGGCTGGGAGATCCGCTCGCGCGCCAAGGCGGCGCCCTCGCTCGAGCAGAACATCGATCGCTTCACTCAGTATCTGACGCTGGTCGGGCTCACCGCGCTGCTCGTCGGCGGGGTCGGCGTGGCCAACGCCGTCAAGGGCCATCTCGACCGGCGCCGGGAGGTGATCGCCACGCTGAAGGCGCTCGGTGCCAGCGGCACCCGGGTTTTCACCATCTATCTCGTTCAGGTGCTCGCCCTCGCGCTCGTCGGCTCGGTGCCCGGCCTCGTCCTCGGTGCTGCATTGCCTTTCTTGATCGTCTGGGGCTTCGGTGCGGTGCTGCCGGTGCCGTTCACGCCCCAGCTCGATCTCGGGGCGCTGGCGGTCGCACTCCTGTACGGGCTCTTGACCGCGGTCGCCTTCGCGCTGTGGCCGTTGGGACGCGCGCATGACGTGCCGGCATCCGCGCTGTTCCGCGACGAGGTTGCGGGTATTCGGCGACGTCCCCGGCCGGCCTATATGGTTGCGACCGTGTTGACCGGTTGCGCCCTGGCGGCCTTGGCCGTCGATCTGGCCTATGACCGGCGGACCGCGGCGATCTTCGTCGCCGCCGCACTCGGAGTGTTCCTGCTGCTGCGGCTCATGGCCGCGGTGTTGATGCTTGCTGCCCGCCGGCTGCCGCGACCGGGCTCGCCGATTGTTCGCCTCGCGATCGCGAACATCTACCGGCCGGGAACGCTGACCCCGAGCGTCGTGCTGTCCTTGGGCTTGGGGCTTGCCCTGCTGGTCGCTGTGATCGCGATCGAGGGCAATCTCCGCCGGCTGTTTCTGGCGGCGCTGCCCGCCCATTCGCCCAGCTTCTATTTCGTCGACATCGGCACGGCCGACGCGGAGCGATTCGACCGCTTTGTCGCGGCGCGGGCGCCGGGCGCGAGCCTCGAGCGCGTGCCGATGCTGCGCGGGCGCATCATCGCCGCCAACGGCATCCCGGCTGAACGGCTCAAGCCCCCGGCGGAGGTCGCCTGGGCGCTGCAGAGCGACCGCGGCATCACTTACGCCGACGCGGTGCCGGCAGGTTCGCGCCTGGTTGAAGGCGATTGGTGGCCCGCCGGTGCCGAGGGGCCGTCGCTGGTGTCGTTCGAGAAGCGGGTCGCCGACGGCCTCGGCCTCAAGATCGGTGATCGCGTGACGGTGAACGTGCTCGGCCGCAATCTCACGGCGAGGGTCGCCAATCTGCGCGCTGTCGATTGGCAAAGCCTCGGCATCAACTTCGTCATGGTGTTCTCGCCAGCCGCGATCCGCGGTGCGCCGCACAGCTACATCGCTACGCTCACGTTCACATCTCCGGCAGGCCCTGAACAGGAGGCCGCGCTGCTCAGGGCGGTGGCCGACGATTTTCCCGCAGTCACCACCGTCCGCGTGCGCGATGCGCTCGAGGCAATCGGCCGGCTGGTCGGCAACCTCGTGCTGGCAATCCGGGCAGCCAGCGCCCTGACCTTGCTCGTCGCCGTGCTGGCGCTCGGCGGCGCCCTCGCCGCCGGCCACCGCCACCGGGTCTACGACGCGGTTATTCTCAAGACCGTGGGCGCCACGCGCATGAAGCTCCTCGCAGCCTTTGCGCTGGAATATCTCATGCTTGG
>DASXAP010000259.1:0-4414 GCA_036406655.1 Xanthobacteraceae bacterium | reverse complement strand
CGGCGGTGATGTAGTTGGTCAGGGCGTCGACCCAGACATACATGATGTGCCGGTCGTCGCCCGGTACCTTGATGCCCCAGTCGAAGGTGGTGCGCGAGATCGAAAGATCGCGTAGCCCGCCCTTGACGAAGCTCATCACCTCGTTGAGCCGCTCCTTCGGCAGCACGAAATCGGGATGTCGAGCGTAGAGGTCGAGCAGCTTGTCCCGGTATGCAGAGAGCCGAAAGAAGTAGCTCTCCTCCTCCACCCATTCGACCGGGGTGCCCTGCGGGCCCACCCGCTCGCCTCGCTCGTTGAGCCTGGTCTCATGCTCGTCGTAGTAGGCCTCGTCGCGCACCGAGTACCAGCCGGAATACTTGTCGAGATAGATGTCGCCGGCCGCCTGCATGCGCTGCCAGATTTCCGCCGAGGCGCGGTGGTGGCGCTCCTCGGTGGTGCGGATGAACTGGTCGTTCGAGCAGTTCATCCGCTCGACCATGGCCTTGAACCGCGGGACGTTCCGCTCCACGAGATCGCGCGGGGTCATCCGCTCGCGGGCGGCGGTCTGCTGCATCTTCAGCCCGTGCTCGTCGGTGCCGGTGACAAACAGCACGTCGTAGCCGTCGAGGCGCATGAACCGAGCGATCGCATCGGTGGCGATCGCCTCGTAGGCGTGGCCGATATGCGGGGGGCCATTGGGATAGGCGATGGCCGTGGTGAGGTAGTAACGCGGCTTTTCGGCCATGCTCGATGAACTCTGGTCCAACGGGACGATGATGGGCTTCCCGGACCCCTGCCCCTGCTCGTCCGGGCGACGGCAATTGGCGCTGGCTTTGGCCGGTTTAGCCGACTTGGGCCGCTCTTATCCATGTCTTTGCGGGAACCGCCGGGGTTGTTGCGGGCCCAAGCTCGCTTTGCTTGCGCAGGGCGACACTGAAACCACCGCAATTTCAAGGATTTGCGGAGCTGAATTTACAGAAAAGCTCCGGGATTCGAGGGGCGCTAGGTCACCGCCTCGGCCAGCCAGTCGAACACGCTGAAAACGAAAGGTTTTCGTTCGAGATTATACGCCTCCACATCGCCCGCGGCGGCGTTCACCTTCTCCCATGCCGCCGCCAGCCGATCGAGCCGCGCCGGATCGGCGGCGTCGCCGCGCAGGCGAGCTGCGAGCCAGGCGTTGACGGTGTCGGTGAAGGCGTCGAGCACGGCGGGATCGGTGCCGTAGAGGCGATCGCCCAGGGCGTGCATCCCCCGTCGATCGACCGCGGGGAGGCGATCGAGCAGAGCCAGGATGCCGCTGCGCAGGGCGAGTGCATCCCGGTCGAGATACGCGAGCGCCCGCCTGACGCTGCCCTCGGCGGCGGCGGCGGCCGCGGTGACGGAAGCGTCATCGGCACTCCGGCCGATCGCCGCCGCGGCAGCGCGCGCCACGTCAGCGGCCGCGAGCGGCCGCAAGATCAACTGCCGGCAACGGGAGCGGATCGTCGGCAGCACGCGGGCGGCAGAGTGGTTGACCAGGAGCAGCAAGGCTCGACGCGGCGGCTCCTCGAGCACCTTCAGCAGCGCGTTGGCACCTTCCGGGTTGAGCTCATCGACCGTATCCACGATGGCCAGCCGCCATCCCCCCTCCCCGGCGGTCGAGCCGAAGAAAGTCACAGTGCGGCGCACGTCCTCGACCTGGATATCCTGGCGAAGCTTGCCGGTCTTTTCGTTGATCGTCCGTTCCAGAACGAGCAGGTCGGGGTGCGTCTGCCCGGCGATGCGTCGCGCGGCTGGATAGTCGGCGGCAACGTGCAAGGAATCCGCCCGCACCACGTCGGGCGCACGCGGATCGGGATTAGCGAGCACGAAGCGTGCCATGCGGTAGGCGAGCGTCGCCTTGCCGATGCCGCTCGGCCCTGCGATCAGCCAAGCATGCGGCAGCCGGGCGCTTCGATATGCCTCGAGCAGCGTGCGCTCCGCCTGCGGGTGGCCATGCAGGACGAAGGTCTGGCGCGGAGAGGGCGGCTCGGGCACGCCCTGCTCGTCATCGCCGTCGCTCACTGGACAGCATCCGCAAGCGGGATCGGAGCGGTCGCGGGATCGAGCCTCTCGCTCACGGTTTTCCAGATTCGCTCCGCGACGGCCGCCTTGGGCTTGGTGGTGTTGATCAGCACACACCGCTCCGGCTCGCTGATGACGAGCAGGCGATAGGCCTCGCGCAGTTGCTCGTGGTAGGCCAGCGCCTCCGCCTCGAAGCGGTCGGCGCCAGCCTTGCCTCGCCGCTTGCTGGCGCGCTTGAGGCCCAGCTCGGCCGGCACATCGAGAACCAGGGTGAGGTCGGGGATGAGCTCGCCGACCGTCAGCCGCTCGAGCGCGCGGATGAAGCGGGGATCGAGCCTGCCGAGCGAGCCCTGGTAGACCCTGGTCGAATCGATGAATCGGTCGCAGACCACCCAGGTTCCACGTGCGAGGGCGGGCTCGATCGTGGTGTGCACGTGGTCGGCACGGGCCGCGGCGAACAGGAGCGCCTCCGCCTCCGCGCCCAGCGGCTTCGCCGCCCCCGCCAGCAGAACGTGCCGGATCACCTCGGCACCCGGGGATCCGCCGGGCTCACGGGTGCGCACGACGGCAAGCCCGAAGCTCTGCAGCCGATCCGCGAGCAGTGCGGCGTGCGCCGACTTGCCGGTGCCTTCGCCGCCCTCAAAGGTGATGAAGCGTCCACGCATCCCAGAGGTCAGAGGTCAGAGGTCAGATGTCAAGGCGCATCACTCGTCTGACCTCTGACATCTGACGTCTGAGCCCTGGCTACAGTCGCTGCAGCCCGGCGCGGAACAGGCCGAGCACGAGCTCGGAGGCGGCATCGAAGGCGCGCTGCGGCATCGAGCCGGGGCCGACATTCTCGTTGGCCTGCAACGGCTCCTCCAGCACCAGAGACTCTCCGCGCCAGACCTTGAGCGTGCCGATACTCTGCCCGCGCTGCACCGGTGCGCGTACCGGGCCGTTGTAGACGGCCCGCGCCATGATCCGCTCGCGCGCATTGCGCGGCACCATCAGCCGCACCGCCCTGCCGGCGACCAGCGGCACATGACCGTGCGCGCCGCCATAGACCTTGGCCCGCGCGATCTCCTGGCCGTCATGGAACAGCAGCGCCGATTGGAAATTGTGGAAGCCCCATTCAAGCAGCTTCTTGCCCTCATCGGCGCGCTCCTTTTCCGACCGCAGCCCGTTGAGAACGACAATCAGCCGCATGTCGTTTTGAACCGCCGAGCCCACCAGACCGTAACCCGCTTCCCGGGTGAACCCGGTCTTGAGGCCATCGGCTCCGATATTCATCGTCAACAGCGGATTGCGATTGAACTGGTGAATCCGGTTCCAGGTGAACTCGCGCTCGCCGTAGATCTTGTAGTGCTCCGGGTAGGTGAGGATGATGTGGCGGGCGAGCTTGGCGAGCTCGCGTGCGGTCATGAGCTGGCGGGGGTCGGGCAGCCCATTGGAATTGCCGAATGTCGATTTGCTGAGCCCGATCTCGCGCGCGCGCCTGGTCATCAGCTGCGCGAACTCGGATTCGCTGCCGGAGATTCCCTCGGCCAGCACGATGCAGGCATCGTTGCCCGATTGAATGATGACCCCGTGCAGCAGGTTCTCGACCGAGACGTGGCTGTTGATCGGGATGAACATGCTCGAGGTATGCGAGGGGGCGCCGCCCCGGCGCCAGGCGCTGGTGCTGACGGTGAATTCGGTAGACGGCTGCAGGCGGCCCTGCTTGATCTCGTTGAGGACCACTTCCGCCGTCATCAGCTTGGACAGGCTGGCCGGCGGAATGAGCTCGTCTGCGGCTTTCTCGAACAGCACGCTGCCAGTGTCGGCCTCCACCAGGATGGCGTGGGATGCAGCGGTCGGAAACGCATCCGGCGATTTCGGTCCGGAGATGGGGTTCGGAGCCGCGTAGGCGGCAACGAGCAGACCCGGCAGCAGGACCACCCCTGCCCAGCGGGCGAAGCTCGCCCGACACAGCTTGCCGATGTTGGACATGTTGCCGATGTGGGACATGGCAAATGCAGATCGCGACAGGTCAACGGAGGGCGCGAGGCCCCCTTTCAGGGGTGCACTGTTGAGTGCCGGCACGGGCTTAGCAAGCAACATCCGCTCAAATCAATGCCGCAGGTCAATCACGTCGCAATGATTGCTCCCGCCCCCGCCGGCCCGATCAATAGAGGCCGCGGCCGCTGACAAAGCCGAGTGCCGGGGCTTCGCCGGCTGGCGCCGCAAAGCCGGCCAGGGCAGCGGCGGGCCCGGCGGCCGCGTCGCCGCTCGGCGGGCCGATGCGGGCCGCAACGGATTTCGAGCTCAGGGCATTGCGAGAGGCACCCCCGCTCACCATCGGCAGGACCGGCGAATGGGCTTTTCCCGCACCGGGGGGTTTCGCGGAAGCAACCATCACTCTCGAGGGCGC
>DASXAP010000258.1:0-2231 GCA_036406655.1 Xanthobacteraceae bacterium | reverse complement strand
TGCGGTCGCCGAGCAGGATCGCCTCGTCGATCGAATGGGTGATGAACACCATGGTCTTGCGCTCGTCGGGCCGCTCCATCAGCGAGATGAGCTCTTCCTGCAGGATCTCGCGTGTCTGCGCGTCGAGCGCGGCGAACGGCTCGTCCATCAGCAGGACGGACGGGTTCATGGCCAGCGCGCGCACCAGCCCGACGCGCTGCTGCATCCCGCCCGAGAGCTGGTAGGGATAATGGCGCTCGAAGCCGGTGAGCCCGACGAGCTCGAGGTAATGCGTGACCCGCGCGCGGATGTCGGGGCGCGGGAAGCGCGCCATCGCCAGCCCGAAGGCCGCGTTGTCGTAGACGGTCTTCCACGGGAGCAGGCCGAAATGCTGGAACACCATGGCCACGCCGTCGGGCGGACGGCCGGCGACCGGCCGGCCATGCACGAGCAACTTGCCGGTGCTCAGATCAGTCAGGCCGGCGATGCAGCGCAGGAGCGTGGTCTTGCCGCAGCCCGAAGGACCAACCACGCACATGATCTCGTCGCGCCTGACCGCGAGCGAGAGCTGATGAAAGGCGACGACAGTGCCGTCGAGGAAGAGCTTGCTCGCGCCCTCGGCCACGATGGCAGGTTGGTCGTTGGGTGAAAGCATGTTCCGCCCTGATCGAGGCCGCGCCGGCCACCTCCCCTGCCAACATCCGTTGCGTGACAGCCGCGATGTCGATCTGTTTCTGTCGGCAGTCTCCGGGAAATTCCGCGCAAACGCAATGCGACACGCCGGGCGGTTCCGCCCGCACGCTTGCCCGGCCGGGAACTGTGCTAAAGCGTTCGCGTCGGTTCCTCGCTTGGAGGTGTCATGCGCCCAGTATCCGGTCCGCCGTTCCGCGCCGAGCATATCGGCAGCCTGGTGCGACCGCCGCGGCTTCTGCAAGCGCGGGCGCAGCACGCAGAGGGCAAGCTCGGCCGCGACGCGCTGCGTGCGATCGAGGACGATGCCATCCGCGGCGTGGTCGCGTTGCAGGAGGAGATCGGGCTCAACGTCGTCACCGACGGCGAGTTCCGGCGCGGGACCTATTCTGATTCCTTCACCAGCGCCGGCATTTCCGGCGTGCAGATCGAGTTGACCGAGGATCAAGGCTGGACCAGCTCGCAAAGCCACGGCCACCGCATGGCGCGCCGCATCCCCAAGGTCGTAGACCGCATCGCCTGGGCCGGGCCGCAGAACGCCGACGACTTTCGCTTTCTCAAGTCGCTGACCGCGCGCACGCCCAAGATCACCCTGCCCGGCCCCTGCTACATCCATTATCGCGCCGGCCGCGCCAATATCAGCCGCGAGGTCTATCGCGATCTCGACGCCTTCTGGTCCGATCTGGTCGAGGCCTACGCCAGGGAAATGCGCTCGCTGGCGGAGTCGGGATGCAGCTACTTGCAAATCGACGAAACGTCGCTGGTGAAGCTCGGCGACCCGCGCGTGCGCGCCTTGCTCAAGGAACGCGGGGACGACTGGTCCGACCTGCTGCGAGCCTATGTGGGGGCCGTGAATGCCGTGGTTGCCGCCGCGCCTAAAGGGATGAGCATCGGCATCCACATCTGCCGCAGCCAGGATCCGAGCTGGCAGGCGGACACGGGCTATGACCCCATCGCCGAGGCGTTATTCAACGCGATGAAGGTCGACACCTATTTTCTCGAATACGACAATGCCCGCGCCGGAACCTTCGCGCCGCTGCGCTTCGTGCCGGCGGCAAAATTCGTGGTGCTCGGCCTCGTCGCCTCACGGATACCGGAGGTGGAGAGCATCGATTCGCTCGAGCGCCGCATCGAGGAAGCGAGCCGCTACGTCAAGCTCGAGCAACTGGGCCTCAGCCCGCAATGCGGCTTCTCGACCAGCGCCGCCGAGCACGTTGCCGTGAGCGAGGACGTCGAGAAAGCGAAGCTCGCGCGCGTCGTGGAGGTGGCACGGCGGGTGTGGGGCGAAGCGTGACCTACTGCGGCTTGATCCCGGCCTCTTTCACGACGCGCTGCCACTTCAAGTAATCGGCGTCGATGAAGGCCGCGAATTCCTGCGGCGTGCTGCTGGTGGCGACCGCGCCGAGCTTGAGCAGGCTCGCGGCGAATTCCGGCTCGACGACGATGCGCTTGATCTCGTCCGCGATCTTGCTCACGACCGCGGCCGGCGTTCCCGCCGGCGCCAGGATGCCTTCCCAGGAGGTCACATCGAAACCGGGGAGGCTCTCCGCCACCGCGGGCAA
>DASXAP010000257.1:0-7385 GCA_036406655.1 Xanthobacteraceae bacterium | reverse complement strand
CAGCACCACCAGCCGATGCCCCCTCGACCTCGCCTCGGCCAATGAACGCTCGATCAAGGCCTGGCCGACACCGTGATCGCGAAACGGCGGCTCGACCGTGAGCGGCCCGAGCAGCAGCGCCCTGCTGTCGCCGATGCAGATTGGCGAGAGACGCACCGAGCCGACCAGGAGCGTCCCGATGCTCGCCGTGAACGATAGCTCCAGCTGGTGGGCTATACCCTCCCGCACACGGTAAGCCGACTTGGCGAAACGCCCCGGTCCAAAGGTGCGCTGATGCAGCCGCTCGATCGGCTCGGCGTCGTCGGCCGTCTCGGGGGAGATGGTGATGGTCAAATCGCTCATCTCTTCTCCACGAGCGCGCTTAGCATTTGCCGGGCGGGAGGTCCATCGACGTCCCGACGGGACATGTATATTGCTTTCCGCCAACAGGAGCTGCGCATGGGCCAACTGGTGAACGGCATCTGGCAGGACGAGCAGCACGGGCAGCGCACGCCGGGCGGACGGTTCGAGCGGCCGGCCCCGCGCTTCCGCAACTGGATCACCGAGGACGGCAGTCCCGGCCCGACCGGCAAGGCCGGCTTCGCCGCGGCAGGCGGGCGCTATCATCTCTATGTCGCGCTCGCCTGCCCGTGGGCGCACCGCACCGTGATCATGCGCATGCTCAAGAATCTCGAAGACGTGGTCTCGATGTCGGTGGTCGAGCCGCTCTACGGGCCGCACGGATGGCGCTTCGGAACCACTCCCGGCACCGTCCCCGACATCGTCAATCATGCGAGCGAGCTTGCCGAGATCTATTTGCGCGCGGATCCGAAATATACCGGCCGGGTCAGCGTGCCGGTGCTGTGGGACAAGGAGCGCCGGACCATCGTCAACAATGAATCTCCGGAGATCATCCGGATGCTCAACGGCGCTTTCGGCCGTTTCACCGAGGTGCGCACCGACTACTATCCCGAGCCGCTGCGGCCGGAGATCGACCGCATCAACGCGCTGGTCTACGCGGCCATAAACAATGGCGTGTACCGAGCCGGCTTCGCCACCGCGCAGGAAGCCTACGAGGAGGCGTTCCGGGCGCTTTTTTCAGCACTCGACCAGATCGAAGCGCGGCTCGCGCAGCAGCGCTATCTCGTGGGCGCTGCGATCACCGAGGCAGATTGGCGGCTCTTCACCACTCTCGTTCGATTCGATGCCGTCTACTACGGTCATTTCAAATGCAACCTGCGGCGCATCATCGACTACCCCAATCTGTCGAATTATCTGCGTGACCTCTATCAGCAACCCGGCATTGCCGCGACCGTGAACATGGATCACATCAAGCGGCATTATTACGGCAGCCAGCTGCAGGTGAATCCGTACGGGATCGTGCCGCTCGGGCCGGCACTGGATTTCTCGGCGCCGCACGACCGCGGCAGGTTCCCGTAGCCTCGCCCTCCAGGCCGGCCGCTCAGCGCAAATCTTCCGCCTCTACCGAGTGGCCGGAGCGCCGCATGCGCCGGTGCCCCCCGGCAGGCTCACCGTGAACACCGAGCCCTTCCCGGGCTCGCTCGCCACCGTGACATCGCCACCCATCATGCGGGCCAGCTTGCGGGTGATGGCAAGCCCGAGCCCGGTGCCGCCGAAACGCTGCGCGGTCGTAGCATCTGCCTGGGTGAACTCTTCGAACAGCTTCGCCATCTGCTCGGGTGTCATCCCGATGCCGGTGTCGGAGATCACGAATTCGATCCCGTCCCCCCCATTCACGATCCTGCGCACCCGCAGCGCCACCTCGCCCTGCTTGGTGAACTTGCAGGCATTGCTCAACAGATTGAGCAGGATCTGCCGCAGCCGCATCGGGTCGACCGTCATCGAGCCCAGCTCGCCGGGCGTTTCGGCCACGAGCCGGTTGGCGTTCTGCTCCGCGAGCTGGCGCGCGGTGCCGACGACATCATCGATCAGCGGCGCCAGCGCCACCGCCTGCGGATTGAGCTCGAGCTTGCCCGCCTCGATCTTCGAGAGGTCGAGCACCTGGTTGATGAGCCCGAGCAGGTGAGTGCCGGCCCGATGCACCCGCTTGAGCGGCTCCTGCGCTTTCTCCGCACCGAAGCGGGCCGCGTTGGACACCATCATCTCGGTCAGGCCGATGATCGCATTGAGCGGCGTGCGCAGCTCGTGGCTCATGCTGGCGACGAACTGCGACTTGTGCTCGCTCGCCATCTGCAGCTGCCGGCTCTTGTCCTCGATCTCGGTGAAGAGACGCGCATTCTGCAGCGCCAGCGCCGATTGCGCGGCGAAGGTCTTCAGCAGGTCGATCGTGTTCGGGGAAAATTCACCCGCCGCCCGGCGGCGCACGACCAGCGCGCCGACGACGCTGCCCGAGCGGACCAGCGGCACCAGCAGCCGTGCCCGGTAGCCGGCAGCGATCAGGAAGTCGTTCACCGGGGTCGAAGGCAGGTCGCGCAGATCCGCGGTCTGGCTCGGCTCGTGCGTCTCGGTGAGCAGGCCGACCGTGGTGGAAATCTCGGCATGCATATTCCGCACCGCGGCAACGATATCCTCGTCCATCCCGAAGGTGGCGCTCAGCCGAAATTCCCGCTGCTCCTCGTCGAAGACGTAGAACGCACCCGCCTCAGTGCCGGAAATCTGCGCCGCCTTGCTGACGATCGTGTCGAGCACGGTCTGCAGGTCCAGTGTCGAGTTGACCGCCTGGGAGACCTCGCCGAGTGCGCGCAGCTCCTCGACCGACCGCGCGAGCTCGGCGGTGCGCGCCTTGACCTGCTGCTCGAGCCGCTCGGCGGCCTGCGCCTTTTCGCTCAGCAGCTCGTCCCGCTCGACCGTGTTCCTGCGGAACACCTCGACCGCGCGCGCCATTTCCGCGACCTCGTCGTCGCCGGAAACGTCGATGGGCCTGTGGTGGCTGCCGCCGGCGATGGCGAGCATGCCCGCGTTGAGGCGCATCAGCCGGCGGATCAGATTCCGGCCCACATAGAGCCAGACGATCAGGATCGAGCTGAGCAGGCTCAACGCCGCGAACCCAAGCAGGATGCGGGCGCTCAGCCGCTGCACGGAGATGGCGCTCGTGGTCGACGAGCTCACGTCCGTCTCCGCCTCTCCCACCAGCCGGTCGACCGCCGCCGTGAGGCGAACCGACAGATCGGCGTTTTCCCCGACCAGCTTCTCGGCGCCGCCGATCAGGTCGAGCTCGCGGCCACGGACGGCGGGAATCGCGTCCAGCCCGATCGCAAGCGCGCGAATCCGGCCGATCAGCTCGACGAACAGGGCGCGCAGCTTCGGATCGAGATCCTTTGCTTTTGCATCGAGGTCATCCAGCCCCCGGCGCAGCTGAAATTCGATCACCGGCAGGCGCTGCTTTTGTGCGACCGTCGCCGTCTGCACCAGCTGGTCGAACATCGCGGAGAAGCCGCGTTGCGCCGCCTGCGCCGACCGGTCGAGCACGATCGCCGCCGCAAGATCCCGCCCCGCTTGCGCGGCCGGGTCGGCTTCGCGCTTGCGTGCCTCATCGAGCGTGCGACTGATCTGCATCTGCATGACCTGAAACCAGGGGGAGAACAGCCGTTGCGCTTCTTGATTGATCTGGAACACCGCCTGCAATTGCCCGGCAAGGCGCTCGCGGATCTGCAGGCGCCGTCCCACCAGGTTGTCGATCTCCGCGAGATTGGAGCGCAGCGAGGCGACGAGCAGCTGGATTGCGACCGCCGCCTCGCCGGCGCCCCCGGCGCGGCGTCCGACATCGGTCAGTCCGATGATCAGGCGATCGGCTTCCGGGCGCATGCGGCTAGATACCTCATCGCGTTCCGCCGGTGTGGTTGCGGCAAGCAGGGCGTGGGCCGAGGCAATCAGGCGGTCGGCGGCGCGCGAGATCTCCATCGAGCTGACCGCCTGCGGCACGCGCGCGCCGATCAGCTCGAGGCGATCACCGACCTGGCGGAATGCATAGATGCCGGCCGCCGCGGCAAGAACGGCAAAGCCACTGATGCCGACGAATGCGAGCAGCAGCCGGGCGCGCACGCCCGGCGTCCAACGTCTGCGCGTCGCAGGCTCGGCGTTCTGCGTCTCTATCGCCAATGCCGCCATGGATGTCTGGTAGTTGTGTGGACTTTAGAGTAGCAGAGATTTACCGTGGCGGTTAAAGTAAACACCGGGAATATGAAGGAAATTACCCGGTGGCTGGGCTCCGCTTGCCGATTCCACTCTTGAAGAGAGCGATATGAAGCGGCGTGACATCCTGGTTGGCGATGGTGCAGGTGGCGATGTTGCTTGCAGGAAGGAAGGGAGCATGAGGCGGCGAGATGTCCTCGCGGGGGCTGGATCACTGGCTGGCGCGGCAAGCATGAGCTTTCCGGCGCCCGCGATCGCGCAGGGAATGCGGCAGCTGAAAATGGTCACCGACTGGCCCGACACCTTGCCGGGCCACTACCCCAGCGCAGTTCGGTTCGCGCAGACGGTCGGCGCCGCGACCGGCGGCCGCATCAAGATCGAGGTTTTTCCTTCCGGCGCGCTGGTCCGCCCGTTCGAGACCTTCGACGCGGTGAGCGCGGGGGTAGCGGACATGTACCACTCGGACGAAGCTTACTTCGAGAAGAAATCACCGGCTTTCAACTTCTTCGCCGTGATGCCATTCGGCTTCACCGCCGATGAGCTGCTCGCGTGGGTCCGGCATGGCGGCGGCCAGGAGCTGTGGGATTCGCTGAGCGGCCAGTTCAACGTGAAATCGCTCCTTTGCACGAGCACCGGCTGCCAGATGGGCGGGTGGTTCACCCAGGAGGTCACCTCGGCCGAGCAATTCGGGAGATTGCGCTACCGGATGGCCGGCCCGGGCGCCGAGGTGCTCAGACGGCTGGGTGCCATCGTGGTGCTTCTGCCGCCGAGCGACATCATGGAGGCGCTCAAGTCCGGCGCCATCGATGCCTGCGAATGGGTCGGGCCCTGGCTCGACATGGCCATGGGGCTGCACAAGGCCGCGGGATATTACTACTATCCCGGCTTTCATGAGCCGGGCACGGGGCTTGCGGTCGGCATCAACAAGGGGGTGTGGGAAAGCTTCGACGCCGGCGACCGCCGGGTCATCGAGGCGGTCGCCGCATGCGAATACGCGCGTTCCTTGGCGGAGTTCAACGCCAACAACGCGCGCTCGCTGCGCCAGCTGCGCGATGAAGGCACGGTCAAGATCCTCAAGTTCGAGGACCCTCTGCTGAAGGCGTTTCTCCGTCTCAGCAAGGAGGTGGTGGCCGAGATCGGGGCCGGAGACGAGCTTTCCCGGAAGATCTACAAAAGCTACGAGCAGTTCCGCGCCTCGATCATGGATTGGAGCGACATCGCCGAACGCGCTTTCCTGAACAGCCGCAGGCTCGCCTGAGCGATGGCATGTCGAGCAGCGACGCTGCCCGGACAGAGGCAGGCATGAGGCGCAGGGATGTTGTCGCAGGCGCCGCATCGGTCGCTGCCGGCACCCTCTCGTCCCTGCCGGCGCCGGCGATAGCGCAGGGCCTGCGAAAGCTCACCATGGTGACCGATTGGCCGGAGGGCACGCCCGGCCTGCAGACCGGCGCGGTTCGTCTGGCGCAGACGATCGGCGCGGCGAGCGGCGGGCGCATCAAGATCGAGGTTTTTGCCGCCGGCGCCCTGGTGCGACCGTTCGAAACTTTCGATGCGGTGAGCGCCGGCATCGCCGACATGTATCATTCGGACGAGTATTATTTCGAGAAGAAGTCGCCCGCGTTCAACTTCTTCGCGGCCGTGCCCTTCGGCTTGACCGCGGACGAGCTGTTCGCCTGGGTTCACCACGGCGGCGGCCAGCAGCTGTGGGACGCGCTCAGCGGCCAGTTCAATATCAAGTCGTTGCTTTGCCTCAATACCGGCACGCAGATGGGCGGCTGGTTCACGCAAAAGATTGCCTCGCTGGAGACGTTGAGGGGGTTGCGTTACCGGATGCCCGGGCTCGGCGCCGAGGTGCTTCGACGGCTGGGGGCCGTCGTCGTGACACTGCCGGGGAGCGAGATCGTGCCGGCGCTCAAGTCGGGCGCCATCGACGCCAGCGAATGGGTCGGTCCCTGGCTCGACATGGCCATGGGTCTCCACAAGGCCGCGGGCCATTACTACTACCCCGGGTTTCACGAGCCCGGCACCGGCTCCTCGCTCGGCATCAACAGGAGGTTATGGGAGAGCCTCGACCCCGGCGACCGGCGGATCATCGAGACGGCGGCGGCTTGCGAGTACGCCCGTTCCTTGGCGGAGTTCAACGCCAATAATGCATTCTCGTTGCGCAAGCTGCGCGATGAAAGCCTGATCGAGATCGTGAGGTTCGATGACTCACTGCTGAAGGCTTTTCTGAAGATCAGCGAGGAGGTCGTGGCCGAGACAGGCGCCAGCGACGAGCTGTCCAGAAAGATCCACGCCAGTTATCGGCAGTTCCGCGATTCAACAATGCATTGGAGCGACATCGCCGAACGCGCCTTCCTGAACAGCCGCGCACTTGCGGCAACGTAAACCATCTATCGGTCAGCCTTTCCGGGCCTGCCGCTCTCCATCTCGATCAAACCCGGCCTTAACCGAGCGAGCTTTTTCCTGCTCCGGCGGCTTGACCCCGGCATCCGCCTCATTACTCTCTCAGCCGGGGTAACAGCACGCGTGCCAGGACCACAATGGGTCTGTTGCGTAGAAAAGTGCCGCCGCACCTGATCCCGATCCATCCGGATAACGCCGCGAAGAAGGACTGGGTTATCCTGCTGGAAGCCGGCACCATTGTCGGCCCGTCACTGGAAAAGCTGCGGGTCGCCCGCTCGACGCTCGAGCGGAAGGTCGTCAGGAAATACAACGTCTTTCTGCGTCCGCGGCACTACCTCGTGGTGGAAGGCTATGATCCGCGCATCCACGTCCTCTATTTCTGTCCGCAGCTATACCGCTACGACGTCGATAATCGGCTGGTGCCGCTGCACGGGGACGAGATCGGCAAGCTGATCGCGCAATCGCTCGAGGGCGGAGTGGTCGAGCGACGACCCTGGTATGAGCCCCTGGACAAGATGCCGGGTCAGCCGATCATCGAGGGCGGGCTGCAGGCGGAATTCGACACCGTCGTCGTCGAGCTGCCGACCGTACGCAACCCGGCTGCCAGCGCGTCCTAAGGGCTAGCTGCAGCGCGGGTAGAGTGCGGCGAGCTCACGGCCGCGCAGGAAGATCGGCCGGGAGGTGAGACCTCCGTGCCGGCTGATCCAGCTGCGCACCGCCGCCGGATAGGTAGCGGCCACCAGCCGCGTCTCGCGCGAGGCGTCGTACTGGCGGCCGGAGCGGTCGACCCAGCGCGCGGCATGGAAGCCGAGAATGGCGCGGCGGGTGACGCAAATGCGCTCGCGCGGGATCGCGCTGAGCACCAGCGTGCAGGCGGAGAGGCACGG
>DASXAP010000256.1:0-16626 GCA_036406655.1 Xanthobacteraceae bacterium | reverse complement strand
CCACCGGCGCGAGCCGGTCTGGCCCGGCGTGCACGCCCCGCCCAAGGAGGTCGTGCTCGACAACGCCACGGACATGCGCCGGCACGCCCACCAGATCGAGATCAACGCGGTGCGCTCGAACGCCATGCCGCCCGGCAACGTCACCGACATGACCGCACGGGAGCGTCAAATCCTCGCTGCGTGGCTGGCGGCCGGCGCGCCGGAGAAGTGAAGCGCCCATGGGCGACTACCCCCGCGATCTCATCGGTTACGGCCGCAGCCCGCCCGATCCGCGCTGGCCCGGCGGCGCGCGCGTCGCGCTGCAATTCGTGCTCAATTACGAGGAGGGCGGCGAGCGCAGCATCCTGCACGGGGACCCGGCTTCCGAGGCGTTCCTGTCCGACGTGCTGGGGGCGCAGCCCTGGCCGGGCCAGCGGCACATGAACGTTGAGTCGATGTACGAGTACGGCGCACGCGCCGGCTTCTGGAGGATCTGGCGCCTGTTCACGGCCCGCAGGCTGCCGCTGACGGTGTTCGGCGTGGCGACCGCCCTGCGGCGGCATGCCGAGGCGGTGGCGGCCATGCGCGAAGCGGGCTGGGAGATCGCCAGCCACGGGCTCAAGTGGATCGACTACAAGGACGTGCCCGAGGCCGAGGAGCGCGCGCACATGGCCGAGGCGATCCGGCTGCACACCGAGGCGACCGGCGAACGCCCGCTCGGCTGGTACACCGGCCGCGGCTCGGTGAACACGCTGAAGGCCGTCCTCGACGAGGGCGGCTTTCTCTATTCATCCGATTCCTATGCCGACGATCTGCCGTACTGGGTGACCGGCCCGAAAGGGCCGCACCTGATCATTCCCTACACGCTCGATGCCAACGACATGCGCTTCATCAATGCCCAGGGCTTCGGCGGCGGTGACGAGTTTTTCGGCTATCTCCGGGACGCCTTCGACCTGCTCCACGCCGAGGGCGAAGCGGCACCGAAGATGATGTCGGTCGGGCTGCATTGCCGGCTCGTCGGGCGCCCCGGGCGCGCGGCGGCGCTCGCCCGCTTCCTCGACCATGTCGCCGGGCGCGAGCGGGTGTGGATTGCGACGCGGCTCGACATCGCGCGTCACTGGCATCGCGAGCACAAGGCGCGGGCCGCGCTCGCGCCCGCGGTCGGATAGAGAATGTGTCGAGCTGCCGGCCGGGGGACCTGCCGCGCTTCGGATGGGCAGCCCCGCTTCTGCCCCTCCGATGTCTTTCCGGACCCGCGCAACAGTGAGGACGCCGATGCCGGCGGCGGCGCGGGCATGACACCGACGAGAGGCTCACCCCCATGCGCATGCGGAGCAAGGTTTCCCTGCACAGCTTGAACCGTGCCGACGAGGCGGCCTTCATCGCGACCCTGGGCGACATCTACGAGCACGCGCCGTGGGTGGCGCAGGCGGTGTCGGGCCAGCGTCCGTTCGCCACGCTCGCCGCGCTCCAGGCGGCGATGACGGCCGCGGTGCAGGGGGCGCCGGCTGACCGGCACCTTGGGCTCATCCGGGCGCATCCCGATCTCGCCGGCAAGGCGGCCCGCGCCGGCAGCATGAGCCGCGATTCGCAGGCCGAGCAGGCGAGTGCCGGGCTCGACCGGCTGGCGGAGGCGGAGCTCGCGGAATTCCATCGGCTCAATGCTGCCTATCGCGGCAAGTTCGACATGCCGTTCATCATCTGCGTCCGGCGGCACGGCAAGGACTCGATCCTGCGCCAGTTCGAGCGGCGCCTGGACAACGACAGCGGCAGCGAGGTCGAGACCGCGCTCGCGGAGATTTTCCGCATTGTCGCGCTGCGGCTGGACGAGCGGATCGAGGCGGACGACAAGCTGCCGGTGCACGGTCGCCTCTCCACCCATGTGCTCGATACCCATGGCGGCTGCCCGGGAGCGGGCATCGCGATCGAGCTCGACGAGCTGTCGGAGAGTGCCGAGCGCCGCGCGGTCAGCCGCGGCATCACCAACCGTGACGGCCGTACCGAAGCTCCGCTGATCGAGGGTCGGCCGCTGCCGATCGGCCGCTACGAGCTGCGCTTCCGGATCGGCGAGTATTTCGCGGCGCGCAGCCTGCCGCTCGCGGATCCGCGCTTCCTCGATGTCGTGCCGGTCGTGTTCGCCATTGCCGAGCCCGAAGGCCATTATCACGTGCCGCTCCTGGTCACGCCCTGGAGCTACACCACCTACCGCGGCAGCTGACGGCAGGCGCGACCGCGCAGCGGCGCAAGCCGCGGGTGAATGGCGGATGAACGGCCCAGCCATGCGCCGTTCGAAATCGATCGGGTATGAAGCGCACCAGTCGAACGGCGATCGCCCGCGCTCCTTCTGCCGACGAAGCCCGATCGACGCGTAACAAGCACCGCTCGGCTTGCAGTCGAGGCCGCGCGGACCAGCAAAGGAACAGCACAATGACCACCCGTCGTTTTCTCGTCACCGCGGCGACGCTCGCACTGATGGCGGCTCCCGCCTTCGCGCAGGGCATGCCGCCCGCCGAATCCGGCAGACCGGCGCCGGCCGTCACCGCCCCGGCCGCCCCGGCCGCGCCGGCAAGGCCGCATACCACCGGCGCTGCGACCGCGCCGGTTGCCGCCAAGGTCAACCTGAACACCGCCACCGCGGCCGAGATCGACAAGCTGCCGAAGATCGGCCCGGCCCGCGCCAAGGCGATCGTCGAGGCCCGCGCCAAGGCCAGGTTCAAGAGCTGGGACGACTTCGCCGCGCGCAAGGTCGTTCCCGCCGACGCGGCCGCCGCGATCAAGGGGTCGGTCGCCTTCTGAGCCGTCGGGAGCGCGCACACAGCGGCCGCCGCTTCGTCGGAGCCGTCCGCGCGATCGCCGAAGCGTGCGTGCGACCCGAGGCACTGCCCCCCGGCGCCTCGGGTCGACTTTTGTCGTGGGAGGGGCCGAGGAAAACCGTCCCTTTCTGGCCGGATCGGGGGCTAGCCCGTATGGTGAGGGCATCCTGGTGGAGGGGCAGGGGCATGCATTCTCATAGGCTCGAGGGGCGCGAGCTCTTCGGCCGATGAGGTCATCGAGTGACCCTCGGAAAGCGCCCCCTTGTTTCGTAGATCGTCGTAACAGCGGGGCGGCGCCCAAGCCGCCCCGCGATGACGCATCGACTGGACGCCAAGGACCGGCAAGTCGCGGAGGTCCTGCCCGATGGGTCCGCCGACCTGAGCCGCCTGCTTCCGCCTATGCCGCCTTCTTACCCTCGGCGCGAGCCGCCGCCGTACCGTGCGCGACCAGCGCCTTGAATTCGTCGACCGTCATGACGTGAGCGGTGGAGAAAGCGAGAATGCACAGAGTAGCGTTATGGACCTCCTCCGCCGACATGGCTCCCTGGCCGACATCGGGATAATCGAACGATCCGGTAGCATCGGACAGGAAGACAACCTTGTAATTGTTGAACATCGCGTCCCGCGCAGTGGCGTGGCAGCAGTTCTCGGTCGTTGTCCCCGAGATGATCACGGTGGTGATGCCCCATTCGCGCAAGACGAGGTCGAGGTCGGTGGCGAAGAAAGCGCTGTAGCGATGCTTCTTGATGATGTGCTCGCCTGAAGCGGGAGCGAGGCCGGGGAAAATCTCCGCACCCGAAGTTCCATCGACCAGTGTCGAGCGATCGGCGATAGGCGAATAGAGATCGTCGTAGAGTCCCATGTCGGATCCGTCGCGTCGATGGACGTGAGCCGTATAGATGACACGGATGCCCTTTTCCCGGCAGAAATCGAGCGTTGAAGCCAACCTTGGCACCATTGCGGCGGCTGCCGCAGATTGGAGCTTTGCGCTCTCCGCCACGAAATCATTCTGCATGTCGACGACGATCATCGCCGTCCTGGTCGGGTCGATATGATCGATCTGGTATGGCATGTCTGCTTCTCCTGCGCGGATCCGGGATGCACCATCACCGAACTGATTTGAACGATAGCAATAATTTGAATTGCCTGGAAGCTGGATGGGTCATTGCTGGCGCCCTGGATTGTCCGCCCATCTTCGAGCGTATGGGCGGGCCTGTCCCGCGCATCCCGATTGCCGCGGGCACCATGTCTCATGGAGCTGGATGGCCAGGATGAGCCCGGCCATGACGTCGCTGATTCTATCAGATGCCGCTAATGCTTGATCCGATAGCCGCTGTGGAAGATCCACCATACCGTCGCCAGGCACACAAGCAGAAACAACACGATCATGCCGAGGCTCAGGCCGACATTGACGTCGGCGATCTCGAAAAAGCTCCAGCGAAAGCCGCTGACCAGGTAGAGCACCGGATTGAACAGCGTGACCGTCTGCCAGGCCGGCGGCAGCACGCTGATGGAGTAGAAGCTGCCGCCCAGGAAGGTGAGCGGGGTGACCACGAGAAGCGGTACGAACTGCAGCTTCTCGAATCCGTCGGCCCACAGGCCGATGATGAAGCCGAGCAGGCTGAAGCTCACGGAGGTGAGGACGAGAAACAGGAGCATCCAGCCGGGATGCGCGATCCTGAGCGGCACGAAGAGGGCGGCGGTGGCGAGGATGATCAGCCCGAGCATGGTCGATTTGGTGGCGGCGGCTCCGACATAGCCCAGCACGATCTCGAACGGCGAGATTGGCGCCGACAGAATCTCGAAGATGGTCCCCACGAACTTGGGGAAATAGATGCCGAACGACGCATTGGAGATGCTCTGCGTCAACAGCATCAGCATGATCAGTCCCGGCACGATGAAGGCGCCGTAGCGCACCCCCTCGATCTCGGTGATGCGCGAGCCGATGGCGGCGCCGAAAACCACGAAATAGAGCGAGGTGGAGATGACCGGCGAGACGATGCTCTGCAGCAGCGTGCGTCCGGTGCGCGCCATCTCGAACCTGTAGATCGCCGCCACGCCGCGCAGATTCATCTCTTGGCTATCACCAGGTCGACAAAGATGTCTTCCAGCGAGCTCTGGGTCGTGTGCAGATCGCGGAAACCGATGCCGGAACGGCTCAGATCCTGCAGGAGCGTGGTGATGCCGGTACGCTCGCCCTGGGTGTCGTAGCTGTAGATCAGCTCGTCGCCCCCGGCCGACAAGGTCAGCCGATGCTGCGACAGCTCGCTCGGAACCGCCTCGATCCGCCTTTGCAGCTGCAGCGTCAGCTTCTTCCTGCCGAGCTTGCGCATCAGCTCGGCCTTGTCCTCGACCAGGATGATCTCCCCGTTGTTGATCATGCCGACCCGGTCGGCCATCTCCTCGGCTTCCTCGATGTAATGCGTGGTCAGGATGATGGTCACACCGGACGCGCGCAGCGCGCGCACCACCTCCCACATGTCCTTGCGCAGACCGACATCGACCCCGGCGGTCGGCTCGTCGAGGAACAGGATCTGCGGCTCGTGGGCGAGCGCCTTGGCGATCAGCACCCGCCGCTTCATGCCGCCGGACAAGGTCATGATCCGGCTCTGCCGGCGCTCCCACAAGGAGAGGTCCTTGAGCACCTTGCCTAGGTGATCCGGGTTGGGGGGCTTGCCGAAGAGCCCGCGGCTGAAGCTCAGGGTCGCCCACACCGTCTCGAACGCGTCGGTAGTCAGCTCCTGCGGCACCAGGCCGATCATCGCGCGGGTCACCCGGTAATCGGCGATGATGTCGTGCCCATCCACCAGGACGGTCCCGGCCGACGGATTGACGATTCCGCAGATGATGCTGATCAGCGTGGTCTTGCCGGCCCCGTTCGGGCCGAGCAGGGCGAAGATCTCGCCGCGCCGGATCTCGAGGTTGACGTTCCTGAGCGCCGCAAATCCGCCGGCATAGGTCTTCGACAGCTCGGAGATCGAGATGATCGGCGGCATGGCAGCCCGCGTGCGGCAATGAAGGACGCGTCTTATACAGGATCTAGTAGAGCATGTTCCGATCGAGTGAGATCAGCGTCGTCATGGCCGGGCTTGTCCCGGCCATCCCGATACATGAGGCACCATGGTGCCCGTCCATCGGGATGCGCGGGACACCAGCGCGTTCACGCGCGTCTTACGACGCGCTATGCCCGCGCATGACGTGAACAAACAAAAGCGAGATCTGCACTATGTGCCGGCCCGCGCGCGGATATCGTCGACCGCCGCGAGCACGCGCTCGGGGGTGGCCGGCGCATCGAGATGCGGGGCGAGCCGATGATCGGCGAGGCTCGCGATGGCGTCACGGATCGCGAGCCAGACCGAGATGGCCAGCATCAAGGGGGGCTCGCCGACCGCCTTGGAGCGGAAGACGGTCGCCTGCGGGTTCGGTGCATCATCGAGAATGCGGGCGTTGAAGACCGGCGGCACGTCGCGGCTGCCCGGGATCTTGTAGGTCGAGGGCCCGTGCGTGAGCAGCCGTCCGCGCCCGTCCCAGCAGAGCTCCTCGGTCGTCAGCCAGCCCATGCCCTGCACGAAGGCCCCCTCGATCTGCCCGAGATCGATCGCCGGGTTCAGCGAGCGGCCGCAATCCTGCACCAGCTCGGCGCGCAGCACCCGCGACTCGCCGGTGAGCGTATCGACCGCCACCTCGGCCGCAGCGGCGCCATAGACGAAATAGAAGAACGGCCGGCCGCGGCCGGCGGCGGCATCCCAGTGGATTTCCGGCGTGCGATAGAAGCCCGTGGCCGAGAGCGAGACGCGCTGCTCCCACGCGAGCGCCGCGAGCTCGGCGAACGCCAGGCTGCGATTGCCGGCATAGATGCGATTGGCTGCGAAGACGATCTCGGCGGCCGGCACCGCGAAGTGCTGCGCCGCGACCTCCCGCATCCGCGCCTTGATCTGCTCGGCGGCATGCAGCGCCGCCATGCCGTTGAGATCGGAGCCGGAGGAAGCGGCGGTAGGCGACGTGTTCGGCACCTTCTCGGTGCTGGTCGCCGATACCCGGATATTCTCGAGGTCGATCGCCAGCGTCTCCGCCACCACCTGCGCGACCTTCACGAACAGGCCCTGCCCCATCTCGGTGCCGCCGTGGTTCAGCGTGACGCTGCCGTCGGTGTAGACGTGGACGAGCGCACCGGCCTGGTTCAGCGCAGGCCGATTGAAGGAGATGCCGAACTTGACCGGCATCGTCGCCAATCCCTTCTTCACCGCCGGGCTTATCCGATTGAATCCCATGATGTCGCGCCGCCAGCCGGCGAGATCGACACTGCGATCGAGCTCCTCGAGCACGCGCTCGATGATGTTGTCCTCGACCGTCATGCCGTAGGGCGTCACCTCGTTCTCGCCGCGGCGATAGAAATTGCGCTGGCGGACCGCCTCGATGCGAAGCCCGAGCCGGCGGGCGACCAGCTCGAGGATCGTCTCGATCGCCAGCATCGCCTGCGGCCCGCCATAGCCGCGGAAGGCGGTGTTCGACACCGTATTGGTCTTGCAGGGCAGTCCGCGCAGGCGGACGTTGGGCAGGAAGTAGCAGTTGTCGGCATGGCACAGCGCGCGGGTGAGCACCGCCGGAGTGTGATCGGCGACGCTGCCGCCGTCGGCGGCGAGCGTGAGATCGAGCGCCAGGATGCGGCCGCTCGCATCGAAGCCCACCTCGTAGCGGAACAGGAACGGATGCCGCTTTCCGGTCGCGCGCATGTCGTCGTCGCGCGGCAGCCGCAGCTTCACCGGCCGGCGCGCCTTCCACGCCAGCAGCGCGGCGATTGCGGCGATGATGGTGGCCTGGCTCTCCTTGCCGCCGAACGCGCCGCCCATGCGCCGCACCTCCACCGTCACGGCGTTGAACGGCAGGCCGAGGAGACGGGCGACCCCGTGCTGCACCTCGGTTGGATGCTGGGTCGAGCTCATGACGTGGATGGCGTTGTCCTCGCCGGGGACGGCGAGGGCGATCTGGCCTTCGAGGTAGAAATGGTCCTGCCCGCCGCAGCGCAGCTCGCCGGCGAGGCGATGCGGCGCCGCAGCGAGCGCGGGCTCGACCTCGCCGCGGATCATCACCTGCGGCGGCGCGACGAGGTGCTCCCCGGCGATCGCCTCCTCGATCGTCAGGACCGCCGGCAGCGGCTCGTAGTCCACCTCCACGAGCCTGGCTGCCGCGCGCGCGGCATCGAGGGTTGCCGCCGCCACCGCCGCGAGCGGCTGTCCCTCGTATTCCACCACGCCTGCGGCGAGCGCCGGCTCGTCCGTGCGGATGGGCGCGATGTCGTTCCTGCCCGGGATATCGGCGGCAGTGACGGCGACCACCGCGCCCGGCACGGCGAGTGCGCGCGCGTAGTCGAGGCGGCGAATGCGGGCATGCGCATGGGGGCTGAGCACCAATGCGGCTTCGAGCGTGCCCGGCACGGTCGGGATGTCGTCGAGATAGCGCGCCCCGCCGGTGACGTGGCCGACCGCGCTGTCGTGGCGCGCGGAGGCGTGCACTCCCCCACGAATCCGTGCAAGCGGCTCATTCATAGCGCGTCCACCCGGACCGGCTGAGCCAGCGTCGTCTCGAGCTGGAGCCGGCGGATGAGGGCACCGGCCAGGCGCAGGCGGTAGGCGGCGCTGCCGCGGTGATCGTCGATCGGGGTGAAGTCGCTGGCGAGCAGGCCATCGACATCGGCGAGCCATGCCGCCGCCCAGATCCGGCCGCGGAGCGCCGCCTCCACTCGCGCCGCCCGCTGCGGCCGCGGCGCCATGCCGCCGTACACCGCCCGCAGCTCCCGCACCCTGCGGCCGTCGCGCTCGAGCCGGAACGCCGCAATCACCGTGGAGATGTCCTGATCGAAACGCTTGGAGACCTTGTAGACGGCGAAGTCGTGGCCGGCCGGAAGCAACGGAATGCGGATCGATGCGATCACCTCCCCCGTCTGCATGGCGGTCCTGCGGTAACCGGTGATGAGCGATTCCACGCTCAGCACGCGCTCGCCCGCGCGCGAGCGCAGCGTGACCATCGCATCGAGCGCGATCAGGCAGGGGATGGTGTCGCCGATCGGCGAGGCGGTCGCGAGATTGCCGGCGATTGTGCCTAGGTTGCGGATCTGGCGCGAGCCGATGCGGCGGACGAGGGCCCCGAACGAAGGGAAGTGCCGATCGAGGTGCGGCAGGGCTTCGCTGTAGGTGACCGCGCCGCCGATCTCGATCGCATCCGCACTCGATCGGATCCGGCGCAGCTCGCTGACCGCCGCGGTCGAGATCACCGCCGGCAGCGGCTCGCGATCCTTGCTGACGCGCAGCCCGACATCGGTGCCGCCTGCCAGGAGGATCGCGCCGGGGTTCTGCGTCGTCGCCGTCAGCAGCGCATCGAGCGAGGAAGGCGCATAAAACACCTGCTGGCCATGGTGATAGCTCGGGCAAGGCGGCAGCGCAGCGACCGCCTCCGCCGTGGCGGCGGCCGCGGCGGAACCGGGGTCGGGCGCTCGCGCCACTCGCCGGCACGCATCCATGATCGAGCGATAGCCGGTGCAGCGGCACAGGTTGCCGGCGAGCGCCTCGTGGATGAGGCGGTCATCGGCCCCCTCGCCGCCCTGCTGGAACGCGAACAGCGCCATCACGAAGCCCGGCGTGCAGAACCCGCACTGGGTGGCGTCGGCATCCACCAGCGCCTGCTGCACCGGATGCAAGGTGCCGTCGGCAGCAGCCAGCCCCTCGACCGTCAGCACCGCGCAATTGCCGATCTGCGGCAGCATCATCAGGCACGAGTTGACCGCGCCGTACTGCAAGGCGCCGTCGATCTCGCGCCCGAGCACGATCGTGCAGGCCCCGCAATCGCCCTCGGCGCAGCCTTCCTTGGTGCCGGTGAGATGCGCGCGCTCGCGCAGCCAGTCGAGCACCGTCATCGTCGGCGGCACGCCCGCCTCGCTGCACGGCTTTCCGTTCAACAGGAAATGGAGCGCCGTCATCGCTAAGCTGAGGCTCGAGGCGGTTCACGCGCGGGCCGCCGGCAGGCTCGCCCATCGCAAGCCCGCGAGGCTCGCTTGGAAGTGCTGCCGCAGCGAAAAGCCCGGGACATTGCACACATTTTTCGCAAGCACACTGTGGCGCGGCCCTTGGCACAAACCGGCGGCTTCGGCAACATGGCCCCAAGCTGCGACTGCAGGCCGCCGGAGAGGTGACGACATGAAGCTTGGCGCCGGAACAAGAGCAAGGCTCCTCGCAGCCTGCGGGATCGCATTCATGCTGGCAAGCAGCCTGCCGCAGGCAGCCCTGGCGCAGGCTCCGGAAAAGCTCACGGTACGGTTCACCTGGAAGCTCAAGGGCGAATACGCACCGCTCTTCGTCGCCCTCGACCACGGCTATTACAGGGCCGAAGGGCTCGATGTCGATCTGGCCGAGGGTTCCGGGGCGCAAACCGTGCTCAAGCTGCTCGCCGCGGGCAATGAAAAGCTCGGTTACGGGCCCGCCGTGTCGGCGGCGCAGGCGATCAGCCAGGGGCTGCCGGTCAAGGTCATCGCGCTCTATCAGACCAGGGCACCGATGGGGGTCATCGCGTTCCCCGATGTGCCGCTCGCCTCACCCAAGGACCTCGAAGGCAAGCGGCTGGCGATATCGGTCGGCGAGACCTTCGGCGACATGCTCGGTCCGTTCTGCCGCATCAACCACGTCGACATCGGCAAGATCCAGCAAATCCAGATGGACGCCTCCGCCCGCACCGCGCAGTTCCTGACGCGCAAGATCGACGTCATGTCGGTCTATCTGAGCAACGAATGGCCGCAGATCGAGAAGCGGGCGGGCGTGAAGTTCAACCTGCTGCGGGTATCCGATTTCGGCCTGAACCTGCTCGGAGCATCGATGATCGTGGGCACTGCTTTTGCCGAGCAGAGCCCGCAGACGCTCAGACGGCTGCTGCGGGCCACCGCCAAAGGCTATGAGGACGCCATCGCCGATCCGAAGCGCGCCGCCCAGGTCATGGCGAGATACATGAAGGTGCCGGAAGAGCCCGATGTGCTCGAGCGCCAGGTCGAGGCGACGGTGGTCTCGACCAATGCCCCGCCGGGAAAGCCGATCGGCTGGCAGGAAGCATCGGACTGGGAGGCCAACCTTACGCTGCTGAAGGAGACCGGCGCGATCGCCGGGCTCAAGCCGCTCGGCACCTATTTCAGCAACGAGTACCTGCAGTGAGGCGGCTCCTATGACCACGGTGATCGCCGCCAGCCCCGCGGCGCCCGGCCGAGCCGCCGAATGGATCAACCGCAACGGCCCGGTGCTGGCGATCTTCGCGCTCCTGATTGCGCTGTGGGAGATCGCGGTGCGCGGGCTGGGCGTGCCGGATTACATCCTGCCGAGCCCATCGGTGATCGCGAGCAAGATCATCGCTGCCTGGCAGCTCCTCCTGGTGAACGCCTTCGTGACGCTGCAGGAGATTCTCCTCGGCTTCGGGCTGAGCGTGCTGATCGCCGTCCCGCTGGCGGTGGCCGCGGTCTATTCGGGCGTGTTCGAGCGCGTGGCCTTCCCCTTCATGGTCTCGCTGCAGACCATCCCCAAGGTCGCACTGGCCCCGATCCTGGTGATGTGGCTCGGCTACGGAATCCTGCCGAAGGTGCTGGTCGCCTTTCTCATCTCGTTCTTTCCGATCGTGATCAATTCGGTGATCGGCATGCGCTCGGCGGAGAAGGAGATGATCTATCTCGTGCAGTCCATGGGGGCGGGCGAGCTCACCACCTTCCTCAAGATCAGGCTGCCGAAAGCGCTCCCCTCGATTTTCGGCGGGCTCAAGGTCGGCATCGGGCAGGCGGTCGTGGGAGCGACCGTCGGCGAGTTCATCGCGGCGGAGAAGGGTCTCGGCTACCTGCAGCTGATCTCGCAGGTGCGTCTCGATACGCCCTTGCTGTTTGCGGCCGTGGTCGTGCTGTCGCTCATGGGTGTCCTGCTGTTCAACGCCGTTGCCCTCGCCGAGCGCGTCGCGTTGCCGTGGAACAGGGTGGCGACGCAGGTCGCCGAATAGCCTTGCGCCGCAGCGTGAGCGCGGATGGGTGCTCGCAATGGCCGGCGTTCCGATCGCGATCTCCGGCGTCAGCAAGTCCTACCGGGCCGCGCGCGGCGGCGAGGTTCGCGCGCTGAGCCAGCTCGACCTTGCGATCGCCGGCGGCGAGTTCGTGTCGATCGTCGGCCCGTCCGGTTGCGGCAAGAGCACCTTGCTGATGCTCGTCTCGGGCCTGATCCCCGCGAGCAGCGGCAGCATCGTCGTGGGCGACGCCCCGGTCCGCGGAGCCGTCGCCAACGTCGCCATCGTCTTCCAGCGCGACGTGCTGCTCGACTGGCGCACGGTCCTCGGCAACGTGCTGCTGCCGGTCGAGATCAAGAAGCTCGACCCCGCAGTGCATCGGCAGAAGGCGCACGATCTGCTGCGCTCGGTCGGGCTCGAGGAGTTCGAGGAGAAATATCCGGGCGAGCTTTCCGGCGGCATGCGCCAGCGAGTGGCGATCTGCCGGGCGCTGGTGCAGGAGCCCGGCCTCCTCCTCATGGACGAGCCCTTCGGCGCGCTCGATGCGCTCACCCGCGAGCAGATGAATCTCGATCTGCAGCGCATGTGGCTGCGCGACCGCAATACCGTGCTGTTCGTCACCCACAGCATCGAGGAGGCCGTTCTGCTCGCCGACCGGGTGGTGGTGATGTCGTCGCGTCCCGGGCGCATAGCCGATATCGTGGTGAACGACCTGCCGCGCCCGCGCGGCGCCCACAGCCGCAGCGAGACGGGCTTCATCGAGCACGTCGAGCGCATCCGCCGGCATTTCCTGGCGCTCGGCGTGCTGTCGGAGACCTGAGCCGGATCCGTAGCCGGATCCGTAGTGGAGCCCGCATAGCGGGCGATACCCATCACGTTACGCGCGCGAGGTGATGGGTATCGCGCGCGCTTACGCGCGCCCTCCACCCATCCTACGCCCGAGATCAATAGCCTACGCTCGAGATCAATAGCCCTGCGGGCCGAACACCTCGATGCCGAAGCGGCGCTCGAGGGCGCGGCCGAACCGATATTTCATCTCGGGTCCCTCGTAGGTCATCGGCGGGGTGCGCAGGAAGCCGCTCTCCGGCTCGACCCGCAGCAGGGTGAAGGAGGGGCCGTCCTCGGCGGCGATCGGGCCGATCTGCCGCTCGAGCTCCTCGAGCGTGTCGATCGCGCGGACGCGGAGAAAGCCGGCGGCGCGGGCAATGCCCACATAATCGGTGCGTCCGCCGTTCACCATCGGCAGCGCGCCCACCGTCTGGTAGACGCCGTTGTCCACCACGAAATGCCTGAGATTCTTCGCCCCCTGCGCGGCCTCGGTGAGCAGGCAGCCGAGGTTCATGCAGAGCGAGCCGTCGGCATTGATCAGCCAGACCGGCACCCGCGGCAGCGACAGCGCCAGCCCGAGCGCGAAGCTCGCGGCAAAGCCCATCGCTCCGTGCATGTAGAAGCTGTCCTCGCTCTGCGTGGCCGCCCACCACTCGTTGGCGGCCATGCCGAGCGCGCAGACCGCGACTGCCTCGCCGCGATTGCGGGCAAGCACCTCGATCGCCTGCCGCGCTCTCATCCCCTCCCCTCGCCTTTCACCAGCCGGCGGGTCAGGAACAGCACGAACGGCCGCTTCTGCATCCGGCAGGTCTCGAAGGCGTCGGGAATGCTGCCGACGTCTTCCGGCCGATCGAGCACGTGGTAGGGAAAGTCGTAGGCCTGCAGCAGCGGCAGCGTGCGCCGTCCCTGCACCTCCTGGTAGATGCGGTGGTCGTCGATCGAGCCGCGCTGGCTCACGATCAGGAATACCGGGATCTGGTGGCGTAGGTTGAGCGTTGCGAGCTCGCCGGTGCAGGTGAGCAGGCCGGTGGCTCCCATCAGCGCCACCGACCGCACTCCGCCGAAAAAGGCCCCGCTGCAGATCGCGATCGCTTCCGCCTCGCGCGCCACCCGCACGTGACGCATCGCATTGTCGGCAGCGATCCGCTCGATCAGCGGCGCCACCCAGTCGTCCGGCAGCGAGGCGGCAAGCCTGATGCCGCAGCGGGTGAGCTCGCCGTGGATTGCAGCGGTTACGTCCATGGGCGTGCGCGGTCAGGGGGCGGCAGCGACGACCTCGACCTCGACCAGGAACTCGGGCCGCGAGAAGCCGGAGACGACGATCAGCGTGGAGGCCGGGGGCGGATCGCTGATGTAGCCGTCGCGCACGCGCATGTAGCCCGGCAGGTGCTCGCGGCCGGCCACGAAGGCGTTGATGCGGACCACGTCGGCGAAGCTCATCCCGGCCTCCTTCAGGACCTCGCCGATGTTGCGGAAGCACAGATGGGTCTGATCCTCGACCGACGGCGGGACGTGATCGTCGGAGGCGACACCGAGCTGACCCGAGCACACCAGGATGCGATGGCTCGGGGGAATCTCCACGCCGAAGCTGTAGCGGGCGAAGGGCGGCCTGATCGATCGGGGCGTGATGTGTCGCATGCGGGGCGCGAGTGGCTGGAGGCGGGACAGGGCGCGCTTCTGCTATACCATGCGCCCAGCGTCCACCGTGAGTCTGCCCGATGGCCATTCCCGCCGCGCTGCGCCAGGAGCTCAATGGCATCCCGATCCTGGACGATCCCGGGTCGCTGCGCATGCGCAGCCGTGATTTCTTCTGGTTCTCGCCGATTCTCAAGGAGATGCTGGAGCACAAGCGCGCCGAGATCGTCGCAGTGCCGCGCGACAAGGACGAGCTGATGCGTGTCGCCGCCGCCTGCGCCAGGCACCGGGTGCCGCTCACCGTTCGCGGCGGCGGCACCGGCAACTACGGGCAGGCGGTGCCGCTCGACGGCGGGGTCGTGGTCGACATGGCAAGGCTCGATCGGGTGATCTGGCACAAGGAAGCTGCCGGCCGTTTCGGCGCCGGTGCCCGCCTGCTCGACATCGACCGGGCGCTGGCCGCCTTCGGCCACGAGCTGCGGCTGCATCCGTCGACTCGCCAGCACGCGAGCATCGGCGGGTTCGTCGCCGGCGGCGCGGGCGGCGCCGGCTCCTGCACCTGGGGCCAGATCGGCGATCCCGGCGCGGTGCTCGCCGTCGAGGTCGTCACCGTGGAGGAGCACCCGCGCAGCATCGAGCTCACCGGCCGCGACGTGCTCAAGGTGATGCACGCCTACGGGGTCAACGGCATCATCAGCGAGGTCGAGCTGCCGCTCGCGCCGAGCCATCCCTGGTGCGAGCGGATCGCGACGTTCTCCTCGCTCGGGGCGGCGGCACGTTTTGCGCACGCCTTCACCGAGTGCGACGGCATCGCCAAGAAGCTCGTCACCGTGCACGATCCCGAGGTCGTGGCGTATCTGCGCCGCCTCGCCCCCTACGCTCCTCCCGAGCAGGGCCGAGCCCCCGCCATGGTGATCGTCATGGTGTCGGAGCCGCAGGCGCCGGCGTTCGAGCTGCTGGTCACCGATCATGACGGCCAGGTCACCTTCCGCCGCAGCGCCGAGGACGCGCGCAGGGTGGCTTTCCTTGAAAGGCCGGGGCTGCAGCCGCTCTACGAGTTCACCTGGAACCACACGACGCTGCACGCGATCCGCGTCGACCCGTCGATCACCTATCTGCAGCTCCGCTTCCCGCCCGAGAGGAACCTGCAGCTGGTGGACTGGGTGGCCGAGCACTTCCGCGGCGAGGTCCTGCTGCATCTCGAATTCCAGCGCCGGTTCGGGAAGGTGACCTGCTCGAGCCTGCCGCTGGTCCGCTATACGACGGCGCAGCGCCTCGACGAGATCATGGCGGAGCTCGAAGCCCGCGGCGTGCCGGTGTCCAACCCGCATACCTTCGTGCTCGACGATGCCGGCTGGAAACGCATCGATGCGCCGCAGGCCGAATTCAAGCGGCTGGCCGATCCGCACGGGCTGATGAATCCAGGCAAGCTCAAGGACTGGCGGACAGCGGACGCGCGCGCCATCGCATGACGCGGTCGCCCGGCCAGCGAGTGGAAAAGCGAGATGCCCCATAGCCGCTTCTGGGCCGAGCTCAAGACCAGCGAGTTCGCCGCGCTCGATCCCAATTCCACGATCGCGGTGCTGCCGGTCGCCGCCACCGAACAGCACGGCCCCCACCTTCCCGTCCTGACCGATACCGCGATCGCCGAAGGCCTCGTCAACACCGTGCTCGCCCGCCTGCCCGGCGATCTCGAGGCCCTGTTCATGCCGGTGCAGACGATCGGAAAGTCGAACGAGCACCTGCGCTCGCCCGGCACCATCACCTTCTCGGCCGCGAGCCTGATCGGCATCTGGACCGAGATCGGCGAAGCCGTGCACCGCGCCGGCCTGCGCAAGCTCGTCATCGCCAATTCCCACGGCGGCAACAACGAGGTGATGGCGATCGTGGCGCGCGAGCTCAGGGTGCGGCTGGGCATGCTGGTCGCCACCACGCAATGGCGCCGCTTCGGGCTGCCCGCCGGCCTTTACGCTCACTTCGATTCGACCCACGGCATCCATGCCGGCGACATCGAGACTTCGCTGATGCTGCATTTCCGGCCCGATCTCGTCGACATGAGCAAGGCGAAGCTCTTCCCTTCCGAGGCCGCCGCGATGGAGAAGGGCTACGCGCATCTGCGGCCCATCGGCCCGCACGCTTTCGGCTGGATCGCGCAGGACCTCAACCCCGACGGCGCGGTGGGCGATGCCTCGCTGGCGACCGCGGAGAAGGGCCGCCTGACCGCGGAGCATCAGGCCGACGGCTTCATCGCGCTGCTGCGCGACATGACGCGTTTTCCGCTCGCCCGGCTGGCCTAGTGTAGCGAGTCTGACGCTTGTATGCGTGTGTCCCGGGCGCGGCGCAGCACGAAGTGTTG
>DASXAP010000255.1:0-22074 GCA_036406655.1 Xanthobacteraceae bacterium | reverse complement strand
ATCGTGCTGGTGGCGTCCGAGTTCGTCGCAACCAAGAGCGGGATCGGCTATCTGATCTGGAACTCGTGGGAGCTGCTGCAGGTCGACACGATGTTCGTCGGCATCGTCACGATCGGTGTCCTCGGGTTGATCGCCTCGGTGCTGTTCCAGGAGATCGAGCGCCGGGCCATTCCGTGGAAGACGGAATGAGCAGGATCGGCCACACGCCGGCGCAGGACTTCGCGCAGGCGTGCTGCGCCCGCTGTTCGCGGCGCGACTCTGACGCTTGTTGCCGTGTGTCCCGGGCGCGGCGCAGCACGAAGTGTTGCGCTGCAGACCCGGGACCGCCCGAAACTCGATCTTTATGGCGGTCCCGGATCAGCGGTGCAGCACGAGCGCTATCGGTCCGGATCAATTCGACTGCGCTCGAGCGCTCGTGCTGCACCGCATCCGGGACACGCATCTGAGACAATCGTCAGAGACAGAACACTGGTCTAGCGTCGCTCGAGCGGCTCTGCCTCGAGGCGCAACCACCGTGGCGCGGCGGCAGCGCGGTCCGCCATGCTCCCGCCTACTGGATTTGAGCTCGCGTCCATCCTACGGTCGCCGAGGCGGGAACGCGCCGTCGGAATGCTCCCATCCCCGAGGAGGAAGCGATGCAAGGCAAACGTCCGTGGCTGATCGCAGGCTTGGCCATTCTGCTCCTGCCGGCAGCAGCCTGCCTCGTGCGGGCGCAGGGCCGGCCGCCGGTCGCGCTCAGCGGGCAGGTCAGCTCCGAGGCGGAAGGCGCGATGGAAGGCGTCGTCGTCAGTGCCAAAAAAGCCGGGTCGACGGTCACCGTGAGCGTGGTCAGCGACGAGCAGGGCCGCTACAGCTTTCCGGCCGATCGACTGAGCGCCGGCAAATACACGCTCCGGATCCGTGCCATCGGTTACGATCTCGGCGCCCCGGCGGCAGCCGAGGTGGCCGACGAGCGCACCACCACGGTCGACCTCAAGCTGCGCAAGACCCGCAACCTGCCTTCGCAGATGAGCAATGCCGAGTGGATGATGAGCCTGCCGGGCAGCGAGGAGCAGAAGGCATTCCTGCTCAACTGCGTCGGCTGCCACACCCTCGAGCGCATCGTCCGTTCGACCCACGACGCCGACGAGTGGACCCAGGTCCTCGCCCGGATGAGCGGCTACGCGCCGGTAAGCCAGCCGATCAAGCCGCAGCGGATGCTCGATCCGGGACGGTCGCGCGCGCCGGAAAGCTTCCGCAAGGAGGCCGAATACCTCGCCAGCGTCAACCTCAGCGAGGCGCCGCAGTGGGAATATCCGCTAAAGACCCTGCCGCGCCCCGCCGGCCGCGCAACGCGCGTGATCGTGACCGAATATGATCTGCCGCGGCCGACGACAGAGCCGCACGACATCGTGGTCGATGCCCAAGGCATGGTCTGGTATTCCGATTTCGGCGAGCTCTTCATCTCCCGGTTCGACCCGAGGACGCTCGAGCTCACCGAATATCCGGTCAGGGAGCTCAAGCCGGGTGCCCCGGTCGGCAACCTTTCACTCGAGCTCGACAAGCGCGGGACCCTCTGGTTCGATACCATGTTCCAGGGCGCGCTGGGCAATCTCGATCCGAAGACCGGCGAGATCAAATACTACCCGCTCGCCCCGGAATACAACGACAACCGCGTGCAGCTGAACTTCACCGGGCTGCGCCACGACGTCGACGGCAAGGTCTGGACCAAGAGCGTCGGCACCCAGGAGATCTTCCGGCTCGATCTCGCGACCGGCAAATGGGAGCGTTTTCAGCCGCTCGAGGCCTTGGGCGGCGAGCGGCATTCGATCTACCAGGTGATCTCGGACTCGCAGAACAATCTCTGGATGGCGGAGTTCACCAAGGGCCATATCGGCAAGATCGACGCCAGGACCGGCGCGGTCAGCTGGCACAGGCTGCCGACCGAGAATGCGCGGGCGCGGCGAATGAACATCGACGACGAGGATCGCATTCTCGTCGCCGAATATCGCGGCAACAAGGTTGCGCTGTTCGACACCAGGACGCTGAAGGTGACGGAATGGCCATTGCCGCCGGCGACCTGGCCTTATCGCGCCGCATTCGACAGGAACGGCGACATCTGGACCGGCGGGATGCACAGCGACCGTGCGGTTCGGCTCGATCCCAGGACCGGGGTCACGGTCCAGTATCTGCTGCCGCGCGAAACCAACATGCGCACGGTCTTCGTCGACAATTCGACCGCGAATCCGACTTTCTGGGTCGGCAGCAATCACGGCGCCGCCCTGGTGAAGGTCGAGCCGCTGGACTGAGCCTACCTGCCCGCCGCGTAGCCCTGCATGCCGCGCGGATTGGCGGCGGCGCGCCGGCGGCGGCCGTCGCGCGCGGCGGCGGTGAGCCGGCCTTCGCACCAGTCGGCGTCGACCTCGAGCAGATGGCCGCGCCGCTCCAGCTCCTCGATGGTGGCGGCCGGCAGCCGTCGCTCCACCACGAGCACGCCCGGTCGCGCGGTGCGCGGCCAGAACGAGATCGGAAAATGCTCGGAATGCCAGGCGGGCGCGTCGATCGCCTCCTGCAGGTTCATGCCGGCATGGACGTGGCGCACGAAGAGCTGCGTGGTCCATTGGTCCTGCTGGTCGCCGCCGGGCGAGCCCCACGCCAGGTAGGGCTCGCCGTCGCGCAGCGCCAGCGTGGGCGAGAGCGTGGTGCGCGGCCGCTTGCCCGGCGCCAGCGCCGCCGGATGCCCCTCCTCGAGCCAGAACATCTGGGCGCGGGTGCCGAGGCAGAAGCCGAGCTCGGGGATGACCGGCGAGGATTGCAGCCAGCCGCCCGACGGCGTCGCTGAAATCATGTTGCCGGCCTGATCGATGATGTCGAAATGCACGGTGTCGCCGGCCATCTCGCCGACCCGGCCTACCGTCGGCTCGCCTGCGCCCATCCCGCCCACCGCCCGCCGCGGGCCCTCCTCGCGACGCAGCTTCACCAGGGCGCCGAAGCCCTGCACCGAGCCCGGACGCAGCTCGAGCGAGGCCGCGGGCGTCACGAGCCTGCGCCGTGCGTCGTTGTAGGCGTCCGACAGGAGCGTGTTCATCGGCACCTCGACGAAGTCCGGATCGCCGTAGAATTTCTCCCGGTCGGCATAGGCGAGCTTCGAGCACTCGACCAAGAGGTGCACGAGCTCGGCGCTGCGCGGGTCGGCACCGTCGAGGTCGAAGCCCTTGAGCAGCGCGAGCTGCTGCAGCATCACCGGTCCCTGCGCCCACGGGCCGGGCTTGCAGACGGTGTAGCGGCCATAGTCATAGGTGAGCGGCGCCTCGACATGGGCACTCCAGCGCGCCATGTCGTCGCCGGTGAGCACGCCCCCGTGCGGCTCGCCGCTGACGTCCATGACCTTCCGGGTGCGGCAGAAGCGGTTTATGGCGTCGGCGACAAAGCCCTGCCGCCAGGTCCGGCGCGCCGCTTCGATCTGAGCGATGCGGTCGCCGCCTGCGCTCTCCGCCTCGCGCAGCACGCGCGCATAGGTCTCTCCCAGCGTCGTGTTCGCGAGCAGGGCGCCGGTCGCCGGGACCTGGCCGCCGGGGAGATAGACCGCGGCCGAGGTCGGCCAATGCGTGCGGAACAAGTCTGCCACCGTGGCGATGGTCGCGTTGGCGCGCTCGACCAGCGGATGCCCCTCCCGCGCGTAGAAGATCGCCGGCGAGAGCACGTCGGCAAGCCGCATCGTCCCGTAGTCGCGCAGCAGCATCATCCAGGTATCGAACATACCGGGGACGCAGGCGGCGAGGAGACCGGTGCCCGGCACCATGTCGAGGCCGAGCCCGCGGTAGTGACCGATCGTGGCCTTGGCCGGCGCCGGACCCTGGCCGCAGATCACCTCGGTCTTGCCGCGGCGCACGTCGTGCAGGATGACCGGCACGTCGCCGCCCGGCCCGTTGAGGTGCGGCTCGACCACCTGGAGCGTGAAGGCGGTGGCGACGGCGGCGTCGAAGACATTGCCGCCTTTCTCCAGCGCAGCCATGCCGACGGCGGTGGCGATCCAATGGGTCGAGGCGACGACGCCGAACGTGCCTTCGATCTCGGGACGGGTGGTGAAGGGGTTGGGGTTGATGTTCTTCATCGGGGTTGGCCGCGCGGGTTACACTGAAGACGCGATGGAAGCGACGGTAATGCGCTTTTGGCGAGACCTCAATTGGAGTCGATGCTAGGAGGCATGGAATGCCCACTTCTCCCGTTAAATTCGACGCGACGGCGGTCGAGGTGACGGTAATGGATGATCGTATCGTGGTCATCCTGGCAGACGGCCGCGAATTAGCGGCGCCGCTCGCGTGGTTTCCGCGTCTGCTCGAGGCGACCCCCGAGCAGCGGAGCAACTGGCGGTTCATCGGACGGGGCCACGGTATTCATTGGCCGGACCTCGATGAGGACATTTCCGTCGCAAGCCTGCTGCGCGCGGCTTAGGTCCCGATGCGCGATCGCGCGCCGGTGCGCGGATGCGTTCACGCCGATGGCGCGTAGCTCAGCTCTTCGTAGCTGCGCTCCTTGAGATACTGGTCGAGGCCCCAGCGCTCGACCTGCGCGAGGGTGGCGTCGAACTCGTCGCGGGGAAGCGCGCGATAGTAGAAGCGCTCGCCGCGGCCGAATTTCGAGAAATCCCAAGGATGGTAGTCGGCGAATTCCGCGGGGACGGCGAGCTTCCACAGCGGCAGATAGCTCGCCATGTCGGCATCCATGGCCTGCTCGGCGCGCTCGAGCGCCCGCAGATAGCCGCGCACGATCTCCGGCTCGAAGTGGTCGGGCACCCACCACAGCGTCTTGAACGTGTCCTCGATGATCTTGCGCAAGCCGAGCTGCTCGGCCATCGCGATCTGCGGCGGCAACAGGCTCGCCGCCTCGACCTCGCCGTCGATCAGCGCCTTGAGCCGCGCACCGAAACCGCCGGTGTTCACCACCTTGATCTGCTCGAGCGGCAGATGCGCCTCGAGACGAAACGGCACGTTGAAGTGGCTGCCGGCGCGCATGCCGACGGCTATGGGCACGTCGCTGAGATCCTCCGGCCGCCGAATCCTGGAATCCGGGCGCACGAAAATGGCCCAGGGCGAGACGCCGTAAGCGTCCTGCACCATCTTGCCCATCCCGGCACTGGCGTTGCAGATGGTCCCCCAGACGCAGGCGCCCTGGATGACCTCGCGCTTGTCCCGCGTGTACGGCCGGTCCTGCGGGCGCTGGAAATAATCGAGACCTTTCCAGCTCGACTGGGTGCCGCGAAACGTCTTCCAGTCGAGATCGACGTCGAGCCCCTCGGCGGTGAAGAAGCCCTCCTGCTGGGCCACGAAATCGTAGAGCCCCATGCCCTTCGGGGCGACGGTGACTTGCCGCAAGCTGCTGCCCATGACGTCTCTCCCGGCGCTGTCCGCCCCCTCGCCGCGCGATCGCGAGCGGGCTCAGCGCCGCTTATAGCGCGTTCCGCGGCGCTGATCACCCGCGTCACATCGCCATCTCCGGCTGCAGCGCCGCTTCCTTCCTGGTTTCGGGAATCTCGGTCATGGTGGCCTCGGTCAGCAGCAGCACGCCCGCGACCGATACCGCGTTCTCCAGCGCAACCCGCACCACCTTCGTCGGGTCGATGATCCCCGCCTCCACCAGATCGACGTACTCCTTGCGGCCGGCGTCGAAGCCCTGATTGCCTTGCCCGGCGAGCATGCGGGCAACCACCACCCCGCCGTCCACGGCCGAGTTCTCCGCGATCTGCCGCGTCGGCACCTCCAGCGCCCGCTTCAATATCTGCACGCCCGTGCGTTCATCGCCCTCGCATTTCGCCTCCTCGCGCTGCAGCGCTTCGACGCAGCGCAGCAGCGCCAGGCCGCCGCCCGGCACGATGCCCTCGGCGACCGCCGCCTTGGTTGCGCTGATCGCGTCGTCGAGCGCCTCCTTTCGCGATTTCATCTCCGCCTCGGTCGGCGCGCCGACGCGGATGACGGCGACCCCGCCGGCGAGCTTGGCCAGCCGCTCCTGCAGCTTCTCGCGATCGTAGTCGCTGGTCGTCTTCTCGATCTCGCGGCGAATCTGCTCGACCCGGCCCTTGATCTCCTTGCGGTCGCCGCTGCCGCCGATGATGGTGGTGTTGTCCTTGTCGACGACTACCCGCTTGGCGCTGCCGAGCTGCTCGAGCGCCACGTGCTCGAGCTTGAGCCCCAGCTCCTCCGACACCACCTGCCCGCGGGTCAGCACCGCGATGTCCTGCAGCATGGCCTTGCGGCGATCGCCGAAGCCGGGCGCCTTGACCGCGCAGCTCTTCAGCCCGCCGCGGATATGATTGACGATCAGCGTGGCGAGCGCCTCGCCTTCCACGTCCTCGGCGACCACCAGCAGCGGACGCCCCGCCTTCACGATCTGGTCGAGCAGCGGGAGGAGGTCCTTCAGAACCGCAATCTTGCGGTCGGAGATCAGCAGCAGGGTGTCCTCCAGCACCGCCTCCATCTTCTCGGCGTTGGTGACGAAGTAGGGAGAAAGAAAGCCGCGGTCGAAACGCATCCCTTCGACCACGTCGAGCGTCGTCTCGGTGGTCTTCGACTCCTCGACGGTGATCACGCCTTCGCCGCCGACCTTGTCCATGGCATCGGCGACAAGCTCGCCGATGGCGCTGTCGTTGTGGGCGGAAATGGCCCCCACCTGCGCCTTCTCCTTGCGGGTTGCGACTGGCCGCGACAGCGCCTTCAATGCCTCCACTGCGCACCTGGTCGCGCGATCGAGCCCGCGCTTGACCTCGATTGCGCTGGCCCCGGCGACCACGTTGCGCAAGCCATCGGCGAAGATCGCATGCGCCAGGATGGTCGAGGTGCTGGTCCCGTCGCCGACTAGATCGCCGGTCTTCTCCGCCGCCTGGCGAAGCATCCGCGCGCCCAGATTCTCCTCCGGGTCCTTGAGATCGAGCTCCTTGGCGATGGTGACGCCGTCATTGCAGACGATCGGCGGGCCCCATTTCTTCTCGATCAGCACCGATTTCGATCTCGGCCCGAGCGTGACGCGCACCGCATCGGCGAGCTGGGTGGCCCCGCGCAGGATCTTCTCCCGGGCGGCGGAACGGAACAGGACCTGCTTGTGGGGCATTGAAGCTTTCCCTGGGCTGATGCGCGCACCGCGCATGTTTCAACGGCACGGCGCACCGGGAAAACGCTCCTGCGCCGCGAGGAAGATCGACCTCCTGCGCAGTAGAGACGCGCCCGAGGGAGGGGGTCATTGATGTGCGTCAAAACGGCCGTTGCCGCTCGGGCCGCCGGGCGGCGCGGGTCGATGCGGGGCTCGGTCGATCGGGAGGCAGGCGCGCCCGCGCCGCCTTTCAGGTCGGCAGCGGCTGACCGCGGGCAGCGTGCCACGCAAGGATGCCGTCCCAGATTTCGCGGGCGTTCTCCGCAAAGGAGAACAGCTCGATGTCCTCGGGAGCGATCACGCCCTCCTCGACCAGGAAATCCATGTCGATCGCGCGCCGCCAATATTCCTCGCCCACGAGCACGATCGGGATCGGCGTGATCTTGCGGGTCTGCACCAGGGTCAGGATCTCGAACAGCTCGTCCAAGGTCCCATAACCGCCGGGGAAGGACACCAGCGCCCTGGCCCGCAGCAGAAGGTGCAGCTTGCGCAGCGCGAAATAGTGGAAGCGAAAGCAAAGCTCGGGCGTGATGTAGGGATTCGGATATTGCTCGTGCGGCAAGTCGATGTTCAGCCCGACCGACTTCGCCCCGGCATCGCAAGCTCCGCGATTGGCCGCCTCCATCAACCCAGGACCGCCGCCGGTCATCACCACGACGGCGGGCTTGCCCGAACCGGCGCCGGCCCCACCGACCAGACGGCCGAGCTCCCGCGCGACGTCGTAGTAGTGGCTCTTGGCGAGGATTCGCTCGGCTGCCGACAGCCGCCGCGCCAGCTCGGCGTTGCCGGGCTCGGCGGCGCGCGCCGCCCGCAACGCTTCGACGTTACGCCGCGCGGCCGCCGGCTCCGGGATGCGGGTGCCGCCGAAGACGACGATGGTGTGCTCGATGCCATGCTCGGCGAGGACGAGATCGGGCTTGAGGAACTCGAGCTGCAGCCGCAAGCCGCGGACCTCGTCGCGAGTGATGAACTCGAGATCCTGCTCGGCCAGGCGGTAGCTCGAGCTTGCGCAGATGGCGGCGACCGACCCCGCCGCCGCGCGGTCTTCGTCGACGGGCTTGGGTTGCTGCCAGGGCAGCGGTTCCCGCCGCGCGACCGGATGCGGGGAAGCCGGCGCCTCTTTGTGTCGGTCGGCGGCCATTCGCTCCCCTGTCACATCTGCGCGGCCTGCTGGCCAGGACCTGCTGCAACATATACCGAAGCGCTGCGCATCAGTCAGCCGGACTCCGCGGCAGCTCCGGACCCAAGCCGCGTCGTCATTTTCGGCGCCGCCGGTGCAAGCGGCAGGCTCTCGGCGGGCGCGGGAATGCCGATCTGCCCCGACGAAGCGGCCGGAGCCGCGTCAGCGACACGCATTTGCGCATGCCGAATCAGCGACGAGGACGTGCACCCGCGCAGCTCCGGTGAGGCTCGCCCGGGTGCGGAATTCCTCGCTCGGTGTCGGTCTGAATTTACCGGCGAGGTTCCAGCTTACCGCCCGGACGTGCTCCATTACCGCTCTTGCATCGCATCGGCGACGCGAAAGATGCCGGCCTTTCCTCCTGCCGCCTCTTGGTGCATACGGCGTTAACGACCGGCAGCTAAGACTCCTTCGCGCGTGATTGGCTGCGACAGCGATCTCATCCAGGTCGAACCCGCTCGATGTGCGAACAGGAGCGACAGATGCCAAACCAGGAGCTCGACGAGCGCGAGGAAGCGCTGCGCTACGCCGCGAGGCTGAAGGGGCTCTCGCTCATCCGCACCGGCGACACCTTCGCGCTCGCCACCTGTGCCCTCGCCGGTGCGACGCTCGACCAGGTGGCGGAGTTTCTCGCCGCCGAGCCCGCGTCCCAAGCCGAGCATTCCGGCGCCAAGAACCACCGGCGGGCCGACCTGCGCGCCCTGCTCAAGGCCGAGCACGCGATCATCGCCGAGCTGCAGGAGGAGAGACGCAGGAGCAGCGAGCCGATTGCCAACCCGCACGCCATCGAGGGCGTGCTCGCGGAGATCCGTCGCAGGCTTCTCGAGCTCGGGGAGGCAAGAGCGGCGAAGGACGCCCCGAGCCCGGCCTGGCAGGAGATCAAGCACAGCTTGAATCGCCAGGCGTAGAGCGGCCCGAGATCAGGTTGAACGTCACGCCGCGCGTGTCGCCGCTTCGCGCGGGGACTGCACCTGCTCTCATGACGTTATTGCCGATTGCGCTCGGCTTCACCCGTCATGCTCGCGCTGGCTGCTCGGTCCGGGCTATGGCCGATACCGGTTCGGAGTGAAAGCGCCGGCGTGCCCGCACGCGCCCGCACGAGGAGCGCGATCATGACGGCGAACGGCGCGAGCCAGACGATCCGGCTCTGATAGCGGTCGTTCGGATTGGAGAAGACGCCGCAAATCGCGGCATTGGCGAAGAGCGCAATCAAGCAGGTCGCTGCGAGCCATCCCGCCGGTCGAGCGCCTGGGGGCCACCGCCGGGCGGCGAAGAGGACCAGAGCCGCCATGGCGAGGCAGGCGAGCGGGACCTGGACGATGTTGATCAGGGTGAAATCGAGCTCGTCGTTCTGCTGACGCGAAGCGCGAAACGGCGCGACGGCGCCCGGGGCCGTCCTCAGGAGAACCGACTCCGCGTGCCAGTTGTCGGCCGAGCCCATTCCCTCGCCGGTCTTGAAGCGGCCGAGCTGCCGGACCGAGCCGGCGCCGGCGGCGAGCAGGTGCCGCCCCGGATGTTCGGCGAGGCTCTCGCGGATGATCCGGCCGGCTTCCGGCTCGAAGGCGCGCCACCAGCCCAGCCGGTGCAGCGGACTCTGGTAGCTCCACAGCCAGTCGTCCGCCGCCGTCGGCAGCCGGTTGCGGTATTGGCACAGCCGGAGCGTCCGGTCGGGGCAATGATCGGCGAGATATTCGGCGACGATGCCGTCCTGCACCAGCCGGCCGAAGAGAAACGTCGTGCCTCCCGGCGTGAGGGCGAATGTTCCGGTGATGGCGAGGTTCGCAACCGGGGCGAGAAGCAGCCCCGCGACGAGGGAGGCGGCGGGCCATGCAAGCCGCGGCGCGGCAATTCGCAGGCGCGCCGCGACGGGCTTGAGCAGCCCCAGGGCAAGCGTCAGCACGAGCGAGAGTGCGAGGATGCTCATGTGCAAGGCTATCGCAATCCCGACCACGGCGATGAGCCCCGCGATCTCCCGGCGCGTCAACGCTTGGCGCGGCAAGGCGAGCAGATAGATCGCCAGCACCGCGAGCGGCAGGAAGATGTCCGGCATCAGCTGCCCGACATACCAGGGCAGGCTCGTCAGGGCGGATAAGCCGACCATCACCGAGCCAAGAAGAACCGGCCTGCCGCCGAGGCCGTTCACTCTCAGCACGAGCGCGACGATCCAGACGGTGAGTGCCGCCTGAACCGCGACATTCGGCCAGAACCGCAACGGAACCCCGGCCGCGAGGAACGCGCCGTAGAGCGCCGAGCGGCCGATGTCCAGGCTGCGCTCGGACCAGCGCTCCAGGTATCCGCCGGTGTCGGCGAAGACCAGCGGGAAGCCGTTCCAGACGGCGGGCGACAGGACGGCAGCGAAGCCCACGGCGATCGCTGCTGCCCACTGTGGTCGGGTGCTCAGCGTGAGCGATCGATGCTCAGCGCGGTGCGGCGCCGGCCCATGTGCGACCGGGCTGGTTGCGCATGGTGAGCGACCGCTCAATAGGGTTGTATCACGGCTGCCGTTTGCTCGCGCCATCGCAGCACACGACGCTCCACCAGGCCCATCAACCCGTTCAGGACCATCATCAGCGCCATCATGACCAGCAGCATCGCGAAAGACCCGTTGGTGTTGTATGAGGTGCTGTAATAGTTGAGTCGATAGCCGAGCCCGCTCGAGGCGATCAGGAATTCTCCAACGATGACGCCGATCAGGGCGTAGGGCAAGCTCATCTTCAATCCGCTGATCACCCAGGCGGCTGCACCCGGCAGCATGACGTAGCGGAAGATCTGCCGCTCGCTCGCGCCGACCAGCCGCGCAACGTCGATCAGCGCGGTGTCGACATTGCGGATCCCGGTCAGCGTCGTGAGGAACGTCAGGAAGAATACCAGCGTCGCCGCCAGCACCACCTTGGAGGCGATGTCGATTCCGAACCACACCACCAGGAGCGGTGCCAAAGCGATGCGCGGGAGGCTGTTCAGCCCGGAAAAGAAGGGATCGAAGACGTCCGCCAGGAGCTTCCAGCGGGCAAACAGCATGCCGAGCGCGATGCCGCTCAGCCCGCCCAGCAGATATCCCAGGCCCATCTCGGTGCCGGTCACCCGCAGGTCATTCCAGAACCGCGGGTCGGCCAGGTCGTTGACCAGAATCGTCGCGGTGCCGAGAGGACTGCCGACAAAAAAAGGATCGAGCAGCGGCCCGCTCGCGAAATGCCAGGCCAGGAGGACGCTGGCGATCAGCGCGAGCTGAACGAGCACGACGCGACGGCGATACTGCTGTCTGGCCCGCCGATCCCTCTGCAGCTCGCTGCCGGGCGCCCTTTTGGCTTCCCCCGTCATGCCGCTGCGCTCGTCCCCGGCTCCCGCACCTGCCGCTCGAGCTCCGCCCAGATGGTGTCGTACAGCGCGCGGAAGTCACCGCTGTCGTGCATATGGAAGACGTCACGCGGGCGGGATATGCCGACCTGGTCGATCCTGATTATCCGGCCAGGCCTCGCGCTCATCAGCGCGACCCTATCACCGAGTCCGATCGCCTCGGACAGGTCGTGGGTGATGAAGACGATGGTTACGCCGGTTCGGGTCCAGATATCGAGGAGCTGGTCCTGCAGGATGACGCGCGTCTGTGCATCGAGTGGCCCGAACGGCTCGTCCATCAGCATGACCTTGGGCGCGTAGATGAGCGTCCGGATGATGTTGGCGCGCTGGCGCATGCCTCCTGAGAGCTCGTGGGGATAGGACCTCTCGAACCCGGCCAGCCCGACCATCGCGATCAGCTTGGCGGCGCGATCATGCCGCTCGGATCTGACGACGCCGGCGACCTGGAGGGGAAACGAGACATTGTCGATCAGCGTCCGCCACGGCATCAGGTTCGGTTGCTGGGTGACATAGCCGATATCCCGCGTCACGCCGGCGATCGGGCGACCATCGAGCTCGACCGAGCCTTCGGTGGGGCGCATCAGTCCCGAGGCGATGTTCAATATGGTCGACTTTCCGCACCCACTGGGACCTACCAGGGTCAGGAGCTCGCCGCTTGCGACGTCGAGCGAGATTTGCTCGACGGCGGTGATGACGCGCTCGCGCGCCAGGAAGCGCTTGCTGATGTTCTTCAGCCTGAGCATGCGTCACTTCGCGCAGCCGGAGCCGTCATCCGACCGCCGCGATCGCGTCCACCTCCACCATCAGCTCGGGCTGCGACAGCCGCCGCACCTCGACCGTGGTGCTCGTCGGCATGGCGTGGCTGAAGTATTCCATCCGGACGTCGGTGTGCCTGAAATACTCGTCGATGTCGGTGACGTAGGTATTGGTGCGGACGAGGTCGGCAAGGCTGGCGCCCGCCGCCTCCAGCGCCGCCTTGATGTTCTCCAGCGTCTGCCGCAACTGCACCCGCATGTCGCCGATGCCGACGATCCGTCCGTCCTTGTCGCGGGCGAGCTGACCCGAGACGAAGATGAGCCGGCGCGGCTCCACGCTCACGACGTGCGAGTACAGCACCCGGTTGTCGACCCGGCGCTGGTGCAGGGCCGCGGGCTGGATGTTGCGACGGTTGATCGGCATCGCGGCCTCCTGGAGGATGCATCCCTGCATCAGTTCGGGAGATAGTCGTAGCTGGCGATCGCCTCCCAGGGCGCGCCGCTCTTGATCGCTCCGGAGTCGATCAGGAACTTGGAGGCCTTCGCGAGCGATTCCGGCGTCACCTTGCCGTCGCGCCGGAAGATCGGCTTCAAATTCTCGAGGGTGGAGACGAGGATGTCGTCCTCGACCCCGCTGAATCGGCTGCGGAGGAGCGGCAGCTGGTCCTTGGCCGGCGTGTCGCGGATGTCGGCGATCGCGGCGAGCAGCGCGCGGCAGAATTTTCGCACGTTGTCCGCATTGGCCCTGGCATAGTCCGGCCGCACGTAGAGCAGCTCGAACAGGAAGTCGTCGTAAGCCGGATCGTTTCCGACGGAGTTGTGCGTGAACATGATGGCCTTGCCGCGCTTGACCATGAGATCGGTCGTCGGGCTCGTGTTGCAGGCGACGTCCACCTGTCCGTTCTCGAGCGCCGCGATCATGCTCGGACCGCCGCCGACCCCGAGAATCTGCACGTCCCGCTGCGGCACGAGTCCTGCGCGCCTGGCGTAGTCGACCAGAACCAGGTAGGTGAAGGCTCCGGGCCGCGTGCCGCCCGCCTTGAGCCCTTTCAGCGCCTTGAGCTTCTGATCGAGCGGCGTGCTCGCGTCGATCCCGACCCGCGCCGCCGCGTCCTTGTTCATCACGCAGTCGATCGCATTGCGATTTGCCATGTTCATGATCGCCAACAGCGGCTTGCCCTGCTCGTAGCTGGTCAGGAGACGGTTCGGCGTCGAGATCGTGAACTGCACGCTGCCGGCGATCAGCGCGTCAACGTCGGGACCGTCGCCGGAGGTCGAGACGATCTCGACGTTGAACCCCTCTCTGGCGAACATGCCTTTGTCCGCTGCGACAAAGAGCGGCAGGAAATTCATCCCGATCACCGGGATGGTGACGCGCAACGCTATCGGCGCCTGGGCGATTGCGGGACCTGCCAGACCGAGTGCCAGTCCGACCGAGAGCATCGGGAGCCTCACGGTGCACAGCATTGGCTTCTCCGTTCGCGGCCTTTCAGCGCCGCAGAGCTGTTCACTGAGAACGCCTCCGTCAATCGAGGCGGCAACCGCGTGCGGCGCGCGTGCAATGGCGGCCCTGGCTTGTCGCAGGCGTCGTGCCGGCTCATGGTTCACTTTTTCACGGACCATGCAAGCCTCTCGGCGCCATGCGCCGGGCTCGAGGCGGGACGAGGCTTGCGGCGCAACGGCCCTGCGCGGCGCAGAAGCGCCCAAGCGCGCGCTGCGCTCCGACCCCGCAGCACCGGGCGGAGCGGCAGCAGCGAGCGGGGTCGCGCGCCGGCGCCGCCGCGCCCCGGATCAGATCACCACCACCTTGGCGCCGACCCTGACGCGATCGTAGAGGTCGATCACGTCCTCGTTGCGCATGCGGATGCAGCCGGAGGAGACCTGGGTGCCGATGGTCCAGGGCTCATTCGAGCCGTGGATGCGGTAGAGCGTCGAGCCGAGATACATGGCCCGTGCGCCGAGCGGATTGTCCGCCCCGCCGGCCATGTGGCGCGGCAGATCCGGGCGCCGCTTGAGCATCTCGTCGGGCGGCATCCAGTCCGGCCATTCGCGTTTCTGCGAGACGCGGTGGACCCCGGACCAGGTGAAGCCCGGCCGGCCGACGCCGATGCCGTAGCGCAGGGCGCGCCGGCCGACCAGCACCAGGTAGAGAAAACGCTCGCGGGTCTCGATGATGACGGTTCCCGGCGGCTCGCTGCCGTCATAGCCCACTTCCTGCTTGAGATAGCGCGGGTCGATCACCGCCTGTCCCGGATAGCCCGGAGCCTCGATCATGCCGGGGCCGAGATCGCCGGCGCGCTGATAACTCGGATAGCTGTAGCCCGCCGCGCGCGGACCGCGGAACAGGAACTCGAAGAACCCGCCGCCCCACGCGCCGCGGACGGCCGCGGCCGGACGAGCGGCCTGCGGGCTTTCCGGAGACGCGCTGAAGATCGCCGCGAACGGCGATGCGGGCGCGCGTTGCGAGGAATCGAGGGGCAGCGGCCCGGCCGCGGCGATGCCGTCCATCATCAGGATCGGGATGAGCACGAAGGGGAGGGGGAAGATGCGCCGCATGGATTTACTCTCGCACCCGGAATTGGAACGGGCCCGGCCGTCTGGCCGCAGGAACGAACGTTGCACTCGCCCGATTGCGCTCCGACTAAATCGGCAAAGCGCATTGGAATGGTAAATATCGGGCGGGGAGCTTTAACGACGATCGCAAGAAAGTTTTGATTCATCCAGTTATAGTTTCTTTTGTGTGAAATGCGCCGCGTCATGGTTAATCAGCAGTTGCGAAGCTCGAGCGGGCAGGCCGCGGATAGTCCCTCCTCTTCGGGGAGGGATGATGTGGCACGAGACTCCGCTTCGAGATTCCGCTTCAGTCGCTGCCCGTGTCCGCTATCCGCTTGACCATCGCCGAGGCGTTCGGCGGGCACAGCGCGGCGAATTGCGCGCTGGCGCGGACGGGCTCCGGCACCGCATCACGCGAACAGGGCGAATAGCCGAGGCGGGCGAAAAATTTCGTCTGCGAGGCGGTGAGAACATAGATCGCCCGGCAGTTGCGGGCGCGGGCTTCGGTCTCGAGCACGTCAACGATGGCGGCGCCCATGCCGATCTGGCGCACCGGCGGCAGCGTCACCACCGAGTGCAGCAGCGCATCGGCGCCGTGCAGCTCGATCCCGCCGAAGCCCACCGGCACATCCGCTCCGGACTCGAACCGCCAGAAGAACGCATTGGGATTGTCGATGTCGTCGGCCGGCAGCTCCGCCTTGACCAGCGCCGCCTTGAGGCCATCGCGCTCCCACACCGCCAGAGGCGTGGCGAACAGCCGCTGGGTCATGGTCCTTGTTCGCTGCTCACGCCCGCGGCGCGCAGCGCACGAACACGCCGGTTCCGTAACGCCCGTCCACTTCCGGATCGACGTATTTCAGCACCAGCACGCGACCGTCGAAGGAGACGATCTCGCGATCCTGCGGCCCGGGTGTTTCACCGGCCGGACCGATGTAGTCCTTGCCGGCCGGGGTGCCCTTGAGGCGAAGCTCCTGCGACTGGGAGGAATCGGCGAGATACATCATCACCCCGCCGTTCGGCCCCTGTCCGATCACGTACGGCTGCTTGCACTGGCCCCGTGCATTGGCCTCGGTGCGCGCGCGATCCTCCGGCTTGTGATACGCCGCGTAACCCCAGCGGCCGACGATCTCGTTGGCGCGTACCCGGGCCGGGATTTCCGGCTGCGGCGCCACGGCGGTCGCTTCCGGCCCCGGCCCGCGCCCGGCGCAGCCGGCGAGCGCCAGCGCCGCGAGCGCGGCCAAAGCCGAAACAGCCGCCGGTCGGCCGAAAGCCCCATTTCGCATCGGATTCCTCCCCTCAACTCCCCGCCGCGCGAACGGAGGCGAAGACGCCAGGGCTGCCGGGTCGAGCCATGCAGGTCTGCCACGCGTCCCGCCGACTAAGTTAGCGCGACAGCAAGCCGGCCGCCAATCCCGTGCGCGAGGCGCGACTTCAAGGGCCAGTTTAGGGCGTTGCCAAGGCGGATGTGAGGCAGGCAATGCACGCCTCGCCTCGACCTCCAGTGAAGCTCGTTCGCCCCTGGTGGAGTTGCAAGGCGCCTCGGCTAGAATGGCTCCAGCCAGCGTTTCAACCCGCATGCGCATTCGCAGCCCATCGCGCTTAGTCCGGTCGCGCGCCGTGAGCCCCATCGCGGGGCTCGCCATCCTCTGCATCGCCGTCCAGGGCACGGCGGCCGAGCCGCGCTACGCGTTCGACGCGGCTGCGGGCAAGCTGCCGAAGACTGCGCTGCCGGTCCATTATGCGATCGAGCTCGAGCCCGATATGGAGAAGGGGACGACGGTGGGGCTCGAGACAGTGAGCATCGAGGTCCGCGAGCCCGTGGCCCGGCTCGTGATCAACGCCGCCGATCTCACGATCAGTGCCGCATCGATCGACGACGAGGCGCAGGCCGCCACCGTTGCGCTCGATGCCGCGGCCGAGACCGCGACCCTGAGCTTCCGCCGGCCGCTGACTGTCGGCCGGCATCAGCTGCGCATCGGCTTCACCGGACGCATCAACAAGCTCGGGCGCGGGCTGTTCTCCGTCGACTACCCGACGGCGCAGGGCCGCAAACGCATGCTCGCGACCCATCTCGAGCCCGCCGATGCCCGCCGGGTGTTTCCGTGCTGGGACGAGCCGGCCTTCAAGGCGTCTTTTGCGCTTACCGTCACGGTGCCGCGGGCGTCCCTCGCCGTCAGCAACATGCCGGTGGCGAGCGAGGAGCCGGTAACGCCGACCCTGAAGCAGGTGTCGTTTCGGCCGACGCCGAGGATGTCGAGCTATCTCTTCGTCCTGGCGGTGGGCGAGCTCGAGCGGCTCTCCGCCGACGTCGACGACGTTGCCGTCAGCGTGGTGACGACCGCGGGCAAGCGCGGGCAGGGCCGCTTCGCGCTCGACAGCGCAGCGAGGCTGCTGCGCTACTACAACGATTATTTCGGCGTGAAGTACCCGTTGCCCAAGCTCGACCTCATTGCCGTGCCGGGCGGCTTCGGCGGCGCCATGGAGAATTGGGGCGGCATCACCTTTTTCGAGAATAGGCTTCTGCTCGATCCGACGACGATGCCGAGCGGCGCACGGCGCGGCATCTTCACCTTCCTCGCCCATGAGATGGCTCACCAATGGTTCGGCAATCTCGTCACGACGGCGTGGTGGGACGATCTCTGGCTCAACGAGGGCTTCGCCAGCTGGATGGAGGCGAAGTCCGCCGACGAGCTCCATCCGGAATGGAGGAGCTGGGTCAACGCCAGCGCACAGAAGCAGCGCGCCATGACGCTCGACGCGCGACGGTCGGCGCACCCGATCCGGCATCCGGTCGCCGACGAGAGCGAGGCGATGGCCGCCTTCGATGGCATCACCTACGGCAAAGGCCAGGCGCTGATCCGGATGCTCGAGGATTATCTCGGTGAGGATCGCTTCCGCGACGGCATCCGCCGATACATGGCCGAGCACGCCTACTCCAATTCCACCACGGCCGACCTCTGGCGCGCGCTGGAGACCGTCTCCGACAAGCCGGTGGCGGACATCGCTGCGGGCTTCACCGAGCAGCCCGGGGTGCCGCTCGTCGTCGCCCAGGCGGTGTGCGTGGACGGCGAGCAGCGCCTCGAGCTCCGCCAGGAGCGGTTCACGATTGCCGCCGGCTTGCCGGCTGACGAGGCGCCGCGCCGAGGGGTCGCTGCGGCGCATCGATGGCAGGTGCCGGTTGCATTCGCCGCCCCGGCGGCGCCGCGCGCGTCCGGGACGGTGCTGCTCGGTGACCGCGGCGAGATCGCCGCCGGGCGATGCGGCGACCCCCTCAAGCTCAACTTCGGCGACGTCGGCTACTACCGCGTCGAGTACGACGCCGCGACCCGCGCGGCATTGGCGAGATCGGCCGCGCTGATGGCGCCGGCCGACCGAGTGAACCTGCTGGCCGACGGCTGGGCGCTGGTCGAGGCCGGCCGCGCCGAGCCGCAATCCTATCTCGATCTGGTCGAGGAGATCGGCACGAGCAGCGATCGCGCGGTGTGGGAGCAGATCATTCGCACCCTCGAACGGCTCGACCATCTCGCCCGCGACCGGCCCGAGCGGGACGCGGTACGCAGCTATGCCCGCAGCAGGCTGCGGCCGGCTCTCGACCGGCTGGGCTGGGAGGCGGCCGGCGCCGAGGGGCCCGACGCCGAGCCGCTGCGCGCTCGGCTGATCGGCGCCCTCGGCAGGCTCGGCGATCGAGCGGTGCTGGCGGAGGCGAAACGCCGCTTCGCCGGCTTCCTGCAGGACCCGGCGGCGCTGCGGCCGCCGTTGCGGGAGCCGGTCATGCATCTGGTCGGCCTCACCGCCGACCGCGCCACTTACGACACGCTCATCGCGCTTGCGCGCAAGGCCACCGGCACCGGTGAGCGGGTGCGGTACTACACAGCGGCGGCCGGCGCCCGCGATCCCTCGCTGGCGCAACGGACGCTCGAGCTGACGCTCACCGGCGAGCTGCCGAGCACGCTGATCGGCCGCGTGCTCAACACCGTTGCCGCCGACGGCGAGCAGCCCGAGCTCGCCTGGAATTTCGTGCAGCAGCACTTCGAGGCGCTGGCGGAGCGGCAGGGGCCGTCTTTCCCCAACTATCTCGTCGCGGGCCTGATGCAGAACTTCACCGATCGCGAACGCGCCGAAGAGCTCGCCCGGTTTGCCCCCGCGCATGCCAGCTCGGGCGGCCGCACGGCGGCCGCACGCGCGCAGGAAGCGATCATGATCAGCGCCGATCTCAAGGCCCGCGTCCTGCCGGCGGTCGCCGACTGGATCGCCCGCCGCGCCCAGCCCCGGAGCTCGGCGCAGTGAGGTCGCTCGGAGTTGACGAGAGCGGGTTGCACGCGCCGGGATCCGGCCATGTCCTCGGGCTGAACATCTCTCGCGCATCCGGTCCTTCGTGCCCGGGCAACAGATGGACGGCCGCGACAACGCCGGGCAGGCGGGCCATGCCTGCGCGCTACAGCTCGCGCAGCTTGAAGCGCTGAAGCTTGCCGGTCGCGGTGCGCGGCAGGTCGGGGCGAATGTCGATCCAGCGCGGATATTTCCACGGTCCGGCGCGCTCCTTGACGTGGCTTCGCAGGGTCTCCATCAGCCGCTCGTCCCCGGCATAGCCGCGCTTGAGGACGATGAAGGCTTTCGGCTTGATCAGGCCGTCGCCGTCCTCCTTGCCGACCACCGCCGCTTCCAGCACTGCTTCATGCGACACCAGCGCCGCTTCGACCTCGAACGGCGACACCCACATGCCGTTGACCTTGAACATGTCGTCGGTCCGGCCGCAGTAGAAATAGTAGCCGTCCCCGTCGCGCACATACTTGTCGCCGGTGTGGGTCCATTCGCCGACGAAGGTGCGGCGGCTCTTGGTGCGCTGGTTCCAGTAGCCTTCGCCGGCCGAGGGCCCGCGCACGACGAGCTCGCCGACGTGCCCCTCGCCCAGCTCGTCGCCGTTCTCGTCGACGATCTTGCACTCGTAGCCGGGCACCGGCCTGCCGGTCGATCCGTAGCAGACGTCGTCCGGCCGATTGCTGAGAAAGGTGTTGAGCATCTCGGTCGAGCCCAGCCCGTCGAGCACGTTGACGCCGACGACCTCGCGCCAGCGCTCGCCGAGAGCGGCGGGCAGCGGCTCGCCGGCGGAGATGCACAGCCGCAGCCGGTCCGAGCCGGCACCCGGGCCGATCCCGGGATGCCCGAGCAGGGCGGCGTAAAGCGAGGGCACCGCATAGAGGATGGTCGGCCGGTGGCGGCGCAAGGCCTCCAGCACCGCCTGCGGCGTCGGCCGCGCGGGCAGCAGGACCGTGCTGGCGCCGACCGACATCGGAAACGCCATGGCATTGCCCAGCCCGTAGGAGAACGACAGCTTGGCCGCCGAGAACGCAATGTCGTCGGGACGGATGCCGATCACTCCCTGCCCCATCAGGCGGGAGATTGCCATCAGGCTGGTGTGGACGTGCTTGACCGCCTTCGGATCCCCGGTCGAGCCCGACGTGTACATCCAGAACGCGACCTCGTCCGACATGGTCGCCGCCGTGAACGGCCGGGGCTCGGCCTGCGCCAGCACGTCGTCGAGGAACAGCACGTCGCGCAGCTCGCTTCGATCCTTGCCGGACGATTCCGTAACCAGCACCGTGCGCAGGTCCGGTGCCCGCTCGCGGATCGAGAGCACGCCGGGCGCGAGCGGTGCCGCCACGACCGCCGCCACTGCGCGGCTGTCGGCGAAGAGATAAGCGTACTGCTCTGCGGTGAGCAGCGTATTGAGCGGGATCGGCACGACCCCGGCGCGAATCGCCCCCCAGAACGCGACGGGGTAATCGACCGTGTCATGGAAGAGGAGGATGATCCGGTTCTCCTGCCGCACGTCGAGGGCCTGCAGCGCCGCGGCAAACCGCCAGGTGCGATCCTGCAGCTGTGCATAGCTGAGCGAGGTCGTTGAATCGGTGAACGCTGTCTTGTTGCCTAGGCCGCGCAGCACATTGGCGTCGACGAACTCGCTCGCGGCATTGTAGGGCCGACGCCGCAACAGCTCGTCGAGGCTCGGCGTCACTGGCGGGGCGGCATCCGGCATGCGAAGAAGATCGCGAACGGCGTCACGGGATTATGGCGCGATTGGAGCGGCGGGAGAAGTGCCGTGCGGCAACAATTAGCTCACGCGGCTTTGCCCGGCGGCGCATCGTCCTCCTCGAACAGCCAGGCGCCGTGCCCGAGCTCGGGAGGGAAGATCACCGTCGCCTGACGAGCGTCCTGACGCACCGGCAGACCGGCTTGCTCGAGGATCGTGGCGAGCGTCGCCAGCGACCTCACAGCGATGCCGTAGGCAGCGATGAAGGGAAGTGACGGGATCGAAAGCTCGGGCAGCAGCCGGACGAGGTGGTCGGCGCCGAGGAGCTCGACCCGGCCGCGATCGAGCTCGATCGTCTGCCCGGAGGGCGTGCGCGCCGCGGCGCGCCCGGTGAAGCGGTTAAAGCGCGCCGCCGCCTCCTCGAGGTCGGCCACGGCGATGAGGACTCGGGTCAGCGCCCGCGCGCCGTTGGGGTGGGTGAGCCAGCGCGGTTGCCAGACCATCGGCTCGGAGCGATGGGTGAGCATCTGAAGGCGGCCCTCCGGCATCTCGCCCGCTTCGAGGCGGGCGCTGGTGAAAGCCGCGATGCCGGGCCGTCCGTCGGCGTCCACCGGCCGCTGCATCTCGACCAGCGGCCGCATTCGAAAACGCTCTCGGGCGAGCCGCCGGTGCGCGGCGGCGGCATCGGCCACGGCGAGGGCGGCGAGATGCACGCCGGCATGGCGCGCAAGGGCGGCGTCGAATTCGCGGGCGAGCGGCGTGTCGGCGGTCCTGAACAGCACCTCGACATAGCCCTGCGCCAGCATCGCGGTGATGTTGCCGGTGCCGGTCGGCCGCGGGGCTCCGCCGCCGGCATCGGGATTGACCTGGATCGAGAGCGGGGTTGGGGCAAAGCCTGCGCGCGCCAGCGCCCGGCTGGCCGCTTCGGCGTCGGGCACGAAGTGACCGACATGATCGAGGAAAATCTCCTCCCCGCGCGGCAGCTGCCGGTCGGCGCGCGACGGCATGCTGCCGGCTACCGGGCCGCCAGGCGCTGCTGCGCCAGCCGGCGCAGGGCGGCGCGATCGACCTTGTTGGTC
>DASXAP010000254.1:0-12506 GCA_036406655.1 Xanthobacteraceae bacterium | reverse complement strand
CTCGAAGCTCAGAAAAAGGCCCATCTGCACCGTCACCAGAACGATCGAGAAGACGATCCCGACGATGGTCGCGATGAAGCGAAGCCGATCCTGAAACAGGTTGCGGAACGCAAGTATCAGAATCATCGGCATGGCGTGTTTTCGCGCGCGACAGGCAGTGACAGAGCCCGAAAGCTCGATTGCTGATGCGAGACCGGGGCTTGGAAGTCAATGCGGATCGCGGAAAAAAGTCTCCCCATGCGGCGAAATCGCCTGACCCCCGGTCCGGCTTTCGCTACAGTTCAACGCGCGATTGTCGGCCCGCGCGCCGTCGCTGCGCGTGGGCGAGGGCGCGCCGCGGATTCGGTCGGAGACTCGCGCCGCGCCGTTGCGGCACCGCTGCGCAAAAGGTGAGGAGAGCGAATGACCCGCATACCGATCATTGACCGGGCCGAGATGAACCCGGAGCAGGCGCGCGTGCACGACGCAGCCAAGCAGTCGAGCGGCATCGTCGGCGGGCCGTACCTCGCCTACATCCGGCTGCCGAAGCTGTTCGAGGCCAGCCAGAACATGCGCGCGTGCCTCGCCGCGGGACCGTTGTCCCGCCGGGAGCAGCAGATCGTGAATCTCGTCGTCGCCCGATATTGGAACGCGCGATATCCCTGGTTCGCGCAGGTGCGCAACTCGCTCGCCATGGGCATCGATCAGGCCATCATCGAGGCGATAAACGCCCGGAAGAAGCCGAGCCTGACCGACGCGCGCGAGCGCACGTGCTTTCTGGTGGCGAGCGAGATTCTCGCCGGCAAGGGGCTCAGCGACGCAAGCTACGCGGCCGCGGAAAAGAGCCTGGGGCTCGAGAGCCTCGTGGCGATGGTCGCAACGGTCGGCAGCTTCTCGATGACCTGCCTGACCGCTGCCACCTTCCAGATCGATCCGCCGCCCGCAAACCCGATTCCGCTCGCAGAATGACGCACGGGATGGCGCGCAGGTATCACAACATCCTCGAGACCGTCGGCAATACCCCGGTCGTCCGGATCAACAAGCTCGCGCCTGCGGGCGTCAATCTGCACGTGAAGATCGAGGCGTTCAATCCGCTCGGCTCGGTCAAGGATCGCCTGGCGCTCGGAGTCATCGAGGAGGCCGAGCGTTCGGGAGAGCTCAAGCCGGGGCAGACGGTGATCGAGGCCACCAGCGGCAACACCGGGATCGGGCTTGCCATGGTATGCGCGCAGAAGGGCTACCCGCTGGTGGTCACCATGGCGGAAACCTTCAGCGTCGAGCGCCGCAAGCTGATGCGCTTTCTCGGTGCCAAGGTCGTGCTCACGCCGGCGGCGCTGCGCGGCATGGGGATGGTGGTCAAGGCCGTGGAGCTGGCGAGGACGCACGGCTGGTTTCTCACCCGGCAGTTCGAGAACGAGGCCAATGCCGACATGCACTCGCGAACGACCGCGCGCGAGATCCTGGCGGATTTCGCCGGCGAGCGGCTCGACTGCTGGGTCACCGGCTATGGGACCGGCGGAACGCTCAAGGGCGTCGCCCGGGTCCTGGCGAAGGAGCGGCCGCAGACCAGGATCATCGTCTGCGAGCCGCAGGATGCGCCCTTGCTCGGCAGCGGCATTGCGCAGGAGCGCAATGCCGACGGCTCGGCGTCCAGCGCGCATCCGTCGTTCAAGCCGCATCCGATGCAGGGCTGGACCCCCGATTTCATTCCCAAGCTGACCGCGGACGCAGTGGATGCGGGGGTAATCGACCGGATCATCCCGATCGCCAACGCGGATGCGCTGCGGTGCAGCCGTGATCTGGCGCAGAAGGAAGGGATTTTCGTCGGCATCACCGCCGGGGCGACCTTTGCCGGTGCGCTGCGCGTCTGCGCCGACGCGCCGGCGGGCTCGACGGTTCTGTGCATGCTGCCGGACACCGGCGAGCGCTATCTGAGCACGCCGCTGTTCGCGGACATTCCCGCCGACATGACCGAGGAGGAAATCTCGATCTCCCGCTCGACGCCGGCCGCGCAGATGGAACCCCGCGAGCAGGTCATCGCCCCTGCTCGGAGCTAGAGCATGCTCCGATCGAGTGAAATCAACGTGATCATGGCCGGGCTCGTCCCGGCCATCCCGACATATGAGGCACCATGGCGCACGGGCAATCGGGATGCGTGGGACAAGCCCGCGCATGACGTGAACAAATATGAGCGAGATCTGCACTAACCGTGACGGCCGGCGCCGGCCGGCGCGATCGCGGGGACGGATTGGAGTCTGTCACCCGAGCCCATACAGGTTCAAACAGGCAAAATCATTCTGTCGAGATCATTTTTCCGCCCTATGCCCCGGGCGGGATCTCTCGGCCAAACGCTACGTGCACGTCTGGGTTCATCCACGTGCAGCCCGGCTCGAGGATGACGCGCATCCCAGCTCGAGGATGAGGCGCATAATGCCTGCTACCGACTATCGGGCGCCACGCTGGAGGCCAAGGAGGAGCTAGTCGGCCTGCGCGACGGCGTGCTCGAGAGCGCGCCATCCTGGCCAGCTCTTTAACTTTAGGTGTGCACTGCAATATTATTTTAAGATGTTAAGTCTGATTATCAGTTGACATGCACCTAACGTTTATTCGACACTGTTTGCGGTTTGGACTATATGTCGACAAGGGGAGGCGATCGTGAAAGTGAAGATAAACACAGCGCTTGCGATAGTTGGGATCCTCGCGTGCTCAGTCGATAGCAGTCGTGCCGCAATTATCTCCGATCAGCTGACCGTCTTTAACCCCGACGGGACCATCTTCGTTCAGGTGAGCGCCACAGAAGATCAAGAGGCCGCGTTAGGCGCAGGAAATATCTATTTTCTTTCCGGGCGTGGCAATTGATGCGGCTCAATTCGGAAACCCGACCATTCTGCAGGAGCCGGGCATACCAGTTCAGCAAGGATATAGCGATATTTTCGGTATCGCCAGCGGTGCGCCCGATGGAGGGCTAGCGCTGGCTTTCGCATCTGATACAGAGCAGAATTTGACGAACTTTGGGCTCTTTGCAAACGTCATCCTTGAAATCGGAGGTCCGGTAGATGCGACGATGTACCTGAGTGCCGATCTCCGAGCGCTGGGCTACACGGCAACATTCTTATCAGACGTGGAATCGGTGCCACTACCAGCCGCTCTTCCGCTCTTCTCCACCGGCGTTGCCGCACTCGGCCTGCTCGGCTGGCGGAGGAGGCGAAAAGGTGCCGCCGTCACAGCATGATGAATGCCCATCTGGTCGAGCGATGCCGCGGCCTTCGTGCCGGGGTTTTTGCTTATCATCATGGGAGTGAAGTCTGCTGACGGAATCGAGATCACATCGCAAGCTCAACCGCTGCCGCCTGATGCCCACATTTTGACAAGAGCTCGCGCGAAGCGGGCAGCCGGCAGAGGCGAGGGAAGCCGCGGCGACCGCGGCCGTTCCTGATCGATCGCCGGGGCCGCTCACCTCCGGTCACGGCCCGCGGGTCGGTCGGAAATGCTTCGACAGCTTCAGGCCCTGCGCCTGATAATTCGATCCGATGCGCTCGCCATAGAGCGATTTAGGCCGTTCCAGCATCCGCTCGTAGACCAGCCGGCCGACGATCTGCCCGTGCTCGAGGATGAACGGCACCTCACGCGATCGCACTTCGAGAACCGCGCGCGCACCGCGGCCCCCGGCTCCGGCATAGCCGAAGCCGGGATCGAAGAAGCCGGCATAGTGCACGCGAAACTCGCCGACCAGCGGATCGAACGGCACCATCTCGGCGGCGTAGTCGGGCGGCACCTGCACCGCTTGCTTGGACGCGAGAATGTAGAACTCGTCGGGATCGAGGATGAGGCTTCCGTCGCTGCGCGCGCCGATCGGCTCCCAGAAGTCGGCGACCTCGTAGCCGGCGCGACGCTCCATGTCGATCAGCCCGGTGTGGCGCTTGGCGCGATAGCCCACGGTCCTGCCCGCCGGCGGCTCACGGCCAGCCGCCGCCGCGGCCGGCGCCGGGCCGGAATCGGGCGAGAGATCGACGCCCACGGCAATGCCTTCGCTCACGTCGGCGTCATCATCGTCGACGAGGCGCTCGCGCGCATGCAATGCGCGCAGCGCCTGCGCATCGAGCTGCGCGTGGCCACGGCGAAAGCGGATCTGGGAGAGCCGCGAGCCCTCGCGCACCAGCACCGGAAATGTCTTCGGGCTGATCTCGGCGTAGAGGGGTCCGTGGTAGCCGGGCCTGATCCGGTCGAAACCGCGCGTCTCGTCGGCGATCACGCGGGTGAACACGTCGAGCCGTCCGGTCGAGCTTTTCGGGTTGGCGGCCGCGGCGAGATCGTCGGGAAGCGCCAGGCTCTCCAGCAGCGGCACGATGTAGACGCAGCCGGTCTCCAGCACCGCGCCCTCCCCGAGCGCAATCTCGTGCAGCTTGAGCTCGTCGATGCGCTCGGCCACCGTGGTGCGCGGACCCGGCAGGAAGCTCGCGCGCACGCGATACGCCGTCTCCCCCAGACGCAGATCGAGGCTGGCGGGCTGGATCTGGTCCGGCACGAAGTCGCAGCCGGCAAGGATCGCGCCGCCCTCGGCGAGCGCCGCGATCATGTGGTCCGGCAGGATGCCTTTCTGCTCGACGGCGAAGCTCAGCGGCAAGGACATCCTCGAGCTATCGGGATCGACTGAGGTCACGCTCGCGACGGCCGGCATGCGCGGCCTCCTCCCGCGGAACCACGCCATCGGCCGCACGGAGCAGATCGTTGACGGAGCAGCCGAGCCCGGCCCGGCCGGCCATGACGAACCGCTTGCTGCATCCGCTCTATCCGCTAACCGGCTTGACGAAAAGATGCGAGCCGCGCTAGAGGCTCGTTATCCCGTGGTCATTTGAGCCGGCCGGCTTGCAGCCACGTAAAACAACTCGCTAAAAGGCCGGGGACGCGTGGGACCCGGCGGAGCCAATCCGGCCGGGTTTCTTGTTGGGTATAGGAGACCCAGATGTCAGCGTTCGCCAAACGAAGCTATCGACCCGAGACCCAGCTGGTGCATGCCGGCATCCTGCGCTCGCCGTTCGGCGAGACTTGCGAGGGACTGTTCCTCACCCAGGGCTACGTCTACGAGAACAGCGCCAGCGCCGAGCGCCGGTTCAGGAACGAGGAGCCGGGCTACCAGTATTCCCGTTACTCGAACCCGACGGTCGCCATGTTCGAGCAGCGCATGGCGGCGCTGGAAGGCGCCGCCGCCGCGCGCGCCACCGCAACCGGAATGGCGGCGGTCACCGCCGCGCTGATGGGCCAGGTCAGGGCCGGCGATCATGTGGTGGCCTCGAAGGCGCTGTTCGGCTCATGCCTCTACGTCGTGGAGGAGCACCTGCCCCGCTACGGCGTCGCCTCGACCCTGGTGAGCGGGACCGACCTCGAGGAATGGCGCAGAGCGGTGCGGCCGAACACCAGGACTTTCTTCCTGGAGACGCCGACCAATCCCACCCTGGAGGTGCTCGACATCAAGGCGGTTGCCGAGATCGCCCACGCCGCCGGCGCCACGCTCGTCGTCGACAACGTGTTCTCGACACCGCTGCTGCAGAGGCCGCTGGAGCTCGGGGCCGACTGCGTCGTCTACTCCGCGACCAAGCATATCGACGGCCAGGGCCGCTGCCTCGGCGGCGTCATCCTCAGCTCGGAGAAATTCATCCAGGACAACGTCCACAATCTCATCCGGCAGACCGGGCCTTCGCTGTCGCCGTTCAACGCCTGGGTGCTGCTCAAGGGGCTGGAGACGCTCGCGGTGCGGGTGCGGCGGCAGACCGATACGGCCGCCAGCGTCGCGGTCGCGCTCGCCGAGCATCCGAAGGTCGTGCGCCTCGTCTATCCCGGGCGCCCGGATCATCCGCAGGCCGACGTCGTGCGCCGGCAGATGCGCGGCGGCTCGACCCTGGTGGCTTTCGAGGTCGCCGGCGGCAAGCACGGGGCGTTCCGGTTCCAGGATGCGCTTTCACTGGTGCGGATCAGCAACAATCTGGGGGATGCCAAGAGCCTGATCACGCATCCCGCGACCACGACGCATCAGCGCCTCACGCCCGCCGCACGCGCCGCGCTCGGCATCGGCGACGGGATGGTGCGGCTGTCATGCGGTCTCGAGCATCCCGACGATCTCGTCGAGGACGTGCTGACCGCGCTCAAGGCGGTATGAGAATCTTGCGACCGGGAGCGGCTGACGGCCGGCGGTCGCGCGCCTGTCCTCGGTCCTCGGCTCAATTGAGGCGTGGGGCGGCGGCGGTGGCGATCGGACGGGTAGCCGCCTCGGCGATGGCCGCGGCGAGCCACTTCGCAAGGCAGGCATAGCTCCAGTCGTTCATGTGCAGCCCGTCGGTCGAGACGAAGGTCTCGAACGGCAGCCGCTCGCTGCCGTGCCAGTCGCGCATCAGATCGAAACGGTGGAAGAGGCCGACGTGCTCGGCCTTGGCGGCGGTGGCGATCAGCGAGACCATGTCCTCGACGTTCGGCTTGGCGATCACCTTGGGGGCGTATTGCGGATCGATGAGCACGACCTCGGCGCCGATTGCCTTCAGGCGCGACAAGCCTTCATGGATGGCGGCGGCATGCGGCGGCATGGCCTTGTCGCGCAGGACCGAGTTCGTGCCGAGCTGCCAGAGCACCAGGTCGGGTTTCTCGGCGATCACCGCGCGATCGAGGCGGGCCAGCATGTCGCCGACCTCCTCCCCGTTCACGCCGCGGTTGAGCACCCTTATCTGCTGGCCGGGAAAGCGCCGTGACAGCTGCTCCGCGAGCCGGCTCGGATAGGAGGCGGCCGATGTGCTTGCGCCCGCGCCGGCGGTGGAAGACGAGCCGAGCGCCACGATCGTGACCGGCTCGCGGCTCGCCAGCAGCCGCGCGAGCCGCGGCAGCGGCAGATCGAGCCGGGCGCGCTCGCCGGCCACGACACAGGCGGCCTGAGCCGCAGCCGGTGCGGGCGCTGCAGGAACGGCGAGCGCCGTTGCGAGACCGGGCGACTGCGCCGGCGCGCGCTCGATGGCCAGGAAACAGCCGCACGCGATGCCGAGGGCCGCGGCATGGCGAAGAAGCGGGTGATGCATGAGGTGAATTCCAGTCCCTGTCCGAAGCTGATCGGCTATTGAATTTTTCTGCTACTGCGCCGCCTTGTGCTCGATCTCCTCGATGCGGGCGTCGTCGATGATCATCGATGCAAGACCGCGGCCGATGCAATCATGAACTCGATGGGCGAGCACGTTATCCTTTCCGGCGGCATAAAGGTCCATGGCACCGGTATCGGACCAATGGCGCATGATGGCGAGGCGATCGAACAGCGGCACCTCGTGCTGCTGGGCGACTACCCGCATCACATCGGCATAAGGGCCGAGCGCGACCATGATGTCGGTCCGGGGGCTGTATTGCATGTTCATCAATATGACGTCGGCTCCCGCGTCATGGACCGTTTCCACGCCTCGATCGAGGGCGGCCCGGAAATCGTCGGGCTCGATCCTGCGGATCGCGTCGGTGGTACCGGTTTGCCATATAACCAGATCGGGCTTCTCGTCGGCAAGCAGCTTCCCCATTCCTTCCGCCATGTCCTCGGCGTTCATCCGGCTCCGAACCAGGGTAACGACCTTGACGCTGACCGAAGGCAGCCGCTGCATCAGCGCTTCCCTCAGCCGCGCCGGATAGGCGGAGCGGGGCCCGTCGGGGCCGGCGAGAATCGAGGAGCCGGTTCCGACCACGGCAACGGTCAGGCGTCGAGCCTGCCCCACCGCTGCGGCAACGTGCCTCAATTCGCCGGTTCCAGCGAGCAAGTAGCCGGGGATGTCGCAGGGCTGGCGCTCTTCCGCGGAGACGGGTGCCGCCAGCAGGATCGCCGCAACAAGACCGGCCGCGATGGGCGTCTTCATGCCTCGCCTCCTGCGAGGTCGGCGTCCGGCATCTTTTTCGGCCTGGATCGCGATCCGGGATGACGGGCTTCCGCCCTCTTGTACCACCTTAGCATGAGTGCGGTGCCTGTCATTACCAGGATGCCTGCGACGCTGGCCAGAACCTGCATCCAGAGCGCCCCGGACACCTCGACCATCATGAAATGGGCGGCAAACGACAGGAACACGCCGAGACAGAATATCTCCAGCGAATGCTGCCCGCAGACGATCGGCGGCCACATCCACCACGAGTTGAGCGGCGGCCAGTCGCGCGGGATGAACCTCACGGTCACGATCGCGAGCGCCAGGAAATGCGCAAACCGCAGGAGGTCGAGATTGGTCTTGTCGATGGGGTAGATCACCTCCTCGACGAAGCGCGGCACGAACTGGCTCGCCCCCGGCACGTACCAGGTCAGCGTGATGAGGAACGCGAAAACGAGATAGGCGATGGCGATCGCGAGCGTCACACGCGACCCGAGGACGCCGGCGAGGCGCTGCGCGCCCCCGAGCGCGCACCAGGCGCCGAACACGAACAGCAGCTGCCAGGCGAAAGGGTTGAAGTACCAGTGCCCGCTCGGATAGCTGGGCATGTTCCAGTGCAGCTCCCAGGCAAGCACGTACAGCACCAGCGAGGCGGCCAGCGCCAGCGCCGAGCGCCATCGGAGCAGCCACAGGATCGGGGGGAACAGCAGCAGCAGAACGATGTAGAGCGGCAGCACGTCCATGTTGGACGGCTTGAACTTGAGCAGCAGCGCCTGAACGATGGTCATGTCGGGCTGCTTCAGAAAGTCGAGGATGTTCATTTCCTCCGCATAAAGCGGATTCTCGAAGCTGGTGGCGACGTAGGAAATTTCCGCGAGGTAGATCGCGAACAAGAACACGTGCGCAACATAGATCTGCCAGGCGCGCCGCAGGATGTGCGCGCCGGCAACCACGAACCCACGCTCCTGCATCTCGCGGCCATATACGAAGGCGGCCGTGTATCCGGACACGAACACGAAAATTTCCGTGGCGTCGCTGAAGCCGTAATTTCGTATCGTGATCCAGGCCACGAGATTCGACGGGATGTGATCGAGAAAGATCAGCCAGAGCGCGAGCCCGCGGAACAGGTCGAGCCGCAGGTCGCGCCCGCTGACGACCACCGGAGCGGCCGGGGCACGTGCCTCTTCAACCTTCGGGGAAATCACGGTCACGGGTAAATCTTGATCCATGTTCCGATTGGCGGTGACTTGGGGCGGTGACTTGGGGCGGCACGTTCCCGTCGAATCGATCAGCGGATCGTCATGGCCTGCCTTGTTCGTGGGCTCGTCCCGGCCATCCCGATCAACAGAGCGGGTACCTTATTCGTCGGGATGTGCGGGACAAGCCCGCGCATCGCTGCGGGAGAGGCAAAGTGACGATTCCACCGCAGCCGAAAGCAGGCTAAAAGCGAGGTCGGGCGGGCGCGGAGCGGCCGTGACCGCCCGGTCGCGCGAACCGCTCCGAGCCGGAACTTTGCGCCCGATACATGCCCGTGGCGGAAAGAAACGAGGATGGAAGCCGTCAAGACTGCTTATCGCGCCATGACTCGTCAGATCGAGGTCAAGGTGATCCCGCGCTTTCTGCCCGAGCGCTCCTCACCCGACAACGGATATTTCTTCTGGGCCTATACGATTACCCTCACCAATACGGGTCGGGAGACGGTGCAGCTCAAGACGCGCCACTGGCGCATCACCGACGCTCAAGGCCGGCTGCAGGAGGTGCGCGGTGCCGGGGTGGTGGGGGAGCAGCCGGTGCTCGAGCCCGGAGAGAATTTCGAGTATACGAGCGGAGTGCCGCTGCCCACGTCGTCGGGTTTCATGACCGGAAGCTACGGCATGGTGACGGCCGCCGGCGAGGAATTCGACGTCGCCATTCCCGCCTTTTCGCTGGATACGCCGCAACGCGAGCGCACCATCAATTGAGCTCCGGGCGGTCGGCGGGCGCCGCTGACCGTATGTCGGCAGGATCGAATACGTAGGTGGAGTTGCAGAACTCGCAGGTCACCGTGATCCTGCCATTCTCCACCATATGATCGCGATCGTCCTGGGAAAAGCTGCGCAGCATGCGCTCGACGCCCTCGCGCGAGCATGAGCACTGAGCGTGCAGATCGCGGCCGCGGAAGACGCGCACCCCCCGCTCGCGGAACAACCGGTAGAGCAGCCGCTCGGCGGAGACATCGGGGTCGAGCAGCTCGATGTCGGCGACCGTCGCCACCAGCGAGCGGCCTTCGACCCAGGCGTCGTCCTCCGGGACCGCCTCGACCGTCATCCCCTCCGGCACATCGCCCGGGTCGAGGTCGTGCTGACGCGCGCGCTCCGGAGATTTCGGCAGGAACTGCAACAGCAGGCCGCCGGCACGCCAGCGATGGCGGGCGCCGCCGGGCTCGGCGCGCAATTCCTCGGCGACCGCCAGCCGAACCCGGGTCGGGATCTGCTCCGAGCGAAGGAAATATTCGTGCGCGGCATGCTCGAGGTCCTTGCCTTCGAGCCCGACAATGCCCTGGTAACGCGCGGTGTCGGGACCCTGATCGATCGTCATCGCGAGATGACCGCGGCCGAGCAGCGCGCCGGCATCGGCGGCACCGGCGGCGATTGCGGCAGCGACCCGGCTGCGATCGAAACGGGCGCAGGCGCGCACCTTTCCGGGCGTGGTGTAGTCGATCACCAGCATGCGCACCGGCCCGTCGCTCTGCGTCTGCAGGATGAAGCGGCCCTCGAATTTCAGCGTCGAGCCGAGCAGCACCGTGAGCACGACAGCCTGGCCGAGCAGCCTCGAGACCGGCGGCGGATAATCGTGACGGGAAAGAATCGTGTCGATGGCAGGGCCGAAGCGCACCATCCGCCCGCGCAGGTCGAGCGCTTCGACCTGGAACGGCAGGATGCTGTCGTCGGCCGAGGTATCCGCCGGCGCGCGGCTCGGGACTTCGAATTCGGGGCTGGGCATGATCATCCCATATAGCGCCAATCGATGCGCTTTTGAGCCCCGCTTCGGCTAATTTTCCCGTCAGCGGCAGCGACCGGCCATGCAAGCGCCTGCACTACTTCAACCGCCCGGCCGCGGCTTCGATCAGGCTCAGATCGGCGTGCTTCTTCACGTCGGTGTCGCCGGCGACGAAGCCGAGCTCGCGCATCAAGGCGACGTTCCTCTGCAGCGCGTCGAGATCGGGCATCATGTCGGGCGCGTGGTAATAGTCGTTCCTGGTGAACGGCCAGTCGAAACGCTCGGCCGGCTGCCTGGTCAGGCGACCGGCGATTGCCGCCATCTCGGCGTGGTTCGCCGGGTCGAGAAACCAGCGGGTGATCCGCAGCGTATCCTCCATGAAGTCGATCATCGCCGCGCGGTTCCTGTCGATGAAGGATGCCCGGGCGCACCAGGCCAGCAGCTGCGTCACCCCGGCGACGTCGCGGTTCAGGAACAGCGGCTTCGCGATCGCCCGCAGCTGCGGATCGCGTGCGAACGGCAGCACCACGGGCACGAGATCGGCCTTCTTCTCCGCGAGCATCGCGCGCATGGTGGGCAGCGGCGATTCCACCATCACGTAGTCGCGCTTGTCCTCAAGGCCGTGCCGGCGCAGCATGCTGCGCATGGCGACATCGACCGCCGCGCCGGCAGCCACCGTCGCCACCACCTTGCCCTTGAGGTCCTCGATCCGGCGGATCGGCCCCTCGGCGAGCACCATGTATTCCTGCGAATAGTAACCGTCGACGCCGTCTTGGAGCTCATCGGCGATCACCCGCAGGTCGTCGAGACCGGCGTTCTGGATCGCGATCGGCAGCGTGGTGAAGGCGAGATTGGCGATCTCCAGCTCGCCGTTGGCGAGCGCGGTGACCATCTGCGGCGTGCCCACGTAATGCACCGGCTCGAGCGCATAGGACTTGCCGAGATGCCGCGCGAGCTCCTTCTTCTCGAGCAGGAGCGAGGCCCAGTTGGTGACCGGCGCGATCCAGGAGACGCGAATCTTCACCGGCTCGGCGCAAAGCGCACCGGCAGCGCAGAGCGACGCGGCGACCGCAAGGCCGATCGCCAGAAGCTTGGCAATTCGCATGGCTTGCTCTCCTGGAAAGCGCCGCAGCCCAGCCCTACGGCACGTTGAGGCACCAGGCCAGGATGCCCTTCTGCGCGTGCAGCCGGTTCTCCGCCTCGTCAAGCACGATCGATTGACGCCCGTCGATCACCTCGTCGGTGACCTCCTCGCCGCGATGCGCCGGCAGGCAGTGCATGAACACGGCACCGGGCTTGGCCAGCGCCATCAGCCCGGCGTTGACCTGGTAGCGCCGGAGCAGATTGTGGCGGCGCTCACCGTCCTTGTCGCCCATCGACACCCAGGTGTCGGTGACGACGGCATCGGCGTCCCTGACCGCCGCTTCCGGGTCGCAGCCGAGCGTGATGACCGCGCCCGAGCTCTGCACCCATTGGGTGAGCCACCTTTTCGGGGCAAGCTCGGGCGGGGTCGCTACGTTGAGGCGGAACTCGAACCTGTCGGCGGCGTGCATCCACGAGGCGAGCACGTTGTTCGCATCGCCGCTCCAGGCGACCGTCCGGCCGCGGATCGGGCCGAGATGCTCCTCGAACGTCATCACGTCGGCGAGCACCTGGCAGGGATGCGAGCGCCGGGTAAGC
>DASXAP010000253.1:0-1720 GCA_036406655.1 Xanthobacteraceae bacterium | reverse complement strand
CATGCCGGCGATCGCGCGCTTGGGATCCTTCTGGTCGTCGAACGTGACGATGGTGATGTTGTAGGTCTTGTCGCCGATCTTCACCCCGCCGGTCTCGTTGAGCCAGGCCGCGCGCGTCTGCATCGAGCGCACGTTCGAGGTGCCCCAGGCGGCGGCCGGGCCGCTGGTCACGCCGACAAAGCCGATCTTGAGTTCCGCATTCTCCGCCCATGCCCCGCCGCCCAGGGCCGTCAGGGCCGCGGCCCCTGCGATGCCGAGCATCAACCGGCGCGACACGTTGTCCACGATCTTCATCATTCGCCTCCCTTGTGTTTGAGCCGTTCCATGCGTTCGCCGGAAACGAACGCCGCCAAAGCCCTCGGGGTCACTCGCCCCAGTTTGTTATTGACTGCATCATAAGTCGGCGCAATAAAAAATACAACGTCGTATACAATGCTTTGAACAATCTGCTCGCCCGGCGCAGAATGGCCTCGGAAGCCGGAAGGAAAGCGGTCATGCGGATCAAGGTCATCAATCCCAACACCACCGAATCGATGACGCGCACCATCGCCGCGGCCGCTGCTGCGGTGGCGGCTCCCGGAACCGAGATTCTCGCCGCCACGTCTTCGTCCGGGCCGGTCTCGATCGAGGGGCACTATGACGAGGCCGTCAGCGTGATCGGCCTGCTCGAAGAAGTACGGGGCGGCGAGGCGGCGGGCATCGACGGCTACGTGATCGCCTGCTTCGGCGATCCGGGCCTGCTGGCGGCACGCGAGGTGGCCGTGGGGCCGGTGGTGGGCATCGCCGAGGCGGCCATGCACGCAGCCTCGTTCCTGGCGACCGGCTTTTCGGTGGTCACGACCCTGGGGCGCACGCGCATCATCGCCGAACACCTGGTCCGCAACTACGGCATGGAGCATCATTGCCGCCGGGTGCGGGCGATCGACCTGCCGGTGCTCGAGCTGGAGAACCCGCACTCCAATGCCCGGCGCATGATTACCGAGGAGTGCCGGCGCGCGCTGGACGAGGATGGTTCGGGCGCGATCGTGCTCGGCTGCGCCGGGATGGCGGACCTGACCGCCGCCCTCAACCGCGAGCTGGCGGTTCCCGTGATCGATGGAGTGGCTGCCGGGGTCAAGATCGTCGAGGCGCTGGTGGGGCTGGGCCTCAAGACCAGCAAGCGCGGCGACCTTGCCTACCCGATCCGCAAGCCGTTCAGCGGCCACCTGTCGGGGATGGCGATGCCCGCGACCTGACGGGGCATTGCCGCCGGCGCAGGACGCTAGCCCGCAGCCCCGAACAGCTTCGCGAAGTCGACGGCGAACGACGAGTCGTTGAGGTCGATCTGCGCCTCGATGTGCTGCAGGTGATGGTCCATGTACTGGATCGCCTTGCGGACGTCGCGGCGGCGGATCGCGTCGATGATCTCCAGGTGCTCTCCATGGGAGCACGGCACCGCGCCGGGGAGCTCGTAGAGCGCGATGATGAGCGAGGTGCGCGAGACCAGCTCGGTCACGATGGAGGCCAGCACCTGGTTGCCGGAGAGCAGTGCCAGCCGGCTGTGGAACTCGCCGGACAAGGTGAGGCGGCGGCGCTTGTCGCCGACCTCGAAGGCCGTCTTCTCGTCGGCCACCAGGGCCGCCAGCGCGTCGATGTCCGGGTCGCGGACATGCTCGATGACGCGCTCGATCACTGCGCGCTCGATCGCGCGGCGCGCATCGAACACCTGGCGCGCCTCCTC
>DASXAP010000252.1:0-3474 GCA_036406655.1 Xanthobacteraceae bacterium | reverse complement strand
GGCGGCGGCGACGCCGCCCTGGCTTCCGAGGGCGATGCTGCGGGCGGTGATGCCCCGCTCGGCAAGGGCGCCGAGCACCGCGTCGAGGGCGACGCAGTGGCTGCCGATCAGCACGAGATCGGGCAGCTGCGCCGAGCGGCCGATCAGGGTCACGCGCGCGCGCGTGCCCGCATCGAGCGCAGCTGCCAGCGCGTCGATCTCGAGAAAGCCGTCGGCCTGCGAGAAGCTGGTCACCGCGCCGGAGCCCTTGCCGGTCGGGAATGCCACTGGCGCGCCTTCACCTTTCCCGCCGACCAGCGCCACCAGCAGGAACTCCTGACGGCCGATCTCCGAGCTCACCCGCACCGGCAGCTCGGCCTCGATGCTGCGTGCGGCTTCCGGGGAGAGTCCCGCGCGGGCGCGAATGACCGGCGCCACGAAGGCGTGGAACGTGAAGATCGCGGAGGTGGGAAACCCGGGCAGGACCACGATCGGCTTCCTGCCGACCACGGCAAGGCAGAGCGGCTTGCCGGGCTTGAGCGCCACCCCGTGGACGAGCACGCCGGGCTCGCCGAGACCGGCGAGGATGCGGTGCGAGAGGTCGCCCGCCCCCTTGGACGTGCCGCCGCTCAATATCACCACGTCGCAGCGCTCGAGCGCCGAGCGCACCGCCCGCTCGAGCACGCGCTCGTTGTCGGGAAAGGCGCCGAGCGCGACCGGCTCTCCGCCCGCTTCGGCCACCGCCGCCGCGATGATCGCGCCGTTGCTGTCGTAGACGCGCGCCGGCGCAAGCGCGCTCCCCGGGGCGGTGAGCTCGTCGCCGGTCGAGAGCACCGCCACCTTCGGCCGGCGCACGACCGCGACCTCGGCGATGCCGCAGGCCGCCAGGATCCCGATCTCGCGCGAGGAGATGCGCGTTCGCCGCCGCAGCACCACCTCCCCGCGGGCGATGTCGGAGCCGGCATAGGACACGAACTGTCCCGGCGCCGCCGCGCGGCGCACCTCGATCGCGGGAGAGGTCGGGTCATCGGCAAGCTCGGTGTGCTCCACCATCACCACGGCGTCGGCGCCGCGCGGCAGCACGCCGCCGGTCGCAATCGTGGTCGCGGTGCCGGGCTCGACCTCGAGGGCCGGCGGATGACCGCAGGCGATCACCTCGCCGTTGAGCCGCAGCCGGCGGGGCGCGCTTTCGCTCGCCGCGGCGATGTCGCCGGCGCGCAGGGCAAAGCCGTCGACATTGGCGCGGTCGAAGGGCGGCACGTCGATCGGCGCGATCACGTCCTGCGCCAGCACCCGCTCGAGCGCCGCCGCGAGCGCAACCGTCTCTCCCGGGAGCGGCGAGAGATCGAGGTGGCGCGCAAAGCGTGTGCGCGCCTCCTCGGCCGAGACCACTTCCAAAAATTGCTCCTGCCGCGCCGCCCTGCGAATCGCCGCAACGAGATCGCGCTCGGCCGCCGCCGGCTCAAACCGCGCCGTCATAGCCAGGGTCTTATCACGACCTCGCTGCCCGGCGGATATCCTTCGCTGTCGGCGGGAACCAGAACCCAGCCGTCGGCCTGCACCAATGCCGCGAGCGGCAGATAGGTCGTGGCCAGGGGTTCCGCGGCTCCCGCAAGTCTGCACACCGGGACGACCTCCACGAGGCCCAGCGCCGACGCGATCTTGCGCGACAGCCTGGCGCGCGTCGCCGGGTCCGCCTCGACTGCGCCGGTGAGGCGTCCCATGAGCCGCCGGCCGATCACCAGCCAGACCGCAATCGCCGCGTCGAGGCGGCCGGGAAGCAGCAGCACCGGCCGCGGTCCAACAAAGCCGAAGGCAGCGGTCTCCCCGGGCGCCAGCGCGAGCCCGTGCGCATCGACGCGGCCGCGGCGCGCCAGCATCTGCACGGCGCGATCGTTGCGGCCGCTGCCGGTCCCGCCGATGCCGATCACCGCATCGGCGGCCGCATCGGTGAATGCCGCATCGAGGGCCGCGCCTGCCGCCGCCGGTTGCGGGCGCAGCGGCTGGCCTCCCGCCGTCTCGACCGCGGCGGCGATCAGGCCGGCGGCCGCATCGATGACGGGATCGCCGGGGCGGCTCGCTGCCACATGCACGCGCGGCTCGCAGACCTGGAGCGGCCGCGCACCGGCGCCGGTGACGGCGAGGGCCGCAGCATGCAGGCGCGACAGGCGGGTGCCCGCCGGCAGGGTTGCACCGCGATCGGCGAGATCCCGGCCCGCCGGCAGCACGCCTTCGCCGGGCAGGAGCGGTGCGATGACCTCGATCCGGCCCGCATTGGCGATCACCGTGTCGAGGGCTGCCACGGCGTCCGTGCCCGGCGGAAGCGGCTCGCCCGCATCGACGCGGCTCGCCGCGGGCATGGCGACCGGCGCGTAGGAGCTGGCATCGCTGGCCAGCTCGGCGCTGACGGCCCAGCCGTCGCGCAAGGCGAGCGCCACCCGCGGGTGCGCAGCGAGGGGCAAATCGGCGGCGAGGATGCGGCCTGCCGCACGCGCGGCATCGACGGGGCGCGGCTCCACCCGGGCGACCGAGGCAGCGATGCGGTCGAGCAGATCATCGACGGGCGTGAGCCGACCGATGCGCTGCGGGGCGTCGGGCTGCGTCATTTGCCGAGGACTATTGTATTGTCGCAACGCCGAAAGCGGCGTCAGCGCTGCGGTGGGACACGAGCATCTCCGGCTCGAATATATGTGAACGACCGGACGAGTGAATGGCCGAGAAGATGATCGACCTGCGCGGGCTCAAATGTCCGCTGCCGGCGCTGCGGGTGCGCAAGGCGCTGAGCGGGCTCAAATCGAGCGACGTGCTGATCGCCGAATGCACCGACCCGCTGGCCGCCGTCGACATCCCGAACCTGCTCAACCAGACCGGCGACCAGCTCGAATCGAGCGCGCGGGAGGGCGACGTGCTGGTATTCCGGATCAGGAAGAGATGACTCCCTGCGGCGCTGCCGTCACAGCCACGACAGGCGCCGCTCGTATTCCCGCTCGAACGCCGCGATCCGCTCGCGCTCCTTGAGCGTGAATGCAATATCGTCGGTGCCGGCCAGCAGGCACTCCTTGCGGAACGGGTCGATCTCGAAGGTGTCGAGCACGCCGTCCGGCGCCATTACCGTCTGGGCGGCAAGATCTACCGCAACATGTGCGCCGGGCCGCTGCTCCAGCAGGCGCCTGATCGCGCTCACCCGCTCGGCGGCGAGCACGATCGGCAGCAATCCGTTCTGCAGGCTGTTGTTGAAGAAGATGTCGCCGAAGCTCGGGGCGACGACGGCGCGGATGCCGAAATCATGGAGCGACCATACCGCCTGCTCGCGCGAGGAGCCGCAGCCGAAGTTGCGTTCCGCGACCAGGATGCGGGCATCGCGGTAGTCGGCGCGGTTGAGCACGAACTCGCCTTTCGGGCTGCCGCCGTCGTCGAAGCGCAGGTCATGGAACAGCAGGTGCCCCCAGCCGTCGCCGCGCTTGCGCCAGCAGAAGCGCGCCGGAATGATCTGGT
>DASXAP010000251.1:0-8797 GCA_036406655.1 Xanthobacteraceae bacterium | reverse complement strand
GCACTGCGCAAGCTCTGGCTGGAGAACGCCGACGTCGGGGTTCTGCTCTCGGCGGATGCGCGCGCCGGAACCTGGAGCAAATGGTTCCTCAAGCCGTTCATCTGGGCGGCGGCCGCTACCGGCGCCATGCGCTCGATCAGGGACATGGAAGTGCGGGAGAAGCTGTCGCTGTTCGTGCGCTCGCGCTGGTTCAGGCCGCCGCTCGACGGCCACGTGATGTCCGGACTGATGTACGACGCCGTCACCACGCTGGGCGAGCGCAGGCACTCCAAGGGATCGCTCCTGCCCTCCGGTCACGATCTGGATCTGTTCGTCACCCTGACTGATTTCCACGGCTACCAGCAGCTTGTGCAAATCCACGATCCGCCGCTCATTCACGAGCGGGATCACCACCACGTCCTTCGCTTCACCTATCACCGGGGTTCAACCGGCGAGGTGGAGAGCGATTTCGAGCTGGAGAATGCGCCGAGCCTTGCATTCGCCGCGCGGGCAACATCGTCGTTCCCGGGCGCCTTCCCGCCGGCCCAGATCGTGGAGATGGACGAGGTCGTGGCGCGCCGGCAAGGCAGCTGGCCGCGGCGGGCCGAGTTCATCGCCAACGGTTTTCCCGAGCATTTGCGCGGCGGCATCGATCCGAGCACGGTCTCCTTCCTCGACGGCTCGGTGCTCAACAATCGGCCGTTCCAGGAAGCGATCGCTGCCATTCACGGCCGACCGGCCTATCGGCAGGTGGATCGGCGCCTGGTCTACATCGATCCCCACCCGGCGCCGCCGCCGGCATCGGCCGTGCACAGGATGCCGGGCTTTTTTGCAACGCTGCGGGGCGCCCTGTCCGACATCCCCAGCTCGCAGCCGGTCACCGACGAGCTCGGCCGGGTGCTCGATTTCAACGATCGGGTGCGGCGGCTGCGGTCGATCATCGACAGTGCGCGCCCGCATGTCAGCGCGCTGGTCGGCAGGGTCGTGACCGCCCGGTTCGACCATGCGATCTCGAGCGACGACCTGCGTGCCTGGCGCGAGCAGGTGAACTCGCACGTGGCGCTCGACGCCGGATTTGCCTACCAGGCCTATGTGCGGCTCAAGCTCGTCTCGGTGCGCGCGTTCGGTGCCGGGCTGATCGTCACGCTGCGCGGCGTCGCGGCGAGGTCACCGATGTCGCGCGTGGTCGCGCAGATCATCGAGGCCTGGGCCGTGCGCAAGGGCATCGTTTACGAGGGCACCGACAGCCGCGCGCTCGAGTTCGAGCCGCAGCCGGCGGAGCAGCTGCCGCCCTGGGTGCAGTACCTTCTGGCCTTCGATGTGAAATACCGCGAGCGCCGCCTGCACTTTCTCATCGAGGGACAGAACCGGCTCTATCAGCTGATCGGGGAGGATCGCTTCGCCGGGCTCGATCCGCTCGTGATCGACCGCCTCAAGCGCGAATTCTACGGCCGCCTCGATGCGCTGCGTCGACGCGAGAACGTCGCCTTCTACAGCAGGGAGGTGGGCGATCTGGTGGCCGAAATCTTCCCGGCGGCGCCTTCGGCGGCGGAGATGAAGCATCTGCAATCATTTGCCGCGGCATTCGTCGAGGAGAACGCGGAGAAGCTCGACCGGCTGATCGAGCGGCTGGCGTCGGAGATCGGCCTCGATGCCAGCACGCGCGAGCTCGACGATCTTCTGGCGTCGCTCGACCCGCGCGACTGGCATCCGCAGGCGCGCCGCGAGGTGTTGATCAACTATCTCGGGTTCCCGTTCTGGGACGTGCTGACGTTTCCGATCACCAGCGCGCGCGAGCAGGGCGAGCTCAACGAGATCCTGATCGACCGCATCAGCCCGCAGGACGCCCGCGCGCTCAAGGGTTTCGACGGCAGCGAGAGCCTGAAAGGCATCGGTCTTGCGCATTTCGCCGCGTTCCTCTCGCGCGCCTATCGCGAGAACGATTATCTGCTCGGGAGGCTGCATGCGCTCGAGCGGCTGATCGATATCGTCAGCGACTCCGCCGGGCTGGACATCAACGGCTCGGCGGTCGTGGAGCTCAAGCGGCGCGGGTTCACCCGCGTCCTCGACAGCGAGGAAGCCTACCTGATCCACAGCCGCGAGCTGATCGCGAACCTCCGCCGGTGCATCGCCGGACTGCGTTCCTGATCGATCGCGAGACCGGCTCGCGGGCGCTCGGCTCGATACATCATGACGGCACCGGGGGATCGCCGCCGCCGCGTCCGGGCGGGCGCGTTCGAGGCACCGGCGCCGGCGCCGAAACCCGGCCGTGCGCCATCCGCACGGCTCGAGAGCCGAGCGGGATCCGGCCCACGGCAGCGGCAACCGCCCAGCTCATGAGGACGCTGCCGGTGAACACGATCGCAGCCTTCACCATCGCAAACGTGGCCAGCCCGAGCAGGCTGTATTGCAGCCAGACCACGAATCCGTAGTGCACGACGTAGATGGCATAGGCATTCTCGGAAAGACTATCCAGGATCGGCCGCCGGCCGGTGGCGAACCGCAGGAACAGCGCGACGAACGCCATGCAGCTCGTCGCCGAGGCCAGCACGAAGCCGAGGTCGGCGAGAACGGGCAGACCCGGCAGAATGGCGGCCTGCCCGTTCACGATCAGCGCGGTCGGGACCATCCACAGGAAGAACCCGACCGGCACGCCGGCAAGCCAGAGCAGCCAGCGCCGTGCCAGCGCGCCGTCGGAACGGATCAGGCCCTGCCCAAGCCCCTGGGCGCCGGCGGTCAACCCGGCGAAGAAATAGATCACGTATTGCGGCAGGAAGCTCGGCTGAAACGAGAAAGGTCCCCATGACGTCCACTGCCACGGCTCGAACAGTGCAGCCATGGGCACGTAGGCCACGCCGGATCCGGCGATGAGGGCGAGAAAAGCTGCCCGCGGATGCGCGTCGGCTCTGGCTGCGAGATCACCGAGCCAGTCGTCTGCGCGCGGGCTGAGCGCGTGCAGCGCCGCCGCTGCGAAATTGAGCACCAAGAGCACCCACAGGAACCACAGAGGTCCGCTGGGCCAGAATGGAAGGGCCATCCAGTGTGACCAGAACGCCGACCACCCCGGATCGACGGCGGTGGCGCGATAGGCGGGGTAGTAAAACACCGGCATGAGAAGGTAAACGCCCAATACGAACGGGAGGCCGAGCCGCACCAGGCGATCACGGAGAAATTTTCGACTGCCCTTGCGCACAAGGCTCGGCCAGACGAACAGGCCCGAAAGGAAGAACATCAGCTGCATCAAATAGAGGTATTGGAGAGCGCAGAAGAGATCGAAGCCGAGCCAGCGCGCGCCGTCGATGATCGGCATCCCGGTCCAATCGTAGGGAGGAGTGTCGAAGGAGCGGGCGGATTGCGGATGCCAAGCCAGATAGGCGATGCAGGAATGGAACGCCACGACGACCAGAATGACGACGCCCCGCAGGTTGCTGAGAGCCAGGCTGGTCTTCGACATGCTTAAAGCCCGCAGGGCGGGAACCTCGTTCGTGGTCTCAGAGCTCGTGCACAATCAACATCGATCGATAAAAGGCAAGCCGGGCGGGTAGCCCGGGCGCGGTCATTTTTCGGACAAGGTTATCCAGGCCGATGCGGTTTCGTGCGTTGCCTAACGACTTGGTGCCTGCGATGCTCGTGCAGGCTGGCGCGCTCCTCGGCCGCCGGCGCTTTTCCGGGGTGGCTGAGACGCGAGCTCGGCAGCGACAGGATCGGGACATGTCCACTCGGGGCTTGCTGGGCGGCCGGTGCAGTATGCCACGAGGGTGCAGTATGCCACGAGAATGAGCAGGCGAGCTCAGCTACTCCGTGCGGGCCTGCGCTTTCTCAAGAAGCGCAGGAGCGGTCGTGCGGTGCCGATGCCGACGGTGCGGCGCCGACTGCGGCTCATCGAGCCGCTGGTGCCCGGCCCTCCGGCAGGCACGCAGACGAGGACGCTGGACGCGGGCGGGATCAACGCCCTTCGCACGACCGTGCGACAGGCCCGAGCCGATGCCTGCGTGCTCTACTTCCACGGGGGCGGCTACAGCGTCGGCACGGCGCCGCTGTTCCGGGATTTCATGTGGCGGATCGGAGCAGCAGCGCGCGCGCAGGTGGTGTACTTCGATTACCGCCTCGCGCCTGAGCATCCTTTTCCGGCGGCCGTCGAGGACGCGGTGAGGGTCTACGGCTGGCTCGCCGACGAATTCGATCCGCGCCGGATAGCTTTCATCGGAGAGTCAGCAGGTGGAGGCCTGCTGCTTGCGACCTTGCACAAGCTGCGCGACGACGAGCACACGCTTCCGGCCGCGGCAGTGGCCATATCGCCGTGGACCGACCTCGCATTGACCGGGCAATCGTTGCGGTCGAACGCCGATGCCGATCCGATGATGATTGCGGCAAACCTTCCCGGATTTGCGCACAATTATCTCGCCGGCGCCGATGCGCGGCACCCGTATGCTTCGCCCCTCTACGGCGACGGCTCGGGTCTGCCGCCGACACTGATCCAGGCGGGAAGCGACGAGATTCTCCGCGACGACGCGGTGCGGATGGCGGAGAGGCTGACCGCGGCGGGATGCGAGGTCGATCTCGAAGTTTGGCCGCGGATGCCGCATGCCTGGCACCTCTACGCACGTATCCTGCCCGAAGGGCAGCGCGCGATCGAGCGCGCCGGAGCCTTCCTGCGGGAGAAGCTCGCTTCCCCGGCCGGCGGAGCCTGATGGCGTTTTCGCGGCGCGTTGTGCGGCTTCCGCGCCGGAGCGCCGCAATTTGCCGAAATCAAAGCAACTGTTAACCGGGAGGAAGTATCAACCGCGCTGGCCGCGCCGGCGCCGGCCGGTTATAGTTCGTCCCCGAGCAATGTCTCTTGCCGGTGCCCGCGCGAGCCGGACAAGAGCGAGTATCGAGCAGGAGTTGGCCATGGCCCCGCGAGCCTACTGGAAGGGCTACCTGAAGCTGTCGCTGGTTTCGTGCCCGATCGCGCTTTTTCCGGCTTCGTCGAGCTCGGAGCGGGTGTCCTTCAACCGCATCAACAACAAGACCGGAAACCGTCTGCGGCAGCAGATGGTCGATGCCGAGACAGGCGAGGTGGTCGGCAAGGAGGACATCCGTCGCGGATACGAGTATGCGAAGGGCCAATACCTCATCGTCGAGGACGAGGAGCTGGAGAAGATCCGGATCGAGAGCACGCACACGATCGAGATCGACAGTTTCGTGCCGCGTGCCGAGATCGACGACCGCTACCTGGACAGCCCCTATTACATGGCGCCGACCGACCAGGTCGGCCAGGAGGCGTTCTCGGTCATCCGCGATGCGATGCGCGAGAAGAAGATGGTGGGGCTCGCCCGGGTGGTGCTGACGCGCCGCGAGCACGTCGCCATGCTGGAGCCGTTCGCCAGGGGAATGCTGGCTTCGACCCTGCGCTACCCGTATGAAATACGCAGCGAAACCGAGTGCTTCGAGGATATTCCGGACCTCAAGCTTCCGGCGGAGACGAAGAAGCTCGCCGCGCATATAGTCGAGACCAAGGCGGGTCACTTCGAGCCGAAGAGCTTCGAAGATCATTACGAGAAGGCGCTGCTCGAGCTGTTGAAGACCAAGCAGGCAGGAAAGCCGATACGAGCGATCGGTGAGGAGCCGAAGGCGCCGCGGGTGATCAACCTCATGGATGCGCTCCGCGCGAGCATCGATGCCGGCGCCAGGAAGCCGGCGGCGGCCAGCACCGATGCTCGCCGGCCGGCCAGAAAGAAGGTTGCTGCGCGCTGATGCATGGCTGCTGAATCCCACGGCTCGCCGCTTCAATGCACCGTCGCCTTCACCGGGCGGCTCGCCTCGATGAAACGCGAGGAGGCGTTCGCGCTGGTTCGCGCGCGGGGCGGGACGCCGCGACGCGGGCTCACCAGGGCTACCGACATGCTGGTCGTGGGCGAGCTCGGCTGGCCGCTGCTCTCGGACGGACGTCCCTCCAGAAGCCTTGGTCTCGCCACGACCTATGGCGTTGCAATCGCAAGCGAGCGGCAGTTCCTGGAGTGGACCGGGCGCACCAGCCCCGACGATCAGATCAGGACCTATTCGACGGCCCAGATCGCCGCACTGAGCGGGCTGCCGCTCGAGGTGGTCGAGCAGCTCAGGGTTTTCGGCTTGCTCGACTGTCGCGGCGGCCGCTACGGCTTCCGTGACCTGACCGCGGCGCGGCAGATCGCCGAGCTGTTCGCGGCCGGGGTCATGCTTTCCACCATTACCAAGAGCCTCCACGAGATTCGAAAGTGGCTGCCGGAGGCGGCACTTTCGAGCTTGCGGCTCTATCCGGCGGCCGCGGATGCCATCCTGGTGGAGCAGATGCAGGGTCGCACCGACGAGCGCGGCCAGTTCGTTCTTCCTGTGCCGGCGTCGCCGGAGAGCGCCGACGAGCTGTTCGAGCGGGCACAGCAAGCGGAGGCGGCGAGCGAGGTGGAGACCGCGGAACGGTTGTACCGGAAGGTCATGCGCATCGATCCCGCCGATCCCGCCGCCGCCTTCAACCTGGGCAACCTGCTGCGGTCAAGCGGCAGGAAGGTGGAGGCGGAGCAGGCCTATCGCTCCGCGGTGAAGGCCGATGCCGGCTTCGCCGAGGCCTGGTACAATCTCGCCGACCTGCTCGACGAGCAGCGCCAACCCGACAACGCCGTGGCCTGCCTCGAGCGCGCTATTGCCGCCGCGCCTGATTATGCGGATGCCATCTTCAACCTTGCCTTGCTGCATCAGCGCCAGGCGCGACATGCCGATGCCGCCGCCGGTTGGCGACGTTACCTGGCGCTGGACAGCGAGTCGGACTGGGCGACGCGCGCGAGGCGGGCGCTGAAATTCTGCGAGATGCAGATCAGCCTTTCCTCCTAGCCGCCGTCCAGGAGCGCCAGTGGCATCTCGCAAGCGAGTGGGACGATCCGGGTCGCAGGCGGATCCGCTCGCCGAATATGCGCGAAAGCGCGATTTTCGCCGCACCGGGGAGCCCGCGCCCGATCGGCGCGCGGTGGCCAGCCAGGCTTCGCGCAACGCGCCCTCCGCCGCAGCCGCCGACCAGTGGCGGTTCGTGGTGCAAAAGCACGCCGCGCGGCGACTCCACTACGATCTGCGGCTCGAGCTCGGCGGGACGCTCAAGAGCTGGGCGCTGACGCGAGGGCCGAGCCTCATTGCCGGCGAGAGGAGGCTTGCGGTGCGCACGGAAGACCATCCGATGCAGTACCTCGATTTCGAGGGCAACATCCCCAAGGGCGAGTATGGCGGCGGCGCCATGATCGTGTGGGATCGCGGGCGATGGAGCTGTGCTTTCGATCCCCGATATGGGCTCGACAAGGGGCATCTCGACATCACGCTTGCCGGCAGCCGGCTCAAGGGCCGCTGGCACTTGATCCGGATGCGGAGCCGACGCGGGGAGAAGCGGGAAAACTGGCTTCTGATCAAGGCCGACGACGAGTTTGCGCGGCCCGCCGGCGAGCCTGACATCACCGACGAGGCGACAAGGTCGCATTTGAGCGGCCGCACGACGGAGGAGCTGGCGGCGCTCGGGCAGTTGCGCCCGGACCATGCCGATCGGGCGAGCGTGATCGAGGCGCGAAGAAGGGCGCTCCCCGATCCGGGCGAGGTGCGCGGCGCGCGCAAAGGGATATTGCCGGCGTTTCTCGAGCCGAGCCTGCCGCAGACCTCGGCCAAGGCGCCGAGCGGCCCGAAATGGGTGCATGAGATCAAATACGACGGCTATCGCATCCAGGCGCGCATCGAGGGGCGCAATATCTCGCTGCTCACCCGCAAGGGTCTCGACTGGACCTCGCGATTTGCAACTATTGCAGTGGCCTTGAAATCGCTCGGTCTGAGCTCGGCCTTGCTCGACGGCGAGATCGTGGTCGAGGACGGCTCCGGGATCCCGAGCTTCTCGCTTCTGCAGCAGGATTTGAAAGCGGGAAGAGGGGAGCGATTCCGGTATCTGCTGTTCGATCTTCTCTATTGCGAAGGTTTCGACCTCACCAAAGCCGCGCTCGGCGATCGCAAGGCGCTGCTGCAACGCATCGTCATGGCCCTGCCGGCGACGTCGGTCATTCGATTCAGCGAGCATCTGCAGCAGGACGGTCCCACGATGTTCGAGCACGCGTGCCGGCTCGGCCTCGAAGGGATCGTCTCGAAGCGGATCGATCTGCCCTACTGCCCGGGGCGGGGCGAGCATTGGCTGAAGACGAAGGGCGTCCTGCGTCAGGAATTCGTGATCCTCGGCTATATTCCCTCGACCGCGGCGAAAGGCTGCGTCGGCGCGCTGCTGCTCGGCTATTACGACGGCACCAAGCTGCACTACGCCGGGCGCGTGGGCACCGGCTACTCGGCCGAGCAGGCGAAAGCCCTGCGTGTCGAGCTCGATGCCATCACCGCTGCCAGGCCGGCATTGGCCAATCTTCTGCCGGCCGGGAGCGAGAGGGACGTTCGCTGGGCGGCGCCGAAACTGGTCTGCGAGGTCGAATATCGCGGTCGGACCGCAGACAAGCTCATTCGGCAGAGCGCATTCATCGGATTACGCGAAGACCGCCCGCCGGAGGAGATCGGCTTCGAGGCAGCGCCGGCGACTGGCTCGCGCACTGGTCTTCACGGCAGGCGCGCAACGCCGACGCAGTCGCAGCTTGAAACGAGCCGCAAGAGTGACCATCGCTGTTCGCGCGTCCGGCTGACCCATCCGGAACGATTGCTCTGGCCGCAGCCGGGCATCAGCAAGCAGGGGCTCGCCGACTTCTATACCGAGATCGCCGACTGGATCCTGCCCCACATCTCCGGGCGGGTGCTGAGCCTGGTGCGCTGTCCTTCCGGCGTGAGCGAGAAGTGCTTCTTT
>DASXAP010000250.1:0-2175 GCA_036406655.1 Xanthobacteraceae bacterium | reverse complement strand
GCCACCGCGGCGGTCTCGCCCACCGCGTCGGCCACCCCCCTCCCGGTGAGCGCCCCGGGTGCGGGGCCTCCGGTCGCCCAGTCGATCAGCTCGACGGTGTGGACGACCGGGATCACCGTGCCCGCAGCGATCTGCGTCATGCAGCCGATATTGCCGGCAGCGATCACGTCGGGCGCTAGTTTTTCGATATTCGCGACTTTGCGCTCGCGCAGCCTCCTCGCAAGCTCCGGCTGGAGAATGTTGTAAGTGCCGGCCGAACCACAGCAGAGATGTCCTTCCGCTACATCTTTCACGACGAACCCGATCTTGCAAAGCAATTCTTTCGGCACGCGTGTGATTTTCTGACCGTGCTGAAGCGAGCACGCCGAATGATAAGCAACGACGAGGCCCGTGAGGCCGCGCACCGGCGACAGTTCGAGGGCGCCGAGATACTCGCTGACATCCATCGCGAGCCGCGAGACGCGCGCGGCTTTCTCCGCATAGGCCCGATCGCTGCGCAGCACGAACCCGTAGTCCTTGATCGTCGTGCCGCAACCCGACGCGGTGACCAGGACGGCATCGAGCCCCTCGCCCTCGATCTCGGCGCTCCAGGCGTCGATCTGGCGGCGGGCCGCGGACAGCGCCTCGTGCTCGCGGCCCATGTGGTGGACGAGGGAGCCGCAACAGCCGGCGTCCGCGACGACCACCTCAATGCCGTGGCGCGTAAGGAGGCGGATGGCCGCGGCGGTAATCGACGGGGCCAGGACCGGCCCGACGCAACCGGTGAGCAGCGCCACCCGACCGCGGCGCGGCCCCGCCGGCGAGAACAGCCGCCGCCCCTCCCCGGCGAATGGCTGCGGCAGCCGGGCCGGGGCCAAGCGCAGCATGGCGGCGACCGGCTCGAGCCCGAGCGCGGAAAACGCCGCGGCGACGGGCCGCGCCAGCCGCGCTGCGGCGAGCGCCCAGCGGAAGCGGGCATTGTGCGGCAACACGCGGGCGAGCAATGCACGCAGGAGACGGTCGACGAGCGGCCGCGTGTAGGTCCGCTCGATATGGGCGCGGGCGTGATCGACGAGGTGCATGTAGTGCACGCCTGAGGGACAGGTGGTCATGCAGGCCAGGCACGACAGGCAGCGGTCGATGTGCTTGACCACGTCGTTGGTCGCCGGGCGGTCATGCTCCAGCATGTCCTTGATCAGGTAGATGCGCCCGCGCGGCGAATCGAGCTCGTCGCCCAGCAGCACATATGTCGGGCAGGTCGCGGTGCAGAAGCCGCAGTGTACGCAAGCGCGCAGGATCCGGTCCGCTTCCGCGGTATTGGGATCGGCAAGCTGGGCGAGCGAGAAGGAAGTCTGCATCGGTCGCGTTTACTTGTTGCCCGCGTCGCTCCTACACCCCAGCCCACATCCGTCCCGGATTGAGCACGCCGCTCGGATCGAAGCTCGCCTTGATCCGCTTCGTCAATGCGGCAACGGCGGCATCCTGCGACGAAAACACCTGCGCCGCCGCGCGCGCGGCCGCCGGCGCCCGGATCAAGGTGGCGTGGCCGCCGGTAACAGCTACGGCTTGGCGCACGAGCGCCGCTCCCGCATCGTCGCGTGCCGCCAGCGCGAGCCAAATGAGGCCCCCGGCCCAGTCGTAGAGCATCTCGACCTCGGCCCTGCCCGCGATCAGCGCCCCGAACTCCGCGCCCCGGGTCGGCGCCGTCGAGATCCGCCAGAGCGCACCCTCGCCGCTGTGCCGGCCGGCCGCAAACGGGGTGATGTCACGCACCGCAGTCCACAGCGCGCGCGAGGCGGAGGTGTCAATCGTCACCACCTCGCCGAGGGGGCTCATCATGGCCTCGACGAGGCGCCGGCGATGGGTGACCGAGGGCGCGAAGCCCTCGAGCCGCAGCGCCGTGACGGCGCCGCCGGCGCTTGCGGCCGAGCCCGCCGGCAGCCGCGCGGCGACCCCTGCGGGCAGGTGCGCCGCGCCCGACAGGTCGCAGGCCGACCCCATGGCCGTCGTCATCGCCGCCACCGCCTGTTCCGGCGCGAGGTCGCGCACGAGCACCGTCTCCTCGGTCTCGGGCGCGGGCAGCACCTTGAGCGTGACCTCGGTCATGGCGGCGAGCGTCCCCCAGGAGCCCGCGATCAGCTTGCAGAGATCGTAGCCGGTGACGTTCTTCACCACCCGGCCGCCGGACTTGAAGGT
>DASXAP010000249.1:0-4886 GCA_036406655.1 Xanthobacteraceae bacterium | reverse complement strand
TGCCCTATCTCACCGACAGCGTGCTGGAGCGGATCGGGCTACCGGTCGGTCCGCGCGTCAAATTGCTCGCCGCCATTTCCGAGCTTGCCCCCCGGCCCGCCGCGGGCCCGCAGACGGGGCGCGACGAGAGGGCGCAAGGCGGAGCAATCGAGCGACGGCAAGCCGAGCGCCGCCAGATCACCGTCATGTTTTGTGAGCTCGTCGACTCGACGCGGCTCGCCGGATCGCTCGATCCCGAGGATTTCGGACGCGTGATGCAGTCGTTTCAGAGAGCATGCGGCGCGATCATCGAGCGCCATGAAGGTCACGTGTCGCAGTACCGCGGCGACGCCATCGAGGCCTATTTCGGCTGGCCCGCCGCCTACGAGGATGCCTCCGAGCGCGCCGTGCGCGCGGGGCTCGAGGTGATCGAGGCGGTGAAGGCGATCGCCGGCTCGGAACCGCTGCAGGTACGCGTCGGCATCAACACCGGCATGGTGATGGTCAGCGAAAGCGGTCTCGGCGATCCGTCGAAGCCTTCGGGCGCGGTCGGCGAAGCATTGCACGTGGCGGCGCGCCTGCTGGCGCTCGCCGCGCCCAATTCGGTCGTCATCGCCGAGGCCACGAGCCGGCTGATCTCGACGCGGTTCGAGCGGGAAGACCTGGGGCTCAAGGACCTAAAAGGCGTGGCAGCCCCCGTGCGCGCGTTTCGCGTCCGGCACGTGCGGGAGGATACCAGCCGCTTTCAGGCCGCCCATGCCGCGGCCTTGACCCCGCTGGTCGGGCGGCGCACCGAGCTCGCTTTCCTGCAGGAGCGCTGGCGCGACGCCAAAGACGGGGAAGGGCAGACCATCTGCATTTCCGGCATGGCCGGGATCGGGAAGTCGCGCATCGTCCATGAGCTCGAGGAGCGGATCAAAAGCGAGCCGCATTTCACCCTGAGCTTGCAATGCCTGCCCCATTGCATGCAAAGCCCGCTGTTTCCGGTTATCCAGCAGATCGAGCGGCTTGCGGAGCTCGCGAGCGAGGATTCCGACGCCCTCAAGCTGCGGAAGCTCGAGAAATTGCTCTCGTTGGCAACGGTGCAAGTCGACAACGCGCTGCCATTGATCGCGGAGATGCTTTCGATTCCGATCGAGGGTCAGGATGCCCTGCCGGGGCAGAGTGCCCAACAGAGGAAGACCCAGACTCTGTTCGTGCTGGTCGAGTTCCTGCTCGGCCTTGCCGCAAAACGCCCCGTCCTGTGTGTGATCGAGGATGCCCAGTGGATCGACCCCTCGACGCAGGAGCTTCTCGACTTGGCGGCGGATCGGATCGAAGAAGCGAGAATTCTCCTGCTCGTGACGCACCGGCCGGAATACTCCGGCGTTCGCGGCAATGTGAGTGGACTGAGCGTCACTCGTCTCGGGCGCCGAGACCTGGCCGAGATGGCGCGTCTGGCATTGCGCGATCAAACTGTGTCGCCCGTGGTGATGAAACGGATCATCGAGGACAGTGATTCGATTCCGCTCTTTGTCGAAGAGCTTGCTCGCGGTGCCATCGATGGGGCCGGTATGGACAACTCGCGGCCGGCAGCATCGGCCTCGCTGGTGCCGGATTCCTTGCGCGACTCGCTCGTGGCGCGGCTCGACCGTGCGCCGCAAGCGCGCAACGTGGCCGAAATGGCGGCGGTCATCGGACGAGAATTTTCCTATGACATGATACGCAGCGTCTCCTCCTTGGTCGATTTCGAGCTGGATGCGACGCTCGCTCATCTTGAGCAAAGCGAGATCGTTCACCTCGTCGACAACAGGGCGTCTCCCCGCTATGCGTTCAAGCACGCGCTGGTGCGCGATGCCGCGTATGAGTTGCTGCTCAAGTCCAACCGAGCGGAGATCCATGCGAAGGTGGCCACGGTGCTCGAGAAGGAGAGGCCCGAAACCGTCACTGGCCAGCCCGAGCTTCTCGCCTACCACTACGCCAGAGCGGGGCTCGTTGATCCGGCTATCACCTACTGGCAGAGAGCTGCGGAGCGGGCGCTTCAGCGTTCCGCCAATGTTGAAGCGACTCATCATTTTGGAGAAGCATTGGCGCTGCTTCATACTTTGCCGGTAAGCGTAGAGCGAGACCAGCAAGAACTGGACTTGCAAACGCGTCTTGGGGCGACGCTGACCACCGTCAAGGGCTTCGCCGCCCCGGAAGTGGCAGGCGCCTACGAGCGGGCAAGAATTCTATGTCGTGAATCGCAGGATCCGGGGCAGCGGTTCTCGGTCCTGCGCGGCCTTTGGGTTTACGACCTTGTATGCGCGGAATGGCAAGCAGCCAGCGATCTTGCCGAAGAAATGCTTGCCCTGGCGCGGGAGCAACGCAATCCCGGATACGAGCTGGAAGGGCATCGGGCGTTGGGGATGACATTGCTCTGGCGCGGCGCGTTTGTTCGGGCGCGTGACCACTTGGAGGAAGGTCGCCGCCTCTATGATCCGGCGCAGCACCACATCCACGCATTTCGCTTTGGAAATGATCCTGGGATTGCCTGCTTGGTCCATGAGGCGTTTGTGCTTTGGGTGCTCGGCTATCCGGATCGGGCGCTGGCCACAAGCCGCAAAGCCTTAGCTCTCGCCCGTCATCTGGCGCACCCTTTCAGCCTCGTACAAGCCCTGATTTACAGCATCTATATCCATCACTGCCGGGGGGAAGCCCAGATCATTCCGGAACTTGCGGAGGAGGCAAAGGCCTTAGCCGTCGAGCACGGTTTTCCTTTCTGGTTGGCGGAGGCGGGGATCATGTCGGGCTGGGCAATCTCCGCGCTAGGCAAGGCGAAGGGCGGAATCGACCGGCTGCGCGTCGGCATCAGCGACTTTCTCGCAACGGGGGCAAGGATGGACAAGCCGCGCTGGCTTGCGCTCCTGGCCGAGACGTGCGGGACGAACAACCAGCCGCAAGAGGGTCTCAAGGCTGTATCGGAAGCATTGAGCGTCGTGGAACAGACGAATGAGTGTTTCTTTCAAGCTCGGCTGTGTCAGCTCAGAGGCGAGTTGCTCCTGAAGGAGGGATCGTCGGGTGCGGCGGCGCAAGCTGAGGTTTGCTTCCAAGAGGCGCTGTCGATTGCGCGCCTCCAGGAGGCAAAATCCTGGGAGCTGTGTGCAGCGACCAGCTTGGCGCGTCTTTGGTGCGCACAGTTCAAGCGCCGCGAGGCCCGCGATCTCCTCGCCCCTGTTTACGGCTGGTTTACCGAGGGCTTCGAGACAGCCGATCTCAGAGAGGCCCGGACGCTGCTGGATGAGCTGGCGTGATCGTGAGCGGCTCGGGTTTCCTACGGGTGTTGGTCCGAAAACTAGCCGGCTTTTCCCATCTCCCAGCCCAACATCGCGCGTTTGCGTGTGAGCCCCCAATAGTACCCCGTGATGTCGCCGCTCTTGCCCAGGACGCGGTGACACGGCACCACGAAAGAGATTGGATTCTTGCCGACCGCGGCGCCTACGGCGCGCGCGGCTTTGGGCGCGCCGATCCTGGCGGCGACATCGGAATAGGTCATCGCCCGGCCCAAGGGAATCCGCAGCAGCATCTCCCACACCCGCACCTCGAAGTCTGAACCGATGAGCACCACGCGCAGCGGCGTCTCGGCCCGCCATAGCTCGGTGTCGAAGATGCGGCGCGCGAGGGACGCCGTATGTGCGCCCTGCTCCACGACGGCGGCCTTCGGCCAGCGGCGCCGCATGTCGGCAAGCGCGGCATGCTCATCGCCGGGATCGGCGAACGCCAATCCGGCAAGCCCGCGCTCGGTCGTCATCACCAGCGCCCTGCCGAAGGGGGACGGGTGGAAACCATAGGCAATGGTCAAACCGGCACCCCCGGATTTCCATTCGCCTGGCGACATTGCCTCGTGGGTGACGAAGAGGTCGTGCAGCCGTCCCGGCCCGGACAGGCCGACCTCGAAGCTCGCATCAAGCACGCTGGCGGAGTCCCGCAGCAGGCGCCGCGCATGGTCGAGCGTGAGTGCCTGCAGGAAAGACTTGGGCGTGATCCCGGCCCAGCGGCGGAAAAGATGGTGCAGGTCGCTGACGCTCACCCCGACGGCTTCCGCGATCACGTCGATCTCCGGCTGCGCGCGCCAGTGCTCGGAGACGAACGCGATGGCGCGGCGGACGATGTCGTAGTCGGAGGTGGCGTGCGCGAGCGGATCCGGATGGGCAATGCGATCGGGCGAGAGCATGGATGTCTCCATTCTGTGCTCCCGATCTAGGCCGTGGCGGCCTCCGCGCCCACCCGATTTCTGCGTCGGCTAGTCGAACACCGTCCGGGTCGGCCCGCGCTTCGCTTCGCCCAGCGCGGCCGAGAGCGCCAGCGCGAAGCTCGCCTTCTCCTCCGGTCCGAGGAAGCCGGCGATCGCAAGCCGCCGACCGTGCGACACCAGGAACAACCGCTCGATGCCGAACTCCGCGTGCACCACGCGGTCGAGCCGGACCCACAGCGGGTTGAGCGTCCATTCGCTGATGCGGCCATAGTGGCTCACCTTGCGCACCGTGAGCTCGGACGGCGTGACGGTCACCTGCTCGTAGGCCTTGGCACGCCGGTAGCTCACCTTGAACGCCAGATAGACCAGGAGCACGTCGAGACCGCAGAAGCCGAACACCGGCCATGCGCCGGCCAGAAGAAATACCATCCCGGTCGCGAAGCTGATGCCGCCCAGCACCAGCATCAGCACGAGGAAGCCGCCGCGGCTGAGCGAGCGGTGCGGGGTGAGCACCGCCGAAAAGATCGTGGGTTCTCGGGCGTGGTCGTTGTCGGCCGGCATGGCGCTCACTATACCGGAACCATGGCCCGCAAAACACCTCGCACGGCGGCCCGCAGGACCGTCCGCAAGGCGCCGCGCCGAACGGCGCAGAGCCTGCGCACGGCGCGCCGCGGCAAGGCCGAGGTCAAGGGCC
>DASXAP010000248.1:0-2390 GCA_036406655.1 Xanthobacteraceae bacterium | reverse complement strand
CGCGTAGGCAAGTGCGTAATTGGGATTGAGTTCGATGGCGCGGTCGAGCGCAACCAGCGCCGTCTCGCTCTCGCCTGCGAAAGCCGCGAGCGCAAAGCCGGCAAGCCTCAGCACCTCAGGATTGTCTCTGGCGGCGGCGAGGGCCTGCCGCGCCATATGGACGCCCTCCTCGACCTCAGCACCCGCTTCTGGAATCCAATGCTGGTTCCTCTGTAGTTGCCGCGAACCGGCAAGCCTTGCCATGGCCGGAGCAAAGGCGGGATCGAGCTCGAGGGCGCGGCGGCACAGCCGGATCGACTCGGCAATGCTCTCCTCGGTTCTCGCGTATGTCTGCGCCACCGCGCGCAAATACAGGTCATAGGCGTCGAGGTTCTCGGTCGGCTTGCGGCTGACGCGGTCGGTTTCGCTGAGGCGCAGCCTTGGCTCGATGACCCCGACGACACGCGATGCGACCTCGTCCTGCAAGTCAAAGATGTCGTCGAGGCTGCCGTCGAAGCGGTCGGCCCACAGGTGCGCGCCGGTCGCGGCGTCGATCAATTGTCCCGTGATGCGCACCCGGTTGCCGGCCTTCCGGACCGAGCCGTCAAAGCACGTAGCGTACGCCCAATTCGCGCGCCACCTGCCGCACATCGACCGCCTTGCCTTTGTAGGTGAAGGCCGAATTGCGCGCGATCACGAACAGCCAGGGAAAGCGGGCGATGGCGGTCGTGATCTCCTCGACCATGCCGTCGGCGAAATATTCCTGTTCCGGGTCGCCGGAGAGATTGGCGAAGGGCAGCACCGCGATCGACGGCTTGTCGACGGGAGCCGGCACCTCATCCGGCAATTCAATGACGTCGCCGACAAAGCGCACGCCCTTGCCGGTGACGGTGCGGATCAGCCGCTGGCTGGCGCCGTCGTCGCCAAGCGCGCGGCGGACCGCGTTGATTCGGGTGGTCAGCGCCGAATCCGAGACGATCCGGCCGCCCCACACGCCCTGCAAGAGATCGTCCTTGGTCACCACGCGGCCGCGGTGCCGGATGAGAAAGGCGAGGAGGTCGAAGGCTCTGGGCTCGATCGAGACCGGCTGCCCGGCGCGGCGCAATTCGCGGCGCACGAGATCGAGCCGATGGTCGCTGAACGCGAGAACCACGCCCGTTCTCCCAAAAGCCTCCCGACCCCGGAATTTACGGGAGACCATAGGCCGCCGGTAAGAGAGAAAAAGGAAGGCTGACGGCAACGCGATTTCCCCGCCCCCTTTTCGGGCCGCCTGAGCGCGCTCACTCGGCCAGGGCGGGGGCGGCGCGCGGGCGGCGCAGCAGCAGGAGGAGCGGCAGGGCGATCACGACGAGCGCCATCATCAGCATGAAATCGTCGAGATAGGCGACCATCGTCGCTTGCCGCGTCGCCTCGGCGTTGAGCGCGAGGAGACCGGCGGGATCGGTCAGGCTGTAGGGTGCGGCGAGGTGCGGAGCGCGGGCCAAGGGGTTGTCGGGGCGGAGGTGCTCGACGAGGCGGGCGTGCACGGTCTGGGTGTTCTGCGCCAGGAGCGCCTCGACGATCGAGATGCCGATGCTGCCGCCGACATTGCGCACCAGGCTGAAGATCGCCGTCCCCTGGGTCAACAGCGGCCGCGGCAGGGTCGAGAAGGTCACGATGCTGAGCGGCGTGAAGATGAAGCCGAGCCCGAAGCCTTGCAGAAACCCGGTCCAGATCACCGGGTCCATCCCCATGTAGAGCGAGAAGCCGGTCATCTGCCACATCGCGATCGCAGTCAGCACCAGCCCCATCAGAATGACGAGTCTCGTGTCGACGCGGTTGACGAGCCGCGCCACGAGGAACATCGCCGCCATCGTGCCGATGCCGCGCGGTGCGGTCACCAGCCCGGTCGTCAGCACCGGATAGTTCATCAAATCCTGCAGCATCGTCGGCAGCAGGATCATCGTGCCGTAGAGCGGGATGCCGATCAGGAACATCAGCAGGATGCCGGCGACGCAGTTGGGGTCGCGCAAGAGGCCGCGGTTGAAGAACGAACGCTCGGTCGCGGTCGCGGTGTGCACGACGAACAGATAGAAGCCGAGCCCGGCGACGGTGGCGTAGATCCAGATCTCGGTCGAGCCGAACCAGTCCTTGAGCTGGCCGCGGTCGAGCATCAGCTGCAAGGCGCCGATCGCCAGGCTCAATGTGGCGAACCCGAAGACGTCGAAGCCCTCGCGGTGGCCGTGCCGGGTCTCGTGGATGAAGACGAGGATGCCTGCGGCGGCGAGGACGCCGAACGGCAGGTTGATGTAGAAGACCCAGCGCCAGTTGTACATGTCGGTCAGCCAGCCGCCGAGCGCCGGACCGATGATCGGCCCGAGAATGACCCCCATGCCCCACACCGCCATCGCCTGGGCGTGCCGGTGCGGCGG
>DASXAP010000247.1:0-1651 GCA_036406655.1 Xanthobacteraceae bacterium | reverse complement strand
GTGACGCAACGTCGCCAGCGCGGACCGCAGCTCGCCCAACCAGGCATCCGAGACCTCGATCATCCCCGCCCGACACCATGGCAGCAGCGAAGCGGCCCGGGACGGGGCGAGGGTCATGAGCACCGCTCGCCAGAAAATGTTCTCGACATTCCATTCCGCGGTCGCGACGACCTTGGGCTTCGGCAAAGCGGTCAGGCCTACGGATTCGATCTCGGCGTCGCGAAACATGTCGCGTGCGCGGCCGATCAGCCCGGAGACTTTGAGCCAATACTCCGTGCGCCGGGTGCCGTCCAATCGCGTCACGACGATGCCCGCCGACTTGCCCCCGAAGCCGTCGGCACGCCCGCCGACAATCGTCACCTCCAGGCGCCGGCTCGCCTCCGCGAGCGCGTAATCGCCATGCCGGGTCACGTACCCGGCGCGCGATGACGGAAAAGGCGCGGGAAGCGGCGCCTCGCGCGCGGGTCCGGCACAGACGACGTCACGAGGCTGAACAGACAAGGCTAACCCCTACGACGGCCAGAAGGTATCAGGCCGGGTTCCCATCCGAAAGGCCGGTACCGACGTCTCCGGCCGAAATTCAAAGCCGCGGAATGCGATATATTGTCGGGAGAGCAGCGCAGGTCATGAGACGACCCGAGAATCTCCAATGACCCCCGTCGAAACGGCCCACCGACCCCTCGTCGCCCTCACCGGGGCGACCGGCTTCATCGGGCAGCACCTGCTGCGCGAATTGCCCAAGCGCGGCTACCGGCTGCGCGTGCTGCTGCGGCGCCCGAGCATCGTGCCGATGGAATGCGCGAGCGCGGTCGTCGGCGACCTCGCGCGCCCGCAGAACATGGCGGCGGCGCTCGCCGACGTCGATGCGGTCATTCACTCCGCCGGCCTTGCCCACGCCATGTCCGGAATGCCGGAGGACGACTACCGCGTGCTCAACACCGAGGCCACGATCGCGCTGGCGCGCGCGGCGCAGCGGGCGGGCGCCAAGCGCTTCGTGTTTCTGTCCTCGATCCGCGCGCAATCCGGCGCGACCGCGCAGGGTGTTCTCACCGAGGAGCTCGCGCCACAGCCGACCGACGCCTACGGCCGCTCCAAGCTCGCGGCCGAGCAGGGCCTCTCCGAGCTCGGCCTCGACTGGGTCGCGCTGCGGCTGGTGCTGGTCTACGGGCCGGGCGTGAAGGGCAACATGGCGGAGCTGCTGCGCTTCGCGCGCACGCCCTATCCGCTGCCGCTGGGCGCGCTCAAAGGCCGGCGCTCGCTCCTTTCGCTCGACAGCCTGGCGGCGGCGGTCGATACCGTGCTCGCGGCGCCCGGAGAGCTGCGGCGGCCGCTCATCGTGGCGGATCCCGAGGCGCTGACGATCCCCGAGATGATCGCCGCGGTGCGGCGCGGCCTCGGCCGCAGGCCGGGCCTCATCCCGGTGCCGACCGCGCTCCTCGAGACGGCGCTGCGCGCGGCGGGACGCATGGAGGTCTACCAGCGGCTCGCCGGCTCGCTGGTGGCGGATCCGTCCGCGCTGCGGCGGCTGGGCTGGACGCCGCCGGTGGCGACGGCGGACGCGCTCGCGGCGCTGGCGCGAAGCTGATCGACAAGAACCGACGGCGGTCCGGTCATGTCGGCCGGTCGGCAAAAATGCACATGCCCGGCCGCA
>DASXAP010000246.1:0-3086 GCA_036406655.1 Xanthobacteraceae bacterium | reverse complement strand
AGACCGGATATGGAGCGACGCCGGCCGAGGTCGCCGATCGGGTCGGCGAGATCATCGAGACCGGCGTGGTGGGGCTCAATCTGGAGGACGGCCTGCACGGCCCGATGCGTGCCGTCGAGGACGCGGCCGCGCGGCTGAGCGCCGCGCGCGAGGCCGCGCGCAGGCAAGGCGTGCCCATCGTGCTGAATGCACGTTGCGACATCTTCCACCTCCAGCACGGCGAGGAAAGCACCCGTCTCGAACGGACGGTCGAGCGGTGCAAGGCCTATCTCGCCGCCGGAGCGGATTGCGTCTACCCCTTCGGCCTGCGCGAGCCCGCCACCATCGCCGCTTTCGTGAAGGCGGTCGGCGCGCCGGTCAACATCACCGGCAGGCCGGGCATGCCCGATGCCGCGGCGTTCGAGCGGATGGGGGTGGCACGAATCACCATCGCTTCCGCGCCCACGCTGGTGACGATGTCGGCGATCCGGAACCTTGCGACCGAGCTGCGCGCGAGCGGCCGGTTCGACATGCTGGCGACGGACCTCCGCCATCCGGACGTGCAGAAGCTCTTCCAGTCGAAAGGATGACTCTCATGCAGGCACGACTCGATCCGCGGAAAGCTGCACCGGAGGCGATGCAGGCGATGTCGAGCCTGCATGCCTATGTCGGCAGGTGCGGCCTCGATCACGGGCTCCTCGAGCTGGTGAAGCTGCGGGCCTCGCAGATCAACGGCTGCGCCTGGTGCATGGACATGCACAGCAAGGAGCTGCGCGCCGCCGGCGAGAGCGAGCAGCGGCTTCATCTCCTGAGCGCCTGGCAGGAATGCCCTTTCTACACCGAGCGCGAGCGCGCCGCCCTCGCCTGGACCGAAGCCTTGACCCTGCTCACCCAGGGCAGTGTGCCGGACGAGGCGTTTGCACTGGCGCGATCGCAGTTCACCGAGGAGGAGCTCGTCAAGCTCACCCTGGCGATCGTCGCCATCAACGGCGCCAATCGAATCAACGTCGCCTTTCGCACCGTCCCGGGGACCTACCAGCCCGCCGTCCGCCACGCTGCCGAGTGAAGCGGGCTCCGCGCCTGCGCCCCGGGCAACCCAATGCCGTCGTCTGAAGCCGGGAAGGAGCACTGCATGCGAGCCAAGCTGGTCATTGCTTCCCTCGTGGTGATCGGCCTCTCCTCTCCCGTCCTGGCCGCCACCTACTACGTCGTGCAGAGCACGCGAACGCAGCAGTGCTCGCTGGCGATCAGAAAGCCGCTGGCGAAAAGCAAGGCGCTGGCGCTGGTCGGAGCGGAGACTGGCTACAAGTCCAGGCGGGAGGCGCTCGAGGCGAGGAGAACGATCGGCGTGTGCCGCTGAGCCGGCGCTCAGAAGAAGCCGACCCCGCGCACGATGCGCCGCCACAACCCGGTGGCGGCCGGGTAGCCGCGAGCGCAGGCGCGTTCCGCCTGATCGATCGCGGAGCGCGAGTTCTCCAGGGAAATGCGGTTGTAGGGCGGCTTGAGATCGGTGCCCTCGATGGAGACTGCGCTTCCCGCCTTGAGCGCCTCGAGGAGATCGCCGGGAACGGCTTCGACCCGGGTCGAGAGACCGAACAGCGATTTGGGCGAAGCCGGGACCGCGAGTGCAAAGCTGCGGTCGTCGATCACCAGCTTGATGTTGCCGCGGATGTCCGGCCCGGCGGTCGAGAAATGCAGGCTCGGCGGCGAGCCCGGCCGCTCGCAGCGCACCAGCACACAGACCCAATCGCCGGGACGGCGGGTCTCCCCGGCACAGCCCTGCGCGGCGCGCTGCTGCTCGCCCGGGATCTTCGCCTCGGTCCACTGCGCCTGGGCGGTGGAGATGGAGGCAGCTCCCATGCACGCTACGAGAAGACCTGCTGACGGAAATCGCATCTCGTTCCCCGGAGAGAAGGCAGGGCCGACATCGTCTCTGCGCTTCGGCAAACGACCGGCAGTCGCAAACGCCACCGGCGCTGATTTGACCGGTGAACGGCACCCCCGGCCGTCACCCTGCCATGACCGCATTATCAAATTGTTAAGCCAAGCCGGAGCCCGGGCAGCAGCACCTTGGGCGATCTCCCTGTCCGTTTGCCCGCGCCAGCGCCGGTCAGGGCAATCGCATATGGATTGTCATGGCCGGGCTTGTCTCGACTTGTCCCGGCCATCCACGCCTTTGCGCGGGCACAAGACGTGGATGCCCGGCATAAAGCCGGGCATGACGAAGCGCATATGCAATCACCCTCTCAGCGACGGGGACGGCGGGCGAGATCGCCCTCGCCCTTTCGGCCGGACCTGGCGAGGCCTCTACCCGGCTCAGCGAAGAAAATTCTCCAGGCATTTCCTGGCCCGCTGGCACGCCTCGGGAGAGGGACAGGCCGCAAGGCAGATCAAGCGCTGGTCGGCGGCCCGCAATCGCGCCATGCAGTCGTCGCTGCAGGTCTTGTAGGGAGCGAGCTTGATGTCGCGGTCGCACGCTTCCACGTCCTGCGACCCGCGCTCCTGCGCGGCCTTCACGGGCGAGTCGTCGTCTGCCGGTGACAGCCCCTTGCCTGCCAGGTAGCTCGCGAGCTTCGCCTTTCTTTCCCGGGCGAGCCGGACGGCAAGCATCAGGGTATCGCGCGCGCCGCTCTCGGCCGCCCGGCCGAGCTCCTCCTGATGCTTGGCCTCTTGCGCCGCGGCAATCGCGAGGCAATAGGCCGCGCGCAGATCGAGATCGGACACCTTGTCCGCCGCAGCTGCAAACGACGACGCCAGCAGCAGCAGCCCGAAGCTCAGAATTCTCATTTCCGGGACGCCCGCTCCGAGAATGTGCTTTTTCGATAGCACCGAGATCAGCGGGCCGCCATCACGAGGCTTGGCCCGCGGGCTTGACCCGACGCGTCACGTGCTTGAATACATAAAGCATGTTTCCGATCGAATGAAATCAACGTCGTCATGGCCGGGCTTGTCCCGGTCATCCCGATTCATGAGGCACCATGGTGCCCCGTCAATCGGGATGCGCGGGACACCAGCGCGTTTACGCGCGTCTGCGCCGCGCTTCTGCCCGCGCATGACGTGAACGAGTATGAGCGAGATCTGCTCTTAATACAGGAGACGTCCAGCCC
>DASXAP010000245.1:0-68701 GCA_036406655.1 Xanthobacteraceae bacterium | reverse complement strand
TGCTGCTGAACCTGGCGCAGGACGATCCGCAGACGCAGGCGCGGCTGGGAGCATTCAAGCAGAGCCTCCGGGAACTGGGCTGGACCGAGGGGCACAATCTCCGCTTCGCGTATCGGTGGGGCCTGGGTGACAGGGAGCGCCATCAGAGGAACGCGGCCGAGATGGTCGGCCTCGGACCCGACGTCATCTTCGTCCATGGCAGCGCCATCATGGGGCCGCTGCAGCAGGCGACGCGCACCATTCCCGTCGTGTTCGTCTCGGTGTCCGATCCGATCGCGGGCGGCTTCGTGGCAAGTCTCGCCAAGCCGGCCGGCAACGCGACCGGCTTCACCTCAACCGACTACAGCATGAGCGGGAAATGGCTGGAGCTGCTCAAGCAGGTCGCGCCGCAGGTGACGCGGGTGGGCGTCGTCCGCGATCCGCGCCAGGTCTCGGGCGGCGGCCAGCTGGGCGCAATCCAGGCGGTCGCGCCGCTCCTGGGCGTGGAGGTCAGCCCGCTCGGGGTGCACGACAGGGAGGAGATCGAGCACAGCCTCACCGCTTTCGGACAGGAGCCCAAAGGCGGCCTGATCGTGACCACCAGCGCATTGGCGCAGATCCAGCGCGACCTGATCGTCGCTCTGGCCGCCCGGGAACGGCTGCCCGCGGTCTATCCGTACCGGCTCTTCGTGGCCAGCGGCGGGCTGATCTCCTATGGGCCCGACATCGTCGAGCAGTACCGACGCGCGGCCGGCTACGTCGACCGCATCCTCAGAGGCGAGAAGCCCGCCGACCTGCCGGTCCAGCAGCCCACGAAGTACAGGATCGTGCTCAACCTCAAGACCGCGAGGGCGCTCGGCCTCGAGGTGCCGCCGATCGTGCTCGCCCGCGCCGACGAGGTGATCGAGTGATGAACCGGCGCCGCCTGCTGCTCGGCGGCGGCGCGGCAGCAACCTGGCCGCTCGCGGCGCGGGCGCAGGGCCCCGCGCCGGTGCGGCGCCTGGGCGTGCTGACGGATTACGCGCAGAGCGATCCGCAGGGACGCGAGCGGGTGGCGACGCTGCAGATGGGCCTGCAGCAGCTGGGCTGGATCGAGGGGCGCAACCTGCACGTCGATTACTGCTGGGGCGCCGCCGACCTTGCGCGCATCCGCGAATGCGGCTCCGAGCTCGTTCGGCTCGCGCCCGACGCGATCTGGGTCAATGGCACCCCGCCGATGCAGGCGGCCCGGCACGCAACCGACACGATCCCGATCGTGTTCGCCAATGTGGCCGATCCCGTTGCCACCGGCATGGTTGCCAGCCTGGTCGCGCCCGGCGGGAATGTCACCGGGTTCGCGAATTTCGAATATGGCATCGCCGGAAAATGGCTGGAGATATTGCGGGAGGTCTCGCCGGGGCTTGCCAGGTTCCTGTTCGTCCACAATGCGGAGAGCGAGGCGGCGCGCGGGCTGTCGGACGCGATCTCGGCCGCTGCCCGCGCCGTGGGCGCCACGGTCACCATCGCTGCCGTGCGCGATGCGGCCGATATCGAGCGCAGCGTCGCTGCCTTCGGCCGCGAGGGTGGCGGCCTCATCGTGCAGCCCGACGGCACGCTCGGGGGACACCGCGAGCTGATCGTCGCGCTTGCCGGCCGGCATCGGCTGCCAGCGGTCTATCCGTTCCGATACTACGCGCGCGCCGGCGGGCTGATCGCCTACGGGGTCGATCTGTCCGACATCATTCGCCGCTCGGCGCAATATGTCGATCGCGTGCTGAAGGGCGCGAGGCCCGCCGAGCTTCCGGTGCAATTCCCGACCCGGTTCGAGCTGGTGATTAACCTCAGGACCGCCAAGGCGCTCGGGCTCGAGGGGGCGCCGACGCTGCTCGCCCGCGCCGACGAGGTGATCGAGTGATTTCGATTACCAGGACCTGGTTGCTGCGGCGCGGGGACCCTATTGTCGCGTCCGGGGGTGACGATGCAGGCACTGTCTGCATGTCACGCGCACCGTGCGGATGATTTTCTTGCAGGTGCCGGACGATCCGGTACTCTGCCGACGGGCCCGCATTCGTTGCGACCTATGCACTTCGATGAACTGTTAACGCACTTCAGCGGTTTGCCCTCGAGGCGACCGGCCTCGTAGCCCGGATCAAGTGCAGCTGTGCAGAGGAGAGAGGTCCGTGTCAGAACCATCTCGGATCGAGATAAATCCCAGAGTGATGCTGGGGAAGCCAGTGATTCGCGGCACCCGCATCACCGTGGAACTCATACTGCGAAAACTCGGCGAAGGTGCGACCCACCAGGAGCTCCTGGAAGCCTACCCTCACCTCACGCCCGACGACATTCAATCGGCGATCACCTACGCCGCAGACACGGTCGCCCACGAGGAAATCCTGCCCTTTGAGCCGAAGGCGTGAATGCGCTTTCTGGCCGACGAGAACTGCGACTTTCGCGTGATCCGTGCACTGCGCGAAGCCGGCCACGACGTGACAGCTGTGATCGAAATCGCGCGGGGCGCGGAGGACGAAGCCATCATCAAGCTGGCGGCGCGGGAGAAACGGATCTTCATAACCGAGGATCGAGATTTCGGGCAGCTCGTCTATGCAGCGGCGCGACCAGCACCAGGAGTAATCATGCTGCGTTTTCCATCAAAAGCTCGTGCCCACCTCCCAGCAACGGTGGTGAACGTGGTAGCGCAGCATGGCGAGAAGCTCGCCGAACGCTTCGTCGTAGTCCAGCCGGGGCGAATACGTTTCGGACTTGTTCCTAGAGATTGATCAGATCAAGGCCCGCCGGAAATCCGCAAGCTCGGGCCGGAGCAGCAGTTCGTGCCGACGGCCCATAACCCTTCACGACGGCTCGCGCTCGAGGATTTCCGAGAGCCGCGCCTGCTCGGCAGCCGTGAGCTCGGCTGGCTGCGCCGCCCCGGGCCGCGAGCCCCCGCCGCGGTAACGGCGGGACAGGAGCACGAGCACCAGAGCGCCGCCCAGGAGGATGGCGGCGGGACCAAGCCACAGCAGTGCCGTATGCGCCGAGAAGCGCGGCTTGAGCAGCACGAACTCGCCGTAGCGGCCAACCAGGAAATCGATCACCTGCCGGTCGCTGTCGCCTGCCTCGAGACGCTCGCGCAGCAGCAGGCGCAGATCGCGGGCGAGCGGCGCCTCCGAGTCGTCGATGGACTGGTTCTGGCAGACCATGCAGCGCAATTCCCTCGAGAGCGCGCGGGCACGCGTCTCGAGCGCAGGATCGTCGAGAACCTCGTCGGGCTGCACCGCAAGCGCGCGGCTTCCGGCCGCGACGGCCAGCAGCACGATGGCGAGCACGAGCCAGCGCATCGGCCTATTCCGCCGGCTGCAGCGTGGCACGGGCGCGAGCCGGCCTGGGCGCACCGACGCGCAGCCGCCGGTCCGAGAGCGAGAACGCCCCGCCCACGACCATGACCACCGCGCCGAGCCAGATCAGCACGACCAGCGGCTTGTAGTAGAGCCGCACGGTCTGCGAGCCGTCGGGATTGGGATCCCCGAGCGCCAGATAAATCTGGGCGAATCCCCGCGTCATCAGCGCGGTCTCGGTGGTGGCGGTGCCGCGCGAGGGGAAGCTGCGCTTGGCCGGCTGCATCGCACCGATCACCTCGCCCTGCCGACGCACCGTGAAATGGGCGGCGAGCTCCTGGTAGTTGGGGCCCGGCCGCATCGTCGTGCCGTCGAAACGAAGGGTGTAGCGGCGGATCGAGATCGACTGGCCGGGGGTCAGCTCGGCAATGCGCTCCATGCTCCATTGGGTGTCGCCGATGATGCCCAGCAGGGTGATGCCGAGACCCAGATGCGCGAAGGTGGACCCCCAGGCCGAGCGCGGCAGGCCTCTGGCCCGCCGCAAGGCGGTCGCGAACGGCACCTTGAGGAGCCCCGTGCGCTCGACGATGTCGGTCACCGCGCCGGCCATGACGAAGAGGGCGAGCCCGACCGCGAACGGGACCAGCGTGGGGCCGCCGCCCTCCATGGCGAAGATCACGGCAACTCCGATCGCGGCAATCCCGGCCGCGCCGAGCAGGCGCTGGGCGACCCCGAGCAGATCGCCGCGCTTCCACGCCAGCAGCGGACCGAACGGCACCGCGATCAGGAGCGGCACGAACAGCGGCGCGAAGGTGGCGTTGAAGAACGGTGCGCCGACCGAGATCTTGTCTCCGGTCAGCGCCTCGAGCGCGAGCGGATAAAGCGTGCCGACGAACACCGTGGCGCAGGCACTGACGAGGAACAGGTTGTTGAGGACGAGCGCGCCCTCGCGTGAGACCGGCGCGAACAGCCCGCCCTGCTTGAGCAGCGGCGCCCGCACCGCGAACAGCGCCAGCCCCCCGCCGATGAACAGGACCAGGATCACGAGGATGAACACGCCGCGCGCCGGATCGTTGGCGAAGGCATGCACGGAGGTGAGCACGCCCGACCGCACCAGGAAGGTGCCGATGAGGGAGAGCGAGAACGCGATGATCGCGAGCAGGATGGTCCACACCTTGAGCGCGTTGCGCTTTTCCATGACCAGCGCGGAATGGAGCAGCGCGGTCGCCGCCAGCCAGGGCATGAAGGAGGCGTTCTCGACCGGGTCCCAGAACCACCAGCCGCCCCAGCCGAGCGTGTAATAGGCCCAGTACGAGCCCATGGCGATGCCCAGGGTGAGAAACATCCAGGCCAGCAGCGTCCATGGCCGCACCCATCGCGCCCACGCCGCGTCGATGCGGCCCTCGATCAGGGCGGCGACGGCGAAGGAGAAGGAGATCGAGAGGCCTACATAGCCGACATAGAGCAGCGGGGGGTGGATGGCGAGGCCGGGATCCTGCAGGACCGGGTTGAGGTCGCGCCCCTCGAACGGCGGCGCGGCGATGCGCAGGAACGGATTCGAGGTGGCCAGGATGAAGAGGTCGAAGGCGACCGCGATGAGCGACTGCACGCCCAGGACATTGGCCCGGAGCCGGGCCGGCAGGTTCGTGCCGAGCAGCGCAACGAGCGCGCCGAAGAGGCTGAGGATGAGCACCCACAGCAGCATGGAGCCCTCGTGGTTGCCCCACACGCCGGTGATCTTGTAGATGAGCGGCTTCGCCGAATGGGAATTCTCGAAGACGTTGGCGACCGAGAAATCCGAACGAAGATAGCAGGCGATCAGCGCGGCAAACGCGATTGCCACGAAGCAGAGCTGCGCCACCGCCGTCGGCCCGCCGACCGCCATCAGCACCGGATCGTTCCTGCGGGCGCCGTAGATCGGCACGGTAGCCTGGATGACCGCCATGCCGAGCGCGAGCACGAGCGCGTAATGTCCGAGCTCGGCGATCATCGCGGCGCTCGCTCCGGCACCGCGCCGGCGGTCCCCGCCCTGCCGCCGCCCCCCGGCGAGGAAGCGGAAGCCTGCGGGTTCCAGTGGCCCTGCCGCTTGAGCGCCTCGGCGACCTCCTTCGGCATGTAGGTCTCGTCATGCTTGGCGAGCACGCTGTCGGCGCGGAACATGCCGGCGTGGTCGAGCGCTCCTTCGGCCACCACCCCCTGTCCTTCGCGAAAGAGGTCGGGCAGCAGGCCCCGATAGGCAACCGGCACGGTGGTCCTGCCGTCGGTCACCTCGAAGCGGACCGCGAGCCCCTCGCTGCGCGACACGCTGCCCTCCTTCACCAGGCCGCCGATGCGAATACGCACCCCGGGCTTGATCTGCTTCTCGACGACATCGGTCGGCGAGCTGAAGAACACGATCGAATCCTTGAGCGCCCCGAGCACGAGGGCGACGGCGATACCGAGCACGGCCAAGGCCGACCCGATCAAGGCGAGGCGTCGTTGCTTGCGCGTCATCGCATCCGGTCTAGCCTTCGAGGCCCAGCCCCTTCACGAGCTCATCGAGCCGTCGCAGCTTGTCCGGGTCGGAAGCGAGCGCACGACGCGCCTCGCTCGCCGCCGCCTTGGCCTTCTCGGGTTCGCCGAGCACCACATAGGAGCGAACCAGCCGCAGCCATCCCTCGACATCGGCCCCGTTCCGGCCGAGCCGTTCGGAAAGGCGTGCGACCATGCCACGGATCATGGCAATGCGTTGGTCGGGGGCGAGTTCCGCGGCTGCGGCAACCTGCTCCTCGGTCGGAGCGGGGGGCGCAGCGCCTCTCTCGACCCGAGAGAGCGCGCCGCGAACGAAGTCCATCCAGGGGGCATCGGGCGGGCCGTCCGCGATCAGCGCGCGCCAGGCCGCGGCAGCCTGCGAGGGGTTGCCGTCCTGCTCGGCCGCGAGCCCGAGAAAATAGCGCGCCTGCGGATTTCCGGCGGCGAGCCCGATCGCGCTCTCGAAAGCGGATTTGGCTTCCGCGGTGACGACGCCGTTCGCGGCAAGCACCAGCGCCTCGCCGAGCGCCGCTTCATGCTCGGCGGTCTGCCCGTCGAGGCGCAGCACGTTGCGCCGCGCCTTCACCGCGTCCTCGAACCTGCCAAGTCGCGCATAGATCGGCGCGATCACCTCCCAGCCGCGGGCATCGTCGGGATTGTGCTCGAGATGCGATTCGACCTGCACAATGAGGCCGTCGACCGATTGGCTGCCGCGCGCTGCGGCAAGCCGCCGCGCCAGCGGCTGGTCCGGCAATGAAGGCGAGCCCAGCGCCAGGTAGAGGCCGAGCGTGCCGAGCGGAAGCCCGATCAGTGCCACCAGCGCGACCGTCCGGCGCCGCCACGCCGTGGTGGCGCCGAGGGCCGTACTGGACGCGCGCTCGTCGGCGGCGGCGATCAGCCGCCGGGAGACCTCGACGCGGGCCGCAACGGCCTCCGGATCGGCGATCAGCCCCGACGCGCGGTCGCGCTCGATCTCATCGAGCTGATCGCGATAGACGGCAACATCGGTTCCCAAGCGCAGGTCACCAGCGCGTCCCGCAAGCGACCACAGCACGGCGAACACCGCCGCGGCGGTCATCAGTGCAAGCGGAAGCCAAAGCGTCATGCCGGCAGATTCACTGGTTCATTCAGATTCGGACGAGCAGCCGGTCCTGCCGTCCGCCCGGCCGCACGCCGTTACATCACGGCTTCCCGCCCCGCCGCAACGAAGAACGCAAGGCCTGGGCGCGACATGGGGAAGCGGGCGCTGCGTATCTTTCTCGTAACTGGGCAAACGGGTCGGATACCGCAGCGGCGCAAACGGATAACCCGTGTCATCACCGGGCTTGGCCCGGCTTGGCCCGACGATCCCGATTCAGGATCGAGATGGCCGGCACAAGGCCGGCCATGACGGCCGACGCGCGTTCAGCTCACCGCCGTCCAGGAACCGTCCGGATTGCGGCACGCGCTGCCGCGGGCGATCTGCGGCCGCCCGTCGATGTAGATGGTGTGGGTGTACTGGCGGCACTGCAGCCCGTTCGACTGGTAAGCCGGGCCGGGGACGACGCTGCCGTAGCGTCCCGAATCCGGATTGCGCCACGATACCGCCGTGCCCGAGCGTCCGCTCTCCAGCGCCTGCACCTGCGCCGCGTAGGCGCGTTGCTTGTCGTCGTCGTCCATGGCGTTGCCGATGCGATTGCCGATCAGGCCTCCGATCGCCGCGCCGGCCAAGCCGGCGGCGATTCGCTCGCCGGTTCCTCCGCCGAACTGCGAGCCGATCAACCCGCCGGCGACGGCGCCAACCACGGTTCCGGTATTCTCCCGCGGGCCGGTGCCCGTCTCCGGGTTGCCGCTGCATGCGGTCATCGACAACGCAACCAGCGCCGCCATGCCCAGGCGTGCACTAAGGCGTGCACCACGCATCGAAAGCCCCCTCCGCAGATGCGCCCGGCAACCGAGGCGGCCGGCAAGCCCGACCATGGGCCGGTGCCGGCACGGCCAGCTAGTCGCCCAAATCGGGCAAAAGTAGCCCCTTCGTGCGACCTCAATTTGTTGCGGTTGCAAACCGCGCGCATTCCTCCGCCCCGGTCACGGCTCACGGGGCCGGCAGCACGAGCTCCGCGCGCAGGCCTCCGATCGGGGCGGTGCCGAGGCTGAGGGCTCCGCCGTAAAGCGCGGCGAGCTCCACCACGATCGACAGCCCGAGCCCGGAGCCGGGCTTGGTCTCGTCGAGCCGCCGACCGCGGCGCGCCACCTGCTCGCGCTGCTGCGGCGAAAGCCCGGGCCCGTCGTCGTCGACCAGGATTCGCACCGTCCGGCGGTCGCTTTCGCCGCCCGCCTTGTCCGGGAACACCTCGACCGCCACCCGCGACTGCGCCCATTTGCAGGCATTGTCGACGAGATTGCCGACCATCTCCTCGAGATCCTGCTGCTCGCCGCGGAAGCGCGCACCTTCCGGCGCATCGACGGCAATGCCGATGCCGCGATGGTGATGAATCTTCTCCATCGTGCGCGCGAGAGCAGCCACCACCGGTCGCACGTCGGTGATGGTGCCGATCGCCGCCACGCGGGCGGCAGCCAGCCGCGCGCGCTCGAGGTGGCGGGCGACCTGATCGCGCATGATCTCGGTCTGCTCGCGCATCTTGGCGGCGAAGGCATCGTCGCCGCGGGCAGCGGCTTCGTTGAGCATCACCGAGATCGGCGTCTTGAGTGCGTGGGCGAGGTTGCCGACATGCGTGCGCGCGCGCATGACGATCTCGCGGTTGGCTTCGATCAGCGCGTTGGTCTCGCGCGCAAGCGGTGCAATCTCCACCGGGAAAGCCCCTTCGAGCCGCTCCGCCACTCCCGAGCGGATCGCGGCCAGGCCCTCGGAGATGCGCTTGAGTGGCGCGAGCCCGAAGCTCACCTGGAAGGTCGTGATCAGCAGCAGCACGACCGCCAGCACGCCGAAGGTGAGCACCAGGGCGCCGTCGAAGCTCTCCGTCTCGGCGCTGATCTCGGCCGCGTCGCCGGCGATGGCGACGAGATAACGACCTTCCTCGCCGAGATCGATCGTCCGCTCGACGATGCGCAGGCGCTGGTGCTCGGGGCCTTCGCCGTAGCCCTGACGCGCGCCCCCGGGCGCCGTGGAGACCTCCAGATCGGCCAAATGCGGCAGCGAAGCGTCCCACAGCGAGCGCGACGACCGCACGTCCGGGGTCGGCGCGTCGAGCCGGGTGACCTGCCAGTACCAGCCGGACAGCGGCAGCTCGAACAGCGGCTCGCCGATCGACTGCGGGAACCTGCCGCCGCCTTCCTCCGGAGCGGCCACATCAGCGACCAGCGTGCGCAAATAGACGTTCAGCCTGCGATCGAACGCACGCTCGACCGCGGCCTGGTAGATGGACGACAGCACGAGGCCGGTGACCACCAGAATCAGCACCGTCCAGGTGGCGGCCGAGACGAACAGCCGAAGGGCGAGCGAATTAAGCCGCATTGCCGGGCGGCGTGAGCATGTAGCCGAGCCCGCGCACGGTCTGAATGACGTCGACGCCGAGCTTGCGGCGAATGCGGCCGACGAACACCTCGATGGTGTTGGAGTCGCGGTCGAAGTCCTGGTCGTAGAGATGCTCGACCAGCTCGCTGCGCGACACCACGCGCCCGGCGTGGTGCATCAGATAGGAGAGCAGCCGATATTCGTGCGAGGTGAGCTTGACCGGATTGCCGTCGACGGTCACCCGCCCGGTGCGGGTGTCGAGACGCACCGGCCCGCAATTGAGCTCGCTCTTGGCGTGGCCGGCGGAGCGGCGCAGCAAGGCGCGAATGCGCGCCAGCACCTCCTCGAGGTGAAACGGCTTGGCGACGTAGTCGTCGGCGCCGGCATCGAAGCCCTGAACCTTGTCGCTCCAGCGATCGCGCGCGGTGAGAATGAGGACCGGCATCGCCCGCCCGGCGCGGCGCCAGGCCTCCAGCACCGAGATGCCGTCCATCTTCGGCAGGCCGATGTCGAGGATGACCGCGTCATAGGGCTCGCATTCGCCGAGATAGCGGCCCTCCTCCCCGTCGAAGGCGCGATCCACCACGTAACCGGCATCGGTCAGCGCGGTCGCAAGCTGCCGATTGAGATCGGGATCATCCTCGACGACGAGAAGACGCAAAACCCTCACCTCCCGGGGATTGCCGCACGGTGCCGGCCGGACCGCAGCCGCATCGATATCGCCGGCAGCACTGTGCCATCACGCGGCAGTGGGAGGGAAGATTGGGGGCGGAATGCGGCGGAAACCGCCGCCGCATGTCGGCGCGGAGACCGATTTCACGGCCGCGGAACCGGCCCGGCGCACGGTTTTTCGATCCGCTCGAGACCCGGGGACGTGATAATGGTATTCCCGAGCCAACAGGATCGACCGGCGTGGCCGACGACTGCATCCTCGCAACCGAGGACCTGACCAAGGAATTTGCCGGGTTCACCGCGGTGAACGGGGTCAGCCTCCGCGTGACGCGCGGCACCATACATGCGCTGATCGGACCGAACGGCGCCGGCAAGACTACCTGCTTCAACCTCCTCACCAAGTTCCTGCGCCCCACGCGGGGGCGCATCCTCTACGAAGGAAGGGACATCACCTCGCTTCCTCCGGCGGAGGTGGCGCGGCTCGGACTGGTGCGGTCGTTTCAGATTTCCGCGGTTTTCCCGCATCTCTCGGTGCTGGAGAACGTGCGCGTGGCGCTGCAGCGCAAGCGCGGCGCCTCGTTCGACTTCTGGCGGTCCAAGAGCGTTCTCGACGTCTTCAACGAACGCGCCATGCGGCTGATCGACGACGTCGGGCTTTCCTCGTTCGCCCATTGGACCGCGGTGGAGCTCCCCTACGGACGCAAGCGCGCGCTGGAGATCGCCACGACGCTCGCGCTCGACCCGGAGATGCTGCTGCTCGACGAGCCGATGGCGGGCATGGGGCACGAGGACATCGACCGCATCAGCGGGCTGATCAGGTCGGTGGCGGCGGAGCGGACCGTGCTGATGGTCGAGCACAATCTCAGCGTGGTGGCCGACCTTTCCGACCGTATCACCGTGCTCACCCGCGGGCGGGTGCTCGCCGAGGGCGACTATGCCGGCGTGTCCGCCAACCCGGCAGTGCGCGAAGCCTATCTCGGGGTCGGCCATGCTTAGCCCGAGCACCGCACCGCTGCTCGCGATCGAGAACCTGCAGGCCTGGTACGGCGAGTCGCACGTGCTGCACGGCGCAAGCCTGGAGGTCTGCGCCGGCGAGGTCGTGACGCTTTTGGGCCGCAACGGGGCCGGCAAGACCACGACGCTGAAGTCGATCATGGGCATCGTCGGCCAGCGCACCGGCTCGGTGCGCTACGACGGCAGCGAGGTGATCGGGCTCACCAGCGACCGGATCGCCCGCAGGGGCATCGCGCTCTGCCCGGAGGAGCGCGGCATATTCGCCAGCCTCAGCGTCGAGGAGAACCTGCTGCTGCCGCCGCGGGTGCGCCCGGGCGGCCTCGATCTCGAGCGGATATTCGCGCTGTTTCCCAACTTGAGGGAACGGCTGTCGAGCCAGGGGACCAAGCTCTCCGGGGGCGAGCAGCAGATGCTCGCGATCGCCCGCATCCTGCGCACCGGCGCACGGCTGCTGCTGCTCGACGAGCCGACCGAGGGTCTCGCTCCCGTCATCATCCAGCAGATCGGGAAGACGATCGGCATGCTCAAGCAGCAAGGCTTCACCATCCTGCTGGTGGAGCAGAATTTCCGCTTCGCCGCCACGGTTGCCGACCGCTATTACGTGATGGAGCATGGCCGCGTCATCGACCGCTTCGCCAATGCGGAGCTCGAGGCCAACGTCGAGAAGCTGCATGACTATCTCGGAGTGTGAACGACAACACCGCTGCGGGACACGTCGGAGGATGCCCAGGAGAGGAGTGCTGCAATGAAACGACTGCTAGGATTCACCGCTGCCACCGCGCTGCTCGCGGGTGCCGCGCACGCGCAGACCAGCATCAAGATCGGCGTGCTCAGCGACATGTCGAGCCTGTATTCCGACATCGGCGGGCCCGGCTCAGTCGCGGCGGCCAAGATGGCCGTCGCCGACTTCACCGCCGGCCACAAGGACGTGAAGGTGGACATCGTGTCGGCCGACCATCAGAACAAGCCCGACGTCGGCTCGAGCGTGGCGAACCAGTGGTTCGACGTCGAGAAGGTCGACCTGATAATCGACGTCCCGAACTCCGGCGTGGCGCTGGCGGTCAGCGAGATCGCCCGCCAGAAGAACAAGGTCTTCATCGTTTCGGGGGCCGCCGCGTCGGACCTGACCGGGCCGAAATGCAACGCCAACACGGTGCATTGGACCTACGACACCTGGATGCTGGCCAACGGCACCGGAAAGGCGCTGGTGAAGACCGGCGGCACCACCTGGTTCTTCCTCACCGCCGACTACGCCTTCGGCCATGCGCTCGAGCGCGATACCGCCGCCGCGGTCGAGGCCGCCGGCGGCAAGGTGCTCGGCAAGGTGCGACACCCGCTGAACACCAACGACTTCTCGTCGTTCCTGCTGCAGGCGCAGGCCTCGAAGGCCAAGGTCATCGGCCTCGCCAATGCCGGCGGCGACACCATCAACTCGATCAAGCAGGGCGCCGAGTTCGGCATCGTGCGCGGCGGGCAGAAATTTGCCGGCCTGCTCGTCTTCGTCAGCGACGTCAATGCGCTCGGCCTGCAGACCGCGCAGGGGCTGACCTTGACCGAGACCTGGTACTGGGACGCCAATGACGCCAACCGCGCCTGGACCAAGCGATGGCAGCAGGAGCGGCCGGGCAAGTTTCCGACCATGGTGCAGGCCGGGGTCTATTCCGGGATCACCCATTATCTCAAGGCGGTCGCCGCGCTGAAGGGCGGCGCCGACGGCAAGGCGGTGGTCGACAAGATGAAGGAGATGCCCACCGACGATCCGCTCTTCGGCAAGGGAACGATCCGCCCCGACGGCCGCAAGATCCACGACGCCTACCTCTACGAGGTGAAGACGCCGTCGGAGTCGAAGGGTCCGGGCGATTTCTACACCCTGCGAGCGACGATACCCGCCGCCGAAGCCTTCCGTCCGCTCAAGGAGGGCGGCTGCCCGCTGGTGAGCGGGTAACGAGAGCCGCCCCGATCGAGCGCCGGCGGCACGGCACCGGCGCCGACCGGGGCGTTCGCGGCAGGAGCGTCGGCGCAGCGATCGAACGCTGCTGAGCAAGCCGGTTCGGCTCGCCTCGAGAGAGCGCATGTTCGAGATCTTTGGCATTCCTTCGCAAGCGCTGTTCGGCCAGTTGCTGATCGGGCTGATCAACGGCTCGTTCTACGCGCTGCTGAGCCTCGGGCTCGCCGTCATCTTCGGCATGCTCAACATCATCAACTTCACCCATGGCGCGCAGTACATGCTGGGCGCCTTCACCGCGTTCTTCCTGCTGCAGTATGCCGGGATCGGATACTGGTGGGCGATCCTCATTGCGCCGATCGCGGTCGGGATCACCGGCGTGATCCTGGAGCGGCTCTTCCTGCAGTGGCTCTACAAGCTCGATCATCTCTACGGGCTGCTGCTCACCTTCGGGCTCGCGCTGATCATCGAGGGCGTGTTCCGCAACTCCTTCGGCTCCTCGGGGCTGCCCTATTCGGTGCCGCCGGAGCTGCAGGGCGGACGCAATCTCGGCTTCATGTTCCTGCCCAACTACCGTGCCTGGGTGGTGGTGTTCTCGCTCGCCGTCTGCCTCACCACGTGGTTCGTGATCGAGCGGACCAGGCTCGGCGCCTATTTGCGTGCCGCCACCGAGAACCCGACGCTGGTGCGCGCCTTCGGCATCAATGTGCCGCGCATGATCACGCTGACCTACGGGTTCGGCGTGGCCCTCGCCGCGCTCGCCGGCGTGATGGCGGCCCCGATCTACAATGTGAGCCCGCAGATGGGGTCCAACCTCATCATCGTGGTCTTCGCGGTGGTGGTCATCGGGGGCATGGGCTCGATCATGGGCGCGATCGTCACCGGGTTCGGCCTAGGCATCATCGAAGGGCTCACCAAGGTCTTCTTCCCCGAGGCCTCGAACACGGTGATCTTCGTCATCATGGCCGTCGTGCTCTTGATCCGGCCCGCCGGGCTGTTCGGGAGGGCTGCGTAGCGTGCAGCGCGCCGTCGACAAGGTCATGCTCGAGGCCGGCCGCCGGCGCAGCGAGGCGATCGCGTTCGTGGCCGTGGTCGCGGCGCTGATCGTCGCGCCGCTCTTCGTCTACCCGGTGTTCCTGATGAAGGCGCTCTGCTTCGCGCTGTTTGCCTGCGCCTTCAATCTGCTGATCGGCTATGTCGGGCTCCTCTCGTTCGGTCACGCCCTCTTCTTCGGCTGGGCGAGCTACGTCAGCGCGCATGCCGCCAAGGTCTGGGGCCTGCCGCCGGAGCTGGCCATCCTCTCCGGCACCGCAGCCGCAACCGGCCTCGGCGTCGTCGCCGGCGCGCTGGCGATCCGCCGCCAGGGCATCTATTTCGCGATGATCACGCTGGCGCTGGCGCAGATGATGTTCTTCTTCGCGGTGCAGGCGCGGTTCACCGGCGGCGAGGACGGCATCCAGGCGGTGCCGCGCGGCCGCCTGTTCGGCCTGGTCGATCTCGCCGATCAGACCAGCATGTACGTCACCGTGCTGGTCATCTTCCTCGGCTCTTTCCTGCTGATCTATCGGATCGTCAATTCGCCGTTCGGCGAGGTGCTCAAGGCGGTTCGCGAGAACGAGCCGCGGGCGATCTCGCTCGGCTACAAGACCGATCGCTACAAGCTCCTCGCCTTCGTGCTCTCGGCGGCCTTTGCCGGAATGGCGGGGGCGACCAAGGCGCTGGTGTTCCAGCTCGCCTCGCTCACCGACGTGGATTGGCCGATGTCGGGGGAAGTGGTGCTCATGACGCTGGTCGGCGGGCTCGGCACCCTGTTCGGCCCGGTGGTGGGCGCCTTCTTCATGGTCACGCTGGAGAACTACCTGACCACGATCGGGCAATGGGTGTTCGTCGTGCAGGGGGCGATCTTCGTCGTCTGCGTTCTGCTGTTTCGCCGCGGGATCGTAGGCGAGCTCAGCCAGCGACTGCGCATCAGGCTGTAGCTCTTCTAGTTCAGCTCGATGACGTCGGCGACCTTGTTGTCCTTCGGGTCGACGATCAGGATGCGTTCCGCGGTCACCATGAAACGATGACTCTTGATCTGCGGCACCTTGCTCGCGATCTCCTTGGGGATCGGCCGCAATGCCGAATCCGGCGGGACCGGGTCGCCGACCGAAGCGGCCGAGCTGGCGCTCGGCGTGACCTTCATGTCCTTGATCACTTCCTTGATGACGTGGTGCTGCTCGAGGGTGAGGTTCAATTTGGGTGCCGCGACGACCGGATTCTGCGGCAATGTTTGCGGCGGGGCGGCTTGCGCGAGCGCCGCCGCCTGCGACCACAGGAGCAAGGCTGCAAATCCAATCGCTGACCTGGTCATTTGTGCGTGCTCTATTGTGCGGGCTCGATCCCGAACGGCTTCGCTTGGCCCCCGGCGCCATTCGAAACAACGCCGCGGGGAGCGGGTAAGTTCCCCGCCTCTCGCCTCGGCTCGCGACGACAATTCGGGCAGGTCGGCGGCCGAACGACGCGAGCCGGCGGGGCCGCCCTGGTCGAGCGGTCAGCGACTACCGCGCGGCGGATCGCGCCGGCGCTGCATCCGGGAAAATGCATTCCGTTAACCCGCCGTTAACCAGCTGGCGCGCTAATCGCATTAACCCGTCGGTAAGAATCGAAGGCTCGTTTCGCCGTGACCCGCGCCATTGCCACTCGATCCCAGTCCTCGATCCGCCTGCGCGGCCGCTCGTTCATGGCCTTCGTGCTTGCCCCGGTTCCCCCGATCGCCGGGTGGCTCGCGGAGCTCGACAACTGGATCAAGAGCTCGCCCGGCTTCTTCGCCGGCAGGCCGATCATCCTCGACGTTGCTGCCGCTCCCCTCGACGCCGCCGGGATCGCCGAGCTGATCAGGATTCTCGAGGAACGGGGCATCCGGGTCATGGGGCTCGAGGGCGCCGACATCGATCCGCTCGGCTCGCCGCTGCCGCCCGTGCTCAAAGGCGGGCGAGCGACCGGCGAAGCGCCGGAGCAGAGGCCGCAGTCGGACGAGCGCAGGGACACGCCGGCGTCCCCGCAGCGCCACGAGCCGAGCTCGCTCCTCATCGAGACCCCGATACGCTCCGGCCAGTCAATCATCTTCCCCTATGGCGACGTCACCGTGCTCGGCTCGGTTTCCTCCGGCGCCGAGGTCGTCGCCGGGGGATCGATCCACGTCTACGGCGCGCTGCGCGGGAGGGCGATGGCGGGCTCGATGGGCAATGCGCGGGCGCGGATTTTCTGCAACAGGAACGAAGCGGAGCTGATCTCGATCGACGGCTTCTACCGGACCGCCGAGGAGATGGATCCAGGCCTGCGCAGCCGGCCGGCCCAGTGCTGGCTCGAAGATCGCACGCTCAAGGTTGCTGCGTTGGACTGAAAAGGCGGGGAGATCGCACATATGTCCAAGGTCCTGGTGATCACGTCTGGCAAGGGCGGAGTGGGCAAGACGACCTCGACCGCCGCGCTCGGTGCGGCGCTCGCGCAGGCCGGACAGAAGGTCGGGGTGATCGACTTCGATGTCGGCCTGCGCAACCTCGACCTGGTGCTGGGCGCGGAGCGCCGGGTGGTCTTCGACCTGATCAACGTCGTGCAGGGCGTGGCCCGCCTCTCGCAGGCGCTGATCCGCGACAAGAAGCTGGAAAACCTGTGGCTGCTTCCCGCCTCGCAAACCCGCGACAAGGACGCCCTGACCGAGCACGGGATCGCCACCGTGATCAAGGAAATGCGCACCAGGTTCGACTGGGTGATCTGCGACAGCCCGGCCGGCATCGAGCGCGGCGCCACCCTCGCCATGCGGTTCGCCGACGCGGCGGTGATCGTGACCAACCCGGAAGTGTCCTCGGTGCGCGATTCCGACCGCATCATCGGCCTGCTCGATTCCAAGACCGAAAGAGCCGAGAAGGGCCAGAGGGTGGAGAAGCACATCCTCATCACCCGCTACGACCCGCAGCGCGCCACCCGCGGCGAGATGCTCAACATCGAGGACGTCCTCGATATCCTCTCGACGCCGCTCATCGGCATCATTCCCGAAAGCGAGGAGGTGCTGCGCGCCTCGAACGTGGGCGTGCCGGTCACAGTCAACAATCCGGCGAGCGCTCCCGCGCGCGCCTATGCCGACGCCGCGCGCAGGCTGAAGGGCGAGCAGGTGGCGATGACGATCCCGAACGAGCGCAAGCGGCTCCTCGACCGGCTGTTCGGACGGAGAGCGGCATGAGCTTCTTCAACCTGTTCCGGCGCCGGGGTTCCGCCCCCGTAGCGCGGGAGCGGCTGCAGATTCTCCTCTCCCACGAGCGGGCGGCGGCGCGCGGCCAGCCCGATCTGCTCGGCATTCTGCGCGAGGAGATACTCGGCGCCATCGCCAAGCACGTGACCGTGGAGCACGACCACGTGCAGGTGCGCATGGAGCGGGGCGCCAACGTCTCCACGCTGGCCATCGACGTCGAGATTCCGAACGCGGCCGGCATGCTGCTCGCCGCCCGCGCCTAGCCCGGCCGCGAAAGCCCGCCCGCGGCGCAGCCTGCCTGCGAGCCGGTTTTCGGCCTGCTTCCCCCGGTCCGCCTCACCCTCCGAGAAAAACTTTTCCGGCCCGACCCGCCGCAGGTGTGCTACATTACCACTTCTGCATCAGAGGGCGTCGCAGTCAGGGAGTGCATAGCGATGAGCGGGAATGCGGAGAAGCCGACCACTATTGTACCGTTTGCCCCGGGCCCGAAAGGGCAGCCGGCCGCCAATGTCGTCGCCGACGATTCCGGCCGCAGCATCATTGCCTTGCTGCAGAAGGCCTCCGACATGGCCAAGGAGGACTGTGCCCGGGCCATGGATCTCGCGCACAAGCTTTCGTTTCAGCTTCGAGCCGCCGAGGAGCGACTGCGCGAGCTCGAGGGGGAAGCTGCCCACTACCGCGACCGAGCCTCGCGGGCCGAGGCCTGGCTGCTGCGGATTCACAACGAGGTCGAGCAGACGTTCTTCAAGAAGGAGCGCGATCCACGCCAGGCCGGCCGCACCTAGGGGCCGTACCATGGCTGGCGCGGCCGGCCTCCTCGCCGCCGTGCTCATGCTCTTGTCGTTCCCCGCGGCTGCCCTCGTCGGCGGCGCCAAGCCGGCCGACCGCGCCATCGCCCGCCACGTGGTGCTGATCGTGGCGGAGCGCAGCCTCTGCACCGGAGTGGCGATCGCCTCCGATCTGGCGCTCACCGCCGGACATTGCGTGCTGAGCAGCGGCCGATACCGGCTGGTGACCTTCGAGGGCGGTCGCCGGAACGCGAAGAACGTGGCGGCGGTGGCGCCGCATCCGCAATTCGCCTCGCGCGCCGATGCCGCCGACAGCCCGGACCTGGCGCTCATCAAGCTGGCACGCGACCCGGCACCGAGCCTGAGCCCGGTCCCTCTCAGCGACCGGCGCGCCCTGCCCTCGGTCGGCGACCGGTTCATCGTCGCCGGTTTCGGGCTGGCGGCGCAAGGCGACCAAAGGAGCGCCGGCCAGCTGCGCGCGGCGACGCTGACGGTCACCGACCGGCCAAGCTCGCAACAGCTCAGCCTGGTGGACCCGCAGAAGCTCGGCGAGACTGCCGGGCTCGGCGTCTGCAACGGCGACTCCGGCGGGCCGGTCCTCGACGAGCACGACCGCACGCTCTTCGGCATCGTCAGCTGGACCACGCGCCCGGACGGGGAGCCGCTTTGCGGGTTCGTCTCCGGCATCACGCCGCTCGCCCGCTATCGGCACTGGCTTCTCGAGACGGCAACCAAGCTGGGCTCCTCGCTGTCCGCCCCCTGATCACGGCTCCTCGGCAGCGGCCTGGCGTGCACCTCGCTCTTGTGCGGCGCGGGCATCTTTTCGATACTGCGGCACCGAAGCGGGCGAGATCAGACGCGCGCCCCGAGGAGAGACCAATGCGACGCATCCGCCTGCAGAGCGACAGCAACGCGCACGACCGGCCATGGCTGGTGGCAGTCGAGCAGGGGTTCTTTGCCGACGAAGGTCTCGACGTCGCCTATCACGAGGACAACCCGAACGGCACCGAGGGCCGGGTCAAGGATTTCGCCCGGCGCTGGAAGGAGAGCGAGCTGCAGCATGGCGCGATCGAGGTCTATCCGGTCTGCGAGTGGGGCGCGATCGAACGCGTGCAGCAGCTGGGCAGAGGCAGGATCATCGGCCTCGACGGCACCGTGCGCACGGGCGCCATCATGGTGCGCAGCGGCTCCCCGGTCCAAAGCCTGCGCGATCTCCGCAACATCGCGATTGCCGTCACCTGGCATGCCGGGACCTTCTATGCGGCCATCGAGGCGATGGAGGCCGCGGGGGTTCCGTTCGATGCGATCAAGCTCGAGCACGCGAACGACCGTCTCGATGCGCTGTTATCGGGACGCAACGAAGCAGCTGCGCTGATGGAGCCCTTGGTGAGCCGCGCCGCCGCGGCCGGATGCCGCCGGATTGCCGATCTTCGCTGGCGCGGCGGCATTGTCGCAGCCGACGCGATCGACGACGAGACTGCCGCCAGGATCCGGCGCGCGCTCAATCGAGCGATCGACTGGCTCGCGGAGAACGAGGCCCGCGCGCGGGCGCAGCTGCTGCGCGATCTCGAGCCGCACCTGCGCGACGGCGGCATGCTTCCCGAATTGACCGGGGTGAAGCCCTACTCCGCCGCCGAATTCCAGCAGAAGGTGGATTGGATGAGCGAGCGCGGCTTTCTCGAGCAACCGGCCACGTTCGAGCGCACCGTGCGCGGCGGGTAGGGTTGGCTACGCAGGCTGCAACGAGCTGTCATCGCCGGCTTGGCCCGGCGATCCCGATTCAGGATCGAGAGGCACAAGGCCGGCTATCATGCCCTTTGGAGTGCGCGGCGGGCATCGTCATCGCCTATGCGATCGGAGTTCGAAGTCGCGCGCAGTGCTCACAAACGAACGCTAAATTTAGTCGGCCCACCCGGAATCAGCGTGGCGCAGCATCTCGTTTCGGATGAACGGGTCCGGGTCCTGCCCGATCTTCTTGCCATGGAACATCACAACATTGGGACGTGCCAGATCGGGCGCCGCCGCCTCCGGCGACTGCGAAGAAATTCTCTGGGCAAGCGCCGGCGCCGCCAGCAGTCCAAGCAAGGCTATCGCGGCTGCGAGTGATCGCATCAGGTGCGGCGTGTTCAGGTGCGGCGTCATGTTCCGAACTCCAGATTAAATTGCCAAATTGTTGCAACCTGGATCGGATATGGCCCGAGTGACGGCGAGCTGAACCGCCGGAACTTGCATGCCTGAGGGGGCGGCCTCGCAGGGAACGAAACGCCGTTGAGCCTACTCGGCCGGAGCCGGCGGCGCTTGCGCCGGCGGCGAGACAGGCCGGGTCGTCTGCCCCCGCAGCGGCCGCTCCTCCATCATGAGCATGGCGACGAGCGCGAGCACGAGGAACGCGTCCGCTGCCAGGAACACCGAACGGAACACGCTGACGCTGTCGGCGCCCGCCGTGGCCGCGGCCTCCGCCAGCAACTCGATGCCGGCGCCGCGATCGGGTGTCACTCCGAGGCCCGACAGGAGAATCGCGCCCATGACCGCGACCGCGAGCGTGCTCGCAAGCGCGCGGAAGAAGTTCATCGCGCCCGTGGCGGTGCCGACCTGGTGGGACGGCACCGCATTCTGAATCGATACGGTGGCGACCGGATAGACGGTCCCGACGCCATAGCCGATCAGGAGCAAAACGCCGATCACCCCGTAGAGCGGCATCGCCGGCCAGATCACCAGCGCGGTGAGGCTGGCGATGGCGATGCTCGCGCCGGCGATCGCGGAGACCTTGTAGCGCCGCAGGTACATCATCGAGCGGCCCGAGGTCATCGAGCCCGGCGTCGTCATGACGACGATGGGAATGAGCGCGAGACCGGCATCGCTCGCCGACAGCCGGTGCACGATCTGCAGGTAGAACGGCAGATAGACGGTCAATCCGAGCACTGCCCCCATGGTCCAGGAGGTTGCGGCGGTGCCGTCGCGCATCACTGGATTGCGCACGACCGTGAGCGGAAGGAACGGCTCGGGGGCGCGCATCAGGCGCCACACGAAGGCCGCGCCGAGCAGGAACGAGATCCCCAGCAGCGCCAGCATTGTCGAGGAGGTCCAGGGGATGCGCACTCCGCCGGAAGTGAGCGCGACGAGAAACACGGTGGCCGCCGCCATCATCAGCACGGCACCCGGCACATCCAGCTGATGCGGGCGGGCGTGCAGGGGCAGCCGCTTCATGGCGTGAAAGCCGAGCAAGGCGGCGGCGAGCCCGAGCGGCACATTGAGCCAGAAGATCAGCGACCAATGCAGGTGCTCGGCGAGGATGCCGCCGAGCGCCGGGCCTGCCACGCCGGCAACGATCCAGGAGGTTCCCATATAGGCCTGATAGCGGCCGCGTTCGCGCGGCGCGACCATGTCGGCGATGACGGTCTGGGTGAGCGGCACGATGCCGCCGCCGCCGATGCCCTGCAGCGTCCGGCCGGCGATGAGCGCCAATATCCCGGGCGCCACGGCCGAGATGGCCGAGCCGACCACGAACAGGCTTATCGCGACCAGCATTGTCGCTCGGCGGCCATGGATGTCGGACAGCTTGCCATAGACCGGGGACACCACGGTCGAGGCCAGCAGATAGGCAATGATGACCCAGGAGAGGTTCTCGAAATCACCGAAGTCACGGCCGATGGTCGGCAACGCGGTGGCAACGATCGTCTGATTGAGGGCAGACAGGAACATCCCGAGCATCAGGCCGTAGAAGATCAACCGCACCTCGCTTTGCTTGAGCGGCGGGTGAGAGCTGCTTGGGCTTGAATGATCGGGCTCGGGGGCGCGGCGCGTCGAGGTGATTGGCATCAAGCTATTCGGTGCAGCAGAGGCATGGTCCAAATGATCTTCAGCCGCCGGAAGGCTGAATATCGCCCGACCGGCCGGGGAGGCAATGCTGGCGCGAACAGAGCAGCTATGATGGAAAGGCCTCTCGCACGGCGCCAGCTGATGCGCTCTATGACTTGGACCGCGGCATGCCGGCGCCGCGCAGCGGACGCTCGGTCAGGGCGAGGATGCAGGCGAGCGCAACCCCGAGGCAGGCGATCGCTGCAGCGAAAACCCAGCTGAAAGCAGATCCGCCGTCTGCGCCGGCGAGCCCTGCTCCGGCGGCCGTGCCGCGGATCATCGGCATGCCGGCGAGCACGATGGCGCCGAAGCCCGTGACGATGAAGGTGGAGCCGAGCGCGCGGAAGAAGTTCATCGTCCCGGTGGCGATGCCGAGCTGATGCAGCGCGACCGCGTTCTGCACCACCACGACGGTGAAGGGAAACATCGGGCCTATTCCAAGACCGGTGAGCGCAATGAGCGCGAGCGCCGCCGCCGGCGGGATCTCGGTTGGCGCAATCGCGAGCGGAGCGAGCGCCGCCATGGCGCAGGAGAGGCCGACGAGCGGCACCCGCTTGTAATGGGTGAAGCGGACCAGCAGCCGGCCGCCGACGATCGAGGTCGTCGTGGCAGCACCTTGCAGCGCAATGATCGTGGCGGCCGAGCCGCTGATCGAGAGTCCCAGTGCGACCTGGGCGTAGAGCGGCAGGACGATGGTCAGCGCAATCGCAACCCCCACTCCGAAGAAAGCGGCGCCGGTGCCGACGCGCATGGCGCCGTCGCGCAGCACCGCGAGCGGAATGAACGGCTCCTTCGCGGCCATCATTCGCCATGCGAACAGAGCCCACAGCACGGCGGAGATCGCAAGCAGCGCGAGGATGGGAGTGGAGAGCCAGGGAAGGCGCCGGCCCCCCCAGGTCAGCGCGAGCATCAAGGCGCTCGCCGCGCTCACCATCAGCGCGGCGCCGAGCAGATCGAGGCGATGCGGGCGGTCGTGCCGGGGCATTCGCTGCAGCACCCTGTGGGTGAGCAGGTAAGCGACGCCGCACAGCGGCAGGTTGACCCAGAAGATCCACGACCAGTGCAGGTGCTCGGCGATGAAGCCGCCGAGCAGCGGTCCGCCGACGGTCGAGACGATGAAGGTCGACGAGGTGTAGGACTGATAGCGCGGCCGCTCGCGCGGAGAAGCGACATCGCCAATGATGGTCTGCACCAGCGGCATGAGCCCGCCGCCGCCGAGCCCCTGCACGGCGCGACCTACGATCAAGCTCAGCATCGTCGTCGCGAGCGCGCAGGCAAGCGATCCCACCGCGTAGATGCCGATCGCGATCAGCATCATCCGGCGGCGGCCGTGAATGTCGGACAGCTTGCCGTAGAGGGGAGTGGCGGCGGTGGCGGACAGAAGATTGGCGGTGACCACCCACGGAAGATTGTCGAGGTCGGCGAGGTCGGAGGCGATGCTCGGCAGCGCGGTCGCGACCATGACCTGGTCGAGAGCGGCAAGGAGCATCGTCACCAGCACGCCGACGACGATGCGTCGTGCCGCTGCATGATCGAGGCTGGGATAGTCCGGCACTGAGGGAAGAGGGTCGCGCATCTGATGCCTCGCGCCGGCCGGGAGGCGCAGGCGCGCGGCACTTATAGGGGAAGCAGGCCGCGCGAGCCATGCGCGGGACGAACGCCACCCAAGCAGAGTGAAGTTGACCTGGGATCAGTTGACTACAGATTTCATAGAGCCGACTGGGGCGATCTACCGACCGAGCTCCACCCTCTCGACATCGGTCGCGCTGAAGTCCGTGCCCTTGAACAAGAGCGGCTCCGCCTCCGCGATAGCCAGTGCGTACGCGGCACAGTCGCCGAGATTCAGCGCCGCCCTGTGCCGGCCCTTTCCGTAGCGTTCGAAGGCGCGGCGCGCGACGTCCGCTTGATGATTGTCGAAAGGAACAACTATGGCCGCGATGGCTGCAAGCAAACGATCGAGTTCGTCGGCTGCCGCGGAGCCCCGCCGAGCCATCATCACGACGCTCGCCTCGAGCTTGGTCACGGCGGAGACCAGCCGCGCCGCAGAAGCATCAATGACGCGCTGGAATGCCTCGCGTTCGGGCTCGTCAAGCAGAATGGCGACCAGCACCGACGCGTCAATGACCATCAGTCGAAGTGTCCCCGATCGTTGTATCCGAGGATTTCATCGTCCGTTCTATTGTCGAGCACCGGAAGTCGCTTGACGCGCGCAACGATCTCATCGATGTCGCGCTGTAACTTGTCATAGCCACCCCGGCCGGGTCTCTTGCGCTCCCGCTCGACCTCCTTGCGCAGTGCCTCGGTGACCGCTTCCGTGATTCCCTGACCTCGGCGTCGAGCCAGCTCGCGGGCGAGCTTCTCGGTCTCTGCGTTCTTGATGTTGAGAGCCATGGCCCTGCCGCGCCTGATCTTTCTGATTCTTCCTTCTTTCTATAATTCTTCCTTGTTGCAGCCGCAATCGAAATAGCTGAGCTACCGGGGTAATCACCGCCTCCCAGATTTCCGCGCGGGCTTCGGCAACCGCAGCGGCCAGCTCACGATGTGATCCTCGAGGTCATTGTCGTCGACCTCGTCCTCGCTCGCGACGACGCGCCCACGCACCGAGATGCCGGCCTGATGCACGGTCTCCGGGTCGCCGGAGACGAGGGGGTGCCACCAGTAGAGCTCGCCGCCGTCGGCCAAGAGGCGATAGGCGCAGGTCGGAGGAAGCCAGACGATTCGGCCGAGGTTCCGAGGGGTCAAGCGAACGCAGTCCTTCACCTTGCTGGTGCGGTTGGGGTAATCGCGGCAGCGGCAGCTATTGCTGTCGAGCAGCCGGCAACCCACGTCGGTGAAGTAGGTCCGCGCCTTGTCATCGGCATCCTCGAGCTTGACCAGGCAGCAGCGGCCGCAGCCGTCGCAAAGGCTCTCCCATTCGGAATCCGTCATTTCGCTCAAGCGCTTGCGCTCCCAGAACGGGCGGAGATCGGGTTCTTCAACGGGCCGGGCTGAAGCCTGCTCACGCGCCCGCCGCGTCAGATCCCCGAGCTTGCCGTCAGTCCCCATTTACCCGCATCCGTTCACTTTGTGGCGCCTGCGCCATAGTTTGGAACCCTTGCATCGGCTAAAGATATCGAGCGGCCGAGCAGTTCCGGCTGCCGCAAGCCTGCTCGATCGGGACCTCCATCTCCGGGGAAAGCATTGGCCGATCTCTTTCAGAAAAATGGCAATCGCGACGGCATGGCTGCACGGCTGCGCCGGGTTCTTCTCGATCTCGATTCGCGCCTCGACTTCGGGATGTATCAGGCCCAGACCTGGGGGCGAGAGGTCTATGAGCGCTTCACGGTGTTCATGGACCGGTTTCACGTGGCGGGCTGGCGGCGCTGGTACTTCGTCGAGCCGATCTCGGAATCGCTGACACTCGGCACCGGCGGGCTCGTGGTAATGCTGGCACTGGCGATTCCGGCCTTCCGTGAGACGTCGGACGACGATTGGCTGAAGAAATCCGAGCTCGCTGTCACGTTCCTGGACCGTTACGGAAACGAGGTGGGCTCGCGTGGAATCAAGCACAATGATGCACTGCGCCTCGAAGAATACCCCGACCATCTGATCAAGGCCACGCTCGCAACCGAGGATCGCCGCTTCTACGAACATTTCGGGATCGACTTTCCCGGCCTGTTCCGGGCCATGGTGACCAACGCCAGGGCCGGCGGCGTGGTGCAGGGCGGCTCGTCGATTTCCCAGCAATTGGCCAAGAACCTGTTCCTGTCGAACGAGCGCACGATCGAACGCAAGGTCAAGGAAGCGTTCCTGGCGCTGTGGCTGGAAACCCGGCTTCCCAAGAACGAGATCCTCAAGCTCTACCTCGACCGCGCCTATCTGGGTGGCGGCACTTTCGGCGTCGATGCAGCGGCGCAGTACTACTTCAACAAGTCGGCGCGCGACGTGAGCCTTGCCGAGGCGGCAATGCTGGCGGGCCTGTTCAAGGCGCCGTCGAGGTTCGCGCCGCACCTCAACCTGCCGGCCGCCCGCGCCCGCGCCAACGTCGTTCTCGACAACCTGGTCGATGCCGGCTTCATGACCGAGGGCGAGGTGTTCGGAGCCCGCCGCAATCCCGCTACCCCGGTCGACCGCCGCGACGAGCATTCCCCCAGCTACTACCTCGATTGGGCCTTCGACGAGATGAAGAAGCTCGCCGACAACTTGCCCAAGTCGGTGCACGAGCGCGTGTTCGTGGTGCGGCTGGCGCTCGACCTCGAGATGCAGCGGAACGCGGAGAAGGCGGTGGACGACTCGCTGCGCCAGTACGGCCGGGAGTATCACGCCAAGCAGGGCGCGGCCGTGCTGATGGACGTGGACGGGGCAGTCCGCGCGATGGTCGGCGGACGCGACTACGCGGAGAGCCAGTTCAACCGCGCCACCGACGCCGCCCGCCAGCCCGGATCCTCGTTCAAGCCCTACGTCTATGCGACGGCGCTGATGAACGGGTTCAAGCCGACCTCGGTCGTGGTGGACTCGCCGGTTTGCATCGGCAACTGGTGCCCCAAGAATTACGGCGGCGGGCATGCCGGCGCCATGACGCTGACCCAGGCGATCACCCGCTCCATCAACGTCATTCCGGTGAAGCTCTCGATCGCGCTCGGAAACGGCAATCCGAAGATCGGCCGCGCCAAGATTCGCGAGACGGCGCGCAAGGCCGGCATTCGCACCCCGCTGCCCGACACGCCTTCGATGCCGATCGGCGCCGACGAGGTGACCGTGCTCGATCACACCGGCGGCTACACCATGTTCCCCAACGGCGGAAAGGCCATGACGCCGCATGCCGTCCTCGAGGTCAGGACCGGCAACGGCGACCTCATCTGGCGCTGGGACCGGGACGGCAAGAAGCCGGTGCAGGTCCTCACCGCGCAGGTCGCCGCCGACATGAGCATGATGATGAACAAGGTGGTGGAGGAAGGCACCGCGCGGCGCGCCATCATGGAAGGCATCAAGGCGGCGGGCAAGACCGGCACGACGAACTCGTATCGCGATGCCTGGTTCGTCGGTTTCACCGGAAATTTCGTCTGCGGCGTCTGGTTCGGCAACGACGATTACACGACCATGAACCAGATGACCGGCGGATCGCTCCCGGCGCAAACCTGGCGCGAGATCATGCTGTTTGCCCACCAAGGGATCGAGCTCAAGCCGATTCCGGGTGTCTCCCCTGCGGGAGCCGGACGAGCGGTCGCAGCCGACGGCAAGAAGGCGGGGGGATCGGAGATAGCGGCGGGGCGCCCGTCGGTGCTGACCAAGCGCGGGGCGGATGCTCTGCTGCGGGTCGAGCGGCTGATGGATGAGGCGGCCCGCGCGCTCGTCGAGCCGAGCACGCCGACCAAGGCGGATGCGCAAGATCCCTCGCTGCATCGCCCCGAGGGTCTCGCCGCCGCCGCCGACCGGCAGCCGCCGAGCCCGGTTCGCGGCAATTGAGGCGGCGCCAGGTGTTTTGCTAACTGGGCGGACCGAACAACCCGTGCGCTTGCTCCTTGGAACCGTATTGGCTCTCACGCTGGCCGCTGTCATCGGCCTCGGCTCGACCTGGGCCGCGCTGACCCGCGGCACGGCCTATGGCGGGGTCACGCTCGGCGCCTGGACCGCCTGGCCCAAGAACGGGACCACCGGCATTGATCCCTACGCCCGCGGCATGGTTGCACGCACCGGCGAGCTGCCGGTCGTATCGGGCGACGGGATCGGCTTTTACGCGCGCACCGACGATGCCGGGCGGGCGCTCGACGGACGCTGCGACGTGCTGGTGAGCGGAATCACTCCGCAGGCCCGATTCTGGACCCTGACGCTCTACGATCCGGCCGGCCGATTGGTGGCCAACTCGATGCAGCGACAGGGCTTCACCAGCCAGGAGATCGTCCGCAAGTCGAACGGCAGCTTCGACATCGTGCTTGGGCCGCGGGCCCGCCCGGGCAACTGGCTCCCCACCGGAGGGGTGGAAAAATACGTGCTGGTATTCCGTCTCTACGACACCCCGGTCGGGCTGGCGACGCACACCGGAGGCGAGGCGCCGATGCCCGCGGTCAGCCGGAGGGCCTGCCTGTGATTCGCCTCGTTCTGTGGTTGCTGGGCGCGGTCCTGCTCGGCGGCATCGTGCATCTCGCGACCGTCCTGGTGCTGCCCGGCCTCGCGAGCCAGGATGCCTATGCCCGGGTCTCGGCCATGGCGCCGGTCAACGCCGTGGTCGCCCTGCCGGCGCCTACGCCGGAGAAGGCGGTGATGCCGTTCATGGATCCCGCGTTCGTCGCCTCGGTCTGCCGCTACGACCTCTCGCGCGCAGCGCTGAAATTCTCGGTGCCGATCAGTCCGGCCTACACGTCGGTTTCCTTCTATACCCGCGGCGGCGTGCCTTATTACGCCATCAACGACCGCGCCGCCGGCCGCCGCGTCATCGAGCTCGACCTCATGACCGCGGCGCAGCGCGCAGACCTGCCGGAAGACCAGGACATCACGCGGGCCGACCGCCTCATCGTCACGTCACCCTCGGTTGCCGGGTTGATCGTGATCAGAGCCTTCGCGCCGGAGCCGGGGTGGATCCCTGCCGCCCGCAGCGCGCTGGCGGCGGCGCAATGCCGCCCGCAGCAGCCGTAGCTGCCTGGCGACGGCCGCCCGTCAGGATGCTTGAGAGCGAGCGGCGCGGCGACGGCGCCGCCGGCGCGCGCCGCCGCTCGACCCGGGCTCGAGGTCGCCGGGGGGCTCGGCGGCATATCGCTCGATGCGGATGACCGGCAGAATGATGACCGTTGCCGAGCCGGAAGCCGTCACTGCCGACCGCGCCGCGTGTCCAGCTCGCTCGCCTGTCGGAAAGCTGATCACCATGCCCATCTCCGGCTCCCCCCGCCCTGCGTCTCGATGGCCTTCACCGTGGTCCGGAAAGAGTCGGGCGACATGCGACAGGCCCGCTCCTGACCCGACTTCGCTGCGCTCGATCCGGCCTGCGGCTCGATACCACTCGATTTGGGTCGCGCAGGGTTAACGCTCCGCTAACGGGAACACAGCTAGGCTCATTCTCATCGGCAGTGTTGCAGCAAGGGCGCAGTCGTATGAAGACATCCGCGGCGGTCGCCGGCTTCGAGGCTCTGCCCGATGGAGATCACGGGAGCGGCACCGAGATGCGCCCTGCCCTGCTGCGGGCGCTCACCGATCTTTATCTACAGCGACTGACGCACACGCCGGAGGACGAGCACTATTTCACCGAGCTTGCACTGCGGCTCATCGAGGCTATCGACATTCCCGCGCGAGCCGCTCTTGCCGAGCGGCTGGCCGCATATCCATCGGCGCCGCGCCCGGTGATGGAGCGTTTGGCATCCGACGTGAGCGAGGTCGCAGCTCCGATCCTGCGGCACGCGACCGTCCCCGGTGAAAGCGGGCGCGGGCAAAGCGCGGTGCGCGCTGCTGCGCAGCCCGGCCCCGTCGAGATGCCGCCTGCTCCGGAACGCCCGAATCCGGCTTGCATCGACGATTTCGGGGCATCGGAGGGAGCCGATGCGAGCGAGCTCGCCGACCTGTTCCATGCGGCGGCAAGCCTGGAGCGCCGGCTGATACTGGCCAATCTGGATTATTCCCCGCTGCCTACGGCGACGCTGCCCATGCGCATGCAACCCGGCGATTTCCGCAGGCTCGAACGGACCGTGCTGCAGCACGATACGGAGGCGCTGGCACGCGAGCTCGAGCATGCCCTGGGAATCTCGCGAATGCACGCGCGTCGCATCACGACCGACCGGCAGGGCGAGCTCATCATAGTCGCTGCCAAGGCGCTCGAGCTGCCGCGCGACATGCTCGAGCGCATGCTGTTGCTCATGAGCTCCGGCGACCGGTCGTCGCTCCCCCGGGTGGCCGAGCTTTCCCGGCTCTGCGGCGAGATCAGCTTCGCGGCGGCGTGCCGGCTGATCGGCATCTGGCAGGAAGCGGACCGGAGCGCTCGACCGCATTGTCAGCCGCCCACCGCAAGCCGGCGCACCGCCGCGGAGAACGCCGGGCCTGCTCAGTCGGAGCCGTGCCGACGGCCCGCACGCCTGCGCCGGGAGGACGGTCGTCGCAGGTCGGACGACAAAGCAAGAATGCGAACTGCGTCATAGGCACGGCTGTCACCCGCGCACATGCCGGCACTTTCGCACGAGACTGGCGAAGCCGCGCCGATCTCTCAGGCCAGTGCCTCGTCGAGAAAATGCCGGCCGGCGCGATCCTCGACCTCGACGATCCACAGATCCGGATCGAAACGCAACTCGCGGGCAAGGCGCTCCTCGATCGTGGACTCCGGCGCAGCCTGATCGGCAAGGCAGCGGACGAACCGTCGGTCCATCGGACGCGCATCTTCGAACACGCTCTGTGGAGCAGGGCCAAAAAGCTCGGCGGTTCCGTCGAGACGGTTGAGCTTGACGAAAATGGCGCCGGCTTCTTCAGCCCCGCGCCGCCGCACCGCCGCGAATGCTCCCTGGATGTTGCAGCGACGCACATAAGCGGCAACCCAGATCGCCGATTTAAGCCGCATGCCTGCTTCGTCCCCCTCGCCCGCATGGGCGACATCGGCAGGCGACTATTCCACGGGACGGCCGGTCAATGCCGCAAGCTCGCGCATGACCCGTTCGGACGGCTGTCCGGTGACCGGCAGCTTGCGTTCGCGCTCGAACCGCTGGATGGCAGCCTGTGTCTCGGTATCGAGAATTCCGCTGGGCTTGATCTGCCCGTAGCCATACTCGGCGAGCACTCGCTGCAATGCAATCACCCGACGCGCAGGCGCCGGCCGTTCGATCGCGTCGTCACGAGCGGGCGTCGACGATCTGCCCGCGGAGGTCGCTCCGGTCGTCCCCCTCGCTGCCGGGACAGGTGAATTGACGATCGCCTGCAGCAGGACCTCGGTGGGCTCCTTGCTCGGCTTGAGCCCGGAAGCGCGCTCGAACTGGCGGATCGCGGCATCGGTCTTCGAACCATAGAGACCGTCGAGGGCGCCATCGTATAGCCCGCGTCGCCCCAGCTCGCGCTGGATGTCGCCGATGATCTCGCCGGGCCCGCGCGGCTCCTTGGGCGCGACTGCCTTGGCCGTCCCGGGCATCGCCGGCTCTGCCGGGCGCGGGCGAGACACCGCCGGCGCGGTATCCGGCGCCGGTGTCGATCTGATCGAGGTCGAGCTCCGCCTGAATATGGAGCCCGGGTGCAAGCCCGATTGCATGAACAGAATATTGATGAGCACGGCAGCCGCAGCAATGATGCACGTCACGAAAGCGACCGCATCCCGCGCGCTCCAGCCGAGCGCAGCAAACGGGGTTCGGGCACGATCGATCTCACCATCGACATGCGCATCCCGAGCTGAGCGAAGCGGCCGATTACGCACGTTTCCTCGTCGGAATCTGGACCAGCCGGGATCCGGCAGGTGTCCGGCGACACGGTCCTGCGCCCGATCTTCCTGCGCCCTGCCCTGAAATGGGCAGCAGGCTACCGAGCTTGCTGCAGATCGGAACGAACTGCCCCACGGTCCGTCGCACGCCGACAGAGCTCGGCGCACTCCCCCTCAGCTTCGTGCGCGTGATCCTGTCAGACGCCTGTTAAGCGAACGTTGAGGAGCGCCGGCCGATGCGGCAGGGCCGGTCCGGCATCCTGAAACCGCGTCGCAACTCGTCGCTCCGCGATGGTGAACGGGGCGTTGCCGAAGAGTGCCGCGGTCGCAGCCAGCCGGGCCAGCGGAGCGCGCCCAAGGTTCGGCGGCATCCCTCCGCACCACGCCCGTGATCCGAGCGAAGCTTCGATGCGTCGAATTTTCCGAAAAAGCGCGCCTCATTTGTCGAGAATTTACGCAAAAAGCACGCGGCGCGGCCAACGCGGGCTTCAGGCCGCGCTGCTAGCCTCCTGCTCAGGGTGGCATCCGAATTGCCACGGGGACTCGAGGGCGGGGAGATGCGCTTCCTCTTGCGATTGGGATTCTGGCTCGCGCTGGTTCTCGTTGTGCTGCCGCGCGGCGGCTCGCAGCTGCCGACGAGCGTCAATCTGAGCGCCGGCGAAGCCATGTCGGCGGCGAAGGCCACTGTCACCGACGTGGGATCGTTCTGCGAGCGACAGCGGGACGCCTGTACCGTCGGCTCGCAGGCTGCCGCCGTCATCGGGCAGCGCGCACAGGCGGGCGCGAAGGTGCTCTACGGGTACCTTCGCGACCATATGGGAGCAGCCGGAGCGGCAAGCCCGGCGGGCGGTGCTCCCTCCCCGGCGGCACATCCCTCGCAGCACACGCTGCTCCCCGCCGACAAGGTTCCGGCCTGGCGCGCCCCCCAGCCCTACAAGGACGCGCGGATCAACCGCGCGTCGTAGCCAGCCTCGCCCCGGCTCAGGCCCTGCCCGCAATCGATGCCCGGGGCTGCCGGCCGCGCATGGGATAGCCGGCAACGCCGTCACTCCATATATTAGAGCGGGTCCAATGGGTGAAATCAGGGTCTCGGTGCGCTTTCTCATTGCATGACCGAAGCTGTAACCACCGCCTCGCGCCATGATCGCTCTGCGACGATTGAGGAGATCGTCGACAACTTCTCGCTGCTCGAGGACTGGGACGATCGCTATCGGTACCTCATCGAGCTGGGTCGCGGGCTGGCCATGCTGTCGGAGCGCGACCGCTCCCAGGCGAACAAGGTGCAGGGCTGCGCCAGCCAGGTCTGGCTTGCCACCACGGTGCATCCCGATGGTGCGTCGGGGCCGGTGCTGACATTCGTCGGCGACAGCGACGCCCACATCGTGCGCGGGTTGATCGCCATCCTGCTCGCCATCTTCTCAGGCAAGCACGCGCGCGAGATTCTGTCGATCGACGCGATCCAGGAGTTCGAGCGGCTCGGGCTGCGCCAGCACCTGACCCCGCAGCGCTCCAATGGTTTTCGCTCCATGGTCGAGCGCATCCGCACCGATGCGGGGACGGCGCTGCAGGCCAGTTGATGGCCGCACGCCGGCCGGCTGGCTTATTTGCGCCGGCGCCGCTGCTGACCCAGGCCCATCTGCTTGGCCAGCTTCGATCGGGCAGCCGCATAATTGGGCGCGACCATCGGATAGTCGGGCGGCAATCCCCATTTTTCCCGATACTGCTCGGGGGTCATCTTGTATTGCGTGCGCAGGTGACGCTTGAGCGACTTGAATTTCTTGCCGTCCTCGAGACAGACAATGTAGTCGGGAGTAATGGACCTCTTGAGCGACACTGCAGGCCTCGGCGGCTCACTCGGAGCTTCGGAATTGCCGCTGGAGACACGCGTCAGCGCCGAATGCACCTGCCCGATCAGCGCCGGCAGCTCCGTCGAGGGGACCGAATTATTGCTGACGTAAGCGGACACGATCGTCGCCGTCAGCTCGATGAAGCTACCGCCTGACCGGTCATCGCCCATGAAATGTTGCTCCTGCCGTCGCCTTGGCGAGCTTTCAACGCCGAGCGCCGGTAAATTTCCTCGAACACTTGAAATCGAGCTGTCATCTTCGGGTGGACGACAACCTAGACAGTCGTTCTAGGCAGCCTCTCAGGAGAACGCAAGAACTGCCTATCATCTCTTGCGGCTTAGTCTTCGAGCGCTGCAGGAAGTTGCTGTGAGATACAGTTCAATTATTCGCGAGCGCGGTTGCGCCGGGGGACCCGTTCTCGCAGCGGCTGAAGGGAATGTCTGGCCGGGCAATCCGCCGTCCGCGTGCGGATTGCGGCTACGAATTGCTCTCGATGTGGGCGCGCAGCTCGGCGATCGAGCCGAATCTCACGGTGCCCTGCGGGAGCTTGGCCTCGATCGAGCCATCGGCATAGAGCGTGTACGCCATGCCGTCCACCACCCCGGATTTCAGGATTGCGGCCGGGCGCCGATCGTCGGCTGACGCCTCCGCACGGGGCTGCTGTGTCGGCGGAGCGGCTTCAGCCTGCCTTTCGACCTCCTCGGCCCGCGGCTGCGGCTGGCCTTCAGCCGGCGGAGCCCTTCCCGGGCGTGCATCAGCGGGCCAGAACGTGTCGAAGTTCTCCGGCTGCGCCTGCGATGCGCGGCGTGCCGATCTCGAGCGGAACAGAAATTCGAGCCGGGAGGCTTTCAACGCCTCGGCTGCGGCACTGGCCGTGCGGTCTTCAGCCGCAGGTCTCGGCTCGGCCGGGGCTGCCTCCCCGGCACGGCGCCCCACGGGGGCTGCCGCCGCGGTTGCGCCGTTGGGCGATAGCGGCGCCTCCTCGAGGTCCGCCACAACCGGCGGCTCCGAGCGGCCGCGCTCGCCGCGGGGAATGCTCGATCGCAGCCGTTCGATCGCGGCGGCCGAAACATCCACCGGCGAGGGCCCCGCCGCCGGATGAGCTTCCGCCGGTCTGATCTCGCGCGCCGGCGCCTCGGGTCGTGGGCGTCCTCCGGTGATATCGTGAACCGGTCGCACGCCGGACGGCAGCATCGGCAGCCCCGAAGCGCTGATCGGCATGTCGGCAGGGCCTGCCGCTTCGCCCGCCTCCGGGCGGGGGCCCGGACGCGGAGCGGCTCGCAGCCGCACCCCCTCGGTGACCCGGCCGAGCTCGCTGACCACCGCCGCCAGCCCTACCAGAAGCAAGCCTCCGACGAGCGCGGTTGTGCCTGCGCTTATGAGGGCGATCCCGAGCCCTATCTCATTGATCGGGATACCGAATCCGACCGCGACGATACCCGCCGCGGCGACCACGATACCCAACGTCAACAGGATCACAGACATGACGCCCACACCCAGCCGAAACGGCAACCGTGCAGCGGCTCCGCGGCTACGATTAGCAAAGAATTTTGGCCCGCTTCCGCAGTAATCGCAATGACTAATCTGCCACAGGTGAAGCGCAATCCGATCGTGATTAACCCGGCTCGATCGCGGGGACCTTGTTCCGCGGCGGGGCTTGGCGAGCGCGAACCATCCGGGTCTGGCTCCGTTGCCCGCGCCGCCGGTCCGGCCTAATGAGTTGACCCGGAACGGAAGCTCCCGTGCATCCGTTGCCACATCGCGTCAGCGCCCGTCCCGATCATTGAGGAGTATCCCGATGTCTTTCACGCTGCCCGACCTTCCTTACGCCCACGACGCACTCGCGCCCTACATGTCTCGCGAGACGCTCGAGTACCATCACGACAAGCACCACCTCGCTTATGTGAACAACGGCAACAATCTTCTCAAAGGGACGGAATGGGAGGGAAAATCGCTCGAGGAGGTGGTCAAAGGCTCGTTCGGAAAGAATGTCGGGCTCTTCAACAATGCCGGCCAGCACTATAACCACATCCAGTTCTGGCAGTGGATGAAGCCGAATGGCGGCGGTGACAAGATACCGGGAAATCTGGAGAAGAAGATCGTCTCCGACCTCGGTTCAGTGGCGAAGATGAAGGAGGAGTTCATTCAGGCTGGGACGACGCAGTTCGGCTCGGGCTGGTGCTGGCTCGCGGTGAAGGACGGCAAGATCACGGTGACCAAGACCCCGAACGGCGAGAATCCCCTGGTCCATGGGGGAAAGCCGATTCTCGGCTGCGACGTGTGGGAGCACTCCTACTACATCGACTACCGCAATCGCCGTCCCGACTATTTGAAGGCCTTCGTCGATCATCTCATCAATTGGGAATACGTCGCCAAGATGTTCGATGCCGCGATGAAGTAGCTGATGCCCGGACGAGCATGAATTGAGCAACCGGGGTGCTCACCCGGTCGGGCGTCGGCTTCGGCACGGGCGACGTTGGCACTGGAGGAAGCGATCCTTTTGACGCATCGACCGGAAGCAGCCGGCCGAGAGAAGAGGATTTGCACTTCCGGCCGGGCAAGATTTGAGCCGTGATCTCGTGGCCGTCGCCGCACCGATCTCCACCCTCGCCTCGACAGGCCTGCGGGCGGACCGCGTCTGCGATTTGCTGGCGATTGCGGCGCTTGGAACCGTCACCCTCCTCGCCCTGTGGACGTTCCGCGATTATGGGCTGAGCTGGGACGACTATGCCCACTCCGAGTATGGTGAGCTCCTGCTCCAGCTCTACGCGTCGGGGCTGACCGACCGGCGCGCCTTGTCGTGGGTCAATCTCTACTACTACGGCGGCGGGTTCGATCTCCTCGCCGCCATCGCCGCCAAGCTGTCGCTGTTTTCGCTGTTCGAGACGCGCCGCCTCGTCGGCGCACTGGTGGGCCTGCTCGGATTGACGGTGACCTGGCGCATCGGTCGCCGGATCGGCGGGCCCTTGGCCGGGGTTGTGGCGCTCCTGCTTCTGGCAGCCTGCCCCGCCTATTACGGCCACATGTTCATGAACCCGAAGGACTCGCCGTTTGCCGCCGCGACGGCGATCTTCCTGCTCGGTGCGGTTCGCGCCATTCATGCCTATCCGCGACCTTCCCTGGCGACGAGCGCGCTCCTCGGCGCGGGTTTCGGTCTTTCCTTCGGTTCGCGCATCATGGGGGCATTCGGAGCAATCGAGGCGCTCGCGGCACTCATCTTCATCGTGACCATCGAGACCCGCAGCCTCGGAATGCGAGCTGCAGGACGACGGCTTGGGCATTTCGCTCGGGCGCTGCTGCCGGCACCGGTGCTCGCCTACGCCGTCATGGCGGCGGTTTGGCCCTGGTCGGTTGCCGATCCGGTCAATCCCATTCTGGCAATCGAATATTTCTCGCATTTTTTCGAGCACCCATGGCAGGAGCTGTTCGCCGGAGCCCGAATCCCCGTCACCGAGATGCCCCGCAGCTACGTGCCGACGCTGTTCGCGCTCAAGCTCCCCGAGATTTTTGTCGTGCTCGGGCTGGGCGGGACCGCCGGCGCCCTGGTCGCGGCATGCCGGCGCGCTCTCGCGGTGAACTACCGCGCGGCTCTTCTGCTCCTTGCGCTCGCCGTGCTGCTGCCTCCGGCCGTCACTGTCCTCCTGCGCCCGGCGATGTACAACGGCATCCGTCATTTCCTGTTCGTGCTGCCGCCGCTTGCGGTCCTCGGCGGTCTCGCAGCTGCTCGGCTGGCCCTTGCCGCACAATCCTATAGGCCGATTGCCTTTGCCGCCGGCGTCCTCTTCATCACCGGCATGGCGCTTCCGGTTGCGCAGATGATCCGGCTGCATCCGTACGAATACACCGATTTCAACCGGCTATCCGGGGGGGTGGCCCATGCCCGAGATCGCTACATGCTCGACTACTGGGGTCTCGCATTGAAGCAGGCCTCACAGGGGCTGCTGGCACGGCTGGCCGAGGATCACGAGCGCAAGCCCCAGGCCCGCCGCTGGAAGATCGCGGTGTGCGGGCCGCACCGCTCCCCGCAGGTAGAGCTCGGTCCCGATTTCGAGACGACCTGGGATCCCCAAGGCGCGGATTTTGCGATGATGCTCGGCGAATTCTATTGCACGAAGCTCAAGGCGCCGATCCTCGTCGATGTCGTGCGCGAGGGGATCAGCTACGCCCGCGTCTACGACATCCGCGGCCGCGCCTTCGACACGCTGCTGACCCAGCCGGGGCTTTAGCTGACGGCCCCCGATTGCGGGCGCTGCAGCCGGGTGTCGCTCCTGCGTTGACCGGCCGAACGCCCCGCCGCTACACTCGCGAGCAGAAGCCAACTCCCGGAGGGGATGAGATGCGCCTCTATGTTCCGCTGATGCTGGCAATGACATTGGCTGCAATCACGGCGGGGGCGCGGGCGCAAGAGCCTCCGGTCTACGTCGTAACCTACATCGAGGTGACGCCGAAGGACGCCGCTGCGGCGGCCGGCCTGCTGCGGCAGCTCGCCACCGCGAGCCGGAAGGACGACGGCAGCAGCCGGTTCGAGGTCCTGCAGGGCAGGACCAGATCCAATCAATTCGCGATCGTCTCGATCTGGAAGGACCAGAAGGCTCATGACGCGCACTCCGCCTCCGCGCAGGCGAAGGAGTTCCGCGACAAGATCAAGCCGCACCTGATCAGCGCCATCGATGAGCGTACCCACACCGGCCTCGACATCGCGGCCGATGCGGGCAAGGGCGCGCCGAACGCCGTCTATGTGGTCACCCACGTCGACGTCCCGCCGCCCAGCAAGGACAAGTGTGTCGCCGCGCTCAAGGCACTGGTGGGCGACAGCCGCAAGGAGAAAGGCTCCGTTCGTTTCGACGTGTTCCAGCAGGGCAGCCGGCCCAACCATTTCTCGGTGGTGGAAATCTGGAAGGACCAGACCGCCTACGATGCGCATGTCACGGCGACCCACACCAAGGCCTTCCGCGACGAGCTCACGCCGATGAGCGGTGCGCTCTACGACGAGCGGCTCTACAAGGCGCTGTAGCCGGGGCTTCCGGGCAGGCCGATATCATTCCGCCAGCGCCGCCAGGATGCGCGCCCAGCTGCGGATGCCTTTGTGGAACGAGGTGAGGTCATATTTCTCGTTCGGCGAATGCACCCGGTCGTCGTCGAGCGCGAAGCCGACCATGATCGTGTCCATCCCGAGCACGCGCTTGAAGTCGGCGACGATCGGGATCGAGCCGCCCTCGCCGATCGCCAGCGCCTTCTTTCCCCATTCGGCCGCCAGCGCGGCGCGGGTCTTGGCAAGCGCCGCGTTGTCGTGGGGGACCGCAATCGCCGGCGCGCCGGCGAAGCTCCTGAACTCGACCTTCGCGTCGGCGGGCAGCCGGGCGCGAACGAAGGTGCGAAACGCCTCGCGAATCCTGCCCGGATCCTGAGTCCCGACGAGGCGGAACGAGACCTTGGCCATGGCTTGCGCCGGGATCACCGTCTTCGAGCCCTCGCCGGTATAGCCGCCGATCATGCCGTTGATCTCGGCGGTCGGACGGCTGGCTATCTGCTCGATCAGCATCCGGTCCGTCTCGCCCGCCGGCGTCCTGAGGCCGACGCTGCCGAGAAACTCCTCGGCGGTGAGGTTGAGGCTCGCGAGCTCGCTCCTGATCTCTGCCGGCAGCTCCTCGACGCCGTCGTAGAAGCCGGGGATGGTCACCCGCCCTTTGTCGTCGTGAAGCGCGGCGAGAATGCGGGCGAGCACCCGCAGCGGGTTTTGCGCGCCCCCGCCGAACAAGCCGGAATGGAGATCGCGGTCGGCGCAGGCGAGCCGCACCTCCTCGTAGACGAGCCCGCGCAGCGACGTCGTCACCATCGGTGTCGCCGGGTCCCACATGCTGGTGTCGCAGATGAGCGCGAGGTCGAGCTTGAGCTCCTCGGCGTTGTCCCTGACGAACCCGAAGAGGTGATTGGAGCCGCATTCCTCCTCGCCTTCGATGAGCATGGTGACCGGGAGCGGAAGCGCGCCGGTCACCGACCTGAAGGCACGGCATGCCTCCACGAAGGTCATCATCTGGCCTTTGTCGTCGCAGGCACCCCGCGCAACAATCGCCCTGCGGCCGTCGGGCAAGGTCTCCAGACGCGGCGCGAACGGCGGCGCTTTCCACTGATCGAGCGGGTCGACCGGCTGGACGTCGTAGTGGCCGTAGAAGAGGACGCGTGGCGCCCTGCCGTCGGCACCACTGCTCTTGCCGACCACGATCGGATGTCCCGCGGTAGGACGCAGCCCCGCCGCAAAGCCGATGCTGGTGAGGTCCCGCGCCACGTGCTCGGCGGCCGTTCGGCACTGGTCGCGGAACGCCGGATCAGTCGAGATCGACTGGATGCGAAGCAGATCGAACAGGCGCGCGAGGCTCTGCTCGAGCTCGCTGTCGATCCGGTCGAGAACGGCGGGAAGCGCATGCGACGGAGACGTCATTGCTGACCTCGATTGGCGCGCGGTGGCGACGGACGCGAGCCGCGTGCCGCCTGCGGTGACGAATTCAACCTCAGCGTCGCAGGACGCCGCCCATGGTTCCCCGCACGATGGCGCGGCCCACGGAGCCGCCCATCTTGCCCCCGATCGATTTGCCGATATCGGCAGCGACCTGCCCGGCAAGCCGGTTGGTGACCGAGCGCGTGACCTGGCGCGCGATCAGCTGCCCGGTCGAGAGTCGTGTTCCCCGCGTGCGATTGGTGCCGAAGATCGTCCCCAGCGCGCCGCCGACGGTCTGCAGGATGCCGCCGAGACCGCCCGCAGCCGGCGCCTCGCCGGGGGCGGAGCCGGCCAGCGGCGGGGCGGTCGAGCCGGTCTCGTGGATCCGTTTCTGCAGGACCTCGTAGGCGGATTCAGAATCGACCGAGAGGTCGTACTTGCCCTTGATCGGGCTCGTCGCCATCAGCGCCTTGCGCTCCTCCGGCGTGATCGGGCCGAGCCGGCCTGACGGCGGGCGGATCGTGCATCGCTCGACCATCGAAGGCGTGCCGCTGCCTTCAAGGAAGGAAACAAGCGCCTCGCCCTTGCCCAGCTCCATGATCACTCTCGCCGTGTCGAGCTTGGGATTGGGACGGAACGTCTCGGCTGCCGCCCTCACCGCCTTCTGCTCGCGCGGGGTAAAGGCGCGCAGCGCGTGCTGCACGCGATTGCCGAGCTGGGCCAGGACCTTGTCCGGGACGTCGAGCGGATTTTGCGTGACGAAATAGACCCCCACCCCCTTCGAGCGGATCAGACGCACCACCTGCTCGATCTTGTCGAGCAGCGCCTTCGGGGCGTCGGTGAACAGCAGATGCGCCTCATCGAAAAAGAAGCAAAGCTTCGGCTTCGGTTGATCGCCGACCTCGGGCAGCTGCTCGAACAGCTCCGACAAGAGCCAGAGCAGAAACGTGGCATAGAGGCGCGGACTCTCCATCAGCTTGTCGGCGGCGAGAATGTTGATGTAGCCGCGGCCGTCCCGATCCGTGCGAATGAAGTCGGGCAGTGCCAGGGCCGGCTCGCCGAAGAACTTTTCGGCTCCCTGGTTCTGCAGCACCAGGAGCTGCCGCTGGATCGTCCCGATGGTCGGCTTCGACACGTTGCCGTACTCAACCATGAGCTCGGCGGCATGATCGGACAGGTAGCCGAGCATCGCCCGCAGATCCTTGAGATCGAGGATCAGGAGTCCCTGCTCGTCGGCAATTCGGAAGCAGATATTGAGAACGCCCTCCTGGATCTCGTTGAGATCCATCATCCTCGACAGCAGCAGCGGCCCGAGCTCGGTAATGGTGGCGCGGATCGGATGGCCCTGCTCACCGAAGAGATCCCACAGCACGACCGGAAACCGATCCGGCTCGTAGTCGAAGCCCAGGCTCTTGGCGCGAGCCACGAATGCTTCCTTGGCCTCCCCGACCTGGGAGATTCCGGACAGGTCTCCCTTCACGTCGGCGGCGAATACCGACACGCCGGCGCGCGATAAGCCTTCTGCCAGCACCTGGAGCGTCACCGTCTTTCCGGTGCCGGTGGCTCCAGTGACCAGCCCGTGCCGATTGGCGAAAGCCAGTGCCAATACCTCGGGCTTGGCGCTCCTGCCGACGAAGATCGTCTCCTTCGTATCGATTTCTGGCATCCCTGCTCGCCTCCGGAGGAGCCGTTATTGTCGTCGTCCCGGCCGCAGGGTCAACCATGGTCGCAACGGACCGAGGTTGAATCGCAACCTGCGGGTCTGCCGCATCCTCCCGCACTCGCTGACACCGATGCAGTCGCCAAGCCCAACCGCGGCCAACTGCAGCCCGGCATGATGATGCACGAATACAACAATGCTCGTCAGTTTTTCCGGCCGTCTTGTTTTCTCGAGTTTCGCCTGAGTAGTATAGCTCAACCTGCCGGGAGTGCGGGGCTGGCGAGGGGCATAGGGGCATATGGACGACAACATCGGACGTTGCGTCGCCGATGCCGGCGGCGAGCGGATGCGTGCGGAGCATCGCTCGAGCGGTCCGCAACTCTCCGGCCTGCCGCTCGACCGCCACCTGCGCATCGGCCGCGTCCGTGCGTGGCGGAGCATCACGGGCTTTGCACGAGCAACCGCGGGGGGAGACGCAGCGGGCAGCATTGCCGGCGCGATCCCCGGCCTCGGCTAGTCGCTGCCGTCGGGCATCGGCAGGCCGAGCGAGGAGAATTCGATGTCCTACCCCATCGCCGTCACCGGGGCCGATCCCGACGAGGCCAGGAAGCTCAAGGCGCTGCGGATCAGGACGGCGGAGCGCCTGCTCGAGCTGGCGAAAACTCCGAAGGGACGGCGGAAGCTGGCCGAGGAGACCGGCATCGACGAGAAGCGCCTGCTGTCCCTTGCCAATTGCGCCGACCGCATGCGCATCAAAGGGCTGGGCAAGGAATATGCGGCGATCCTGCAGGCTGTGGGCGTGGATACGGTGAAAGAGCTGAAATATCGCAACCCGGAGAACCTCGCCAAATCCATTGCCGAGCTGAACAAGAAGCGAAGGCTCGTTCGCCTCCTCCCCACCGAGAGCCTGGTGACAAGCTGGATCGAGCACGCCAAGAAGCTGCCGTTGAAGATCACGTATCGCTGATCCGCGCCTCTTCTACGTCGGCCCGCCGCGCGCTGCAGCAGACTCATGCTGCCACCCTCGTTCGACTCCCGGTCCGCTTGACACTGCCGCTGCGGCCGGCGCAAAGCCACACCAATGACAGCTCCGAGCCGTTGCGCCGCAGGGTCCCGCGACGACACGATCCCGCCGCCGGCCGGGCTTGATCGGTTGCTGGCGCTCGGCCGCCCATTGCTAATGGGCGTCCTGAACGTGACCCCGGACTCCTTCTCCGACGGCGGCCGCTTTCTCGATCCGCTGGCCGCCGTCGCGCAGGCGCGTCGATTGGTCGGTGAGGGCGCCGACATCCTCGACATCGGCGCGGAGTCCACCCGGCCCTACGGCGGTCGAATGTCGGTGCCGCTCGAGGAAGAGATGCGACGGCTCGCGCCGGTGCTCCCCGGCGCGGTGGCTCTGGGCATTCCGGTCTCGATCGACACGATGAAGGCCAGCCTCGCCGCGTGGGCGCTCGCGCAGGGCGCGAGCCTGATAAACGACGTCTGGGGCCTGCAGCGCGATCCCGAGCTGGCACGCGTGGCCGCCAGCCACGCCGCGCCGGTCGTCATCATGCACAATCGCGACGCTGCCGATGCTTCGCTCGACATCATGGAAGACATCAAGACCTTCTTCGATCGCTCGCTCGAGATCGCATTCCGAGCGGGCGTCGCCCGCGAGGCGATCGTGCTCGACCCCGGCATCGGGTTCGGCAAGACTGCAGAGCAGAGCCTGACGGCCATCGCGCGGCTTGCCGAGCTCAAGCGCTTCGGGCTGCCGCTTCTCGTCGGAGCCTCGCGCAAGCGCTTCATCGACAGGGTCTCCCCCGCGCCGCCCGACCGGCGACTCGGCGGCTCCATTGCCGCCCACCTGCTCGCCGTCGCCAACGGAGCCGCCATCGTTCGCACGCACGACGTCGCCGAGACGCGCCAAGCCCTCGAGGTTGCGGCGGCAATCCGGTCCGCGCGATGAGCGATGCCGTGTTCGTCACCGGGCTTGCCCTGCATGCCTATCACGGGGTGATGCAGCACGAGGCCAAGGTGGGACAGACGTTCAAGCTCGATCTCGTGCTCGACATCGACCTTGGCGAGGCTTCGCGCAGCGACAAGCTCGCGCACACCGTGGGTTACGATCAGGTTGTCGACGTGGTCAGCCGCGCGTTCTGTGCCCGTCGTTACCGGCTGGTCGAGGCCGCGGCCGGTGCGGTTGCCGAGGCCCTGCTCGCCAAGTTCCGCCAGGTCACCGGCGTGCGGGTCACCGTCCACAAGCCGCACGCGCCGATCGCCGCCACCTTCGCCGACGTCGGCGTGACGATCGTGCGCTCCCGTCAACGGTGAAGCGCATGGTCGAAGCGCTGCTCGCGCTGGGCGGCAATGTCGGCGACGTATGCGGCACTCTCGACCGCGCGATTGCCATGCTCTGTGACGGCAGCGTCGTCCGGCTGATCGCCCGGTCCTTCGACTACCGAACCCCGCCCTGGGGCGTGTCGGATCAGCCCGACTTCATCAATCGCTGCATCGCCGTGGAAACCAGCCTGCCGCCCCACGCGCTGCTGGCGCGCGCGCAGACGATCGAGCGCCGGCTCGGCCGTCAGCGCACAGAGACGCGGCGCTGGGGGCCGCGGCCGGTGGACATCGATCTCCTCGCCTATGACGATCTTGCGCTCGAGAGCGCGGACCTGACCCTGCCGCACCCGCTCCTGTTCGAGCGCGCCTTCGTGCTCGTCCCGCTCGCGGATATCGCCGCCGAGCGCATCATTTCCGGCCGCCGCGTGCGTGACGCCTTGGCCGCGCTCGATGCCTCCGGCATCCGGCGGCTGCCGACAGCCTGACCGCCCGAGGCGTTTGCGCCGCGGTGCTTTGTGGCGCATTTTGTAGGCGATGGCGAACACCCCGAACGAATTGGCGCTGGCCGGCGATTTTCCCAAGGCTACCCGCGAGCAATGGCGCGAGCTGGTTCAAGCCGTCCTCAAAGGAGCTCCCTTCGATCAGAAGCTCGTCGCCAGGAGCTACGATGGGCTTTCCATCGAGCCGCTCTATGCGCGGCGCGTGGGGGCGGAGCCGGTTCTCCGGCGCGCGCCCGAGAGCGCTTGGGCAATCATGCAGCGGGTCGACCACCCCGACCCCGCCATGGCCAATGCGGAGGCGCTGCACGAGCTCGCGAACGGCGCAACCGGGCTCGCCCTGGTGTTCGCCGGCGGGATTGGATCCTATGGCTGGGGCCTTGCGGCGGGCGCGCAAGCGACGATCCGCGTGCTCGACGGCATCGATCTCAACGCCGGAATCGCGCTTGATCTCGACGCCGGCGCGCAATTCGCCGATGCCGCACGGTCGATCGCCGAGCTGTTGCGAGGCCGCGGTGCTCCCCCTGCCCGGGCCGGCATCCGCTTCGGTCTCGATCCGATCGGAGCGGCGGCGGCGCTCGGCAGCGCCCCGCTTCCCTGGCGCGACCGCAGCGAGAGATTCAGCGACCTCATCTCCGATCTGCGCAGGCAAGGCTTTCGCGGACCTTTCGCGGCCGCGGACGGCCGCGTCATCCACAATGCCGGCGGCTCGGAAGCGCAGGAGCTCGCCTTCGCGCTGGCGGTGGCGGTTGAATATCTGCGCGCGCTGGAAGGCGGCGGCACGCCGCTCGGAACCGCGCACGAGTTGATCTATTTTCGGCTCGCCGCCGATGCCGACCAGTTCCTGACCACGGCCAAGTTTCGCGCCGTTCGCAAGCTGTGGGGCCGGGTCGCGGAGGCTTGCGGGCTCCCGCCGGCGGCCGCGGTCGTGACCGCCGACACCGCCTGGCGCACGATGGGCAAGCGCGATCCCCACGTGAACGTGGTGCGCGCGACCATCGCGGTCGCTGCCGCAGCCTTCGGCGGCGCCGACGCGGTGACCGTGCTGCCTTTCACGCTGCCGCTCGGCCTGCCCGACCGCTTTGCGCGGAGAATTGCACGCAACACCCAGCTGGTCTTGATCGAGGAAGCGAATCTCGCGCGGGTGGCGGATCCGGCCGCGGGCGCGGGCGGGATCGAAGCCTTGACCGAGCAGCTCTGCCGGGCGGGCTGGGGGCTGTTCCAGGAGATCGAGCGGCTCGGCGGCGCATGGGCCGCACTCGAACGCGGCCTGATCCAGAGGAGGGTCGCCGCCGTTCGCGCCGAGCACGAGCGGGCCGTTGCCCGACGCAGCGAGGTGCTGACCGGCAGCAGCGATTTTCCCGATCTCGGGGAGCTGCCGGCATCGGTGCTCCAGGCCGCCGCGCCCCCGGTATCCTCCGCGGCGGGAGAAGTCGAGCTCGAGCCGCTGCGCCCGCTTCGACTGGCCGAGCCCTTCGAAAGATTGCGCGACCTGTCCGACGAAGAGCTGGCGCGCGCCGGCGCGCGGCCGCAAGCCTTCCTCGCCAATCTCGGCAAGCCGTCCGACTTCACCGGGCGGGCAACCTTCGCCAAGAATTTCTTCGAGAGCGGCGGGATCGAGACGGCCACGAACGACGGTTTCGAGAGCCATGACGAGCTGACGGCCGCATTCAGGCGCTCGCAGGCCAGGCTCGCCTGCCTGTGCTCCTCCGAGGAGCTTTACGCGCGCGCCGCGGCCGAGGCAGCCGTCGCCCTGAAAAGCGCCGGGGCAAGCCATATCTATCTGGTCGGACGACCAGGCGAGGAGGCAACGCGCCTCAGACAAGCCGGTGTGCAGACCTTCATTCACGCGGGCTGTGACGCGTTGGCGACGTTGACGAGCGCACACGCCATGTTGCGCAATCGCACGGAGCGGCGCAGGTGAGCTGCGGTGGCACAATGACCCGACTTCCGGACTTCACCCAGATCGACTTCCAGCCTCCGCGGCTCGCGGCTGCGGGGGCATTGCAGCCGTCCTGGCTGACCCCTGAAGGCATCGCGGTGAAGCCGGTCTATGGCGAGGCGGACGTCGGCGGGCTCGATTTCCTCGACACCTATCCCGGCATCCCGCCCTACCTGCGCGGTCCCTACCCGACCATGTACGCGACCCAGCCGTGGACCATTCGGCAATATGCCGGCTTCTCCACCGCGGAAGATTCCAACGCCTTCTACCGGCGCAATCTCGCCGCCGGGCAGAAGGGCCTCTCGGTGGCCTTCGACCTCGCCACTCACCGCGGCTACGACAGCGATCATCCGCGCGTCGCCGGCGACGTCGGGATGGCGGGGGTGGCGATCGATTCGATCTACGACATGCGCACGCTGTTCTCGGGCATTCCGCTCGACCGGATATCGGTCTCGATGACCATGAACGGCGCGGTGCTGCCGGTGCTGGCGCTCTACGTGGTGGCCGCCGAGGAGCAGGGAGTGGCGCCCGACAAGCTCTCCGGCACGATCCAGAACGACATCCTCAAGGAATTCATGGTGCGCAACACCTACATCTATCCGCCCGAGCCGTCGCTGCGCATCGTCTCCGACATCTTCGCCTTCACCGCCGAGCACATGCCGAAGTTCAACTCGATCTCGGTCTCCGGCTATCACATGCAGGAGGCGGGTGCGACTGCCGATCTCGAGCTCGCCTATACGCTCGCCGATGCCGTCGAATATGTCCGCGCCGGCTGCAAGGCCGGGCTGGAGGTCGACCGGTTCGTGCCGCGGGTCTCGTTCTTCTGGGCGATCGGCATGAACTTCTTCATGGAGATCGCCAAGCTGCGCGCGGCGCGCCTGCTCTGGGCCAGGCTGATGCAGCCGTTCGCACCCAGGGATCCGCGCTCGCTGTCGCTGCGCGCCCACTGCCAGACCTCGGGCTGGTCGCTCGCCGCGCAGGACGTCTTCAACAACATCGTGCGCACCGCGATCGAGGCAATGGCGGCGACCCAGGGCCATACCCAGTCGCTGCACACCAACGCGCTCGACGAAGCGCTGGCGCTGCCGACCGACTTCTCCGCGCGCATCGCCCGCAACACCCAGCTCGTGCTGCAGAAGGAGAGCGGGACCACCCGCATCATCGATCCCTGGGGCGGGTCCTTCTACGTCGAGCGGCTGACGCACGAGCTGGCGATGAGCGCCTGGAGGCACATTCGCGAGGTCGAGGACATGGGCGGCATGGCCAAGGCCATCGAGTCCGGGCTGCCGAAGCTGCGCATCGAGGAGGCGGCGACCAGGACCCAGGCGCGCATCGACGCCGGCCAGCAGTCGGTGATCGGCGTGAACAGGTATCGCTCCGCGCATGACGCGACGATCAACCTGCTCAAGGTCGACAACAGCTCGGTGCGGCAATTGCAGATCGAGAAGCTCGCCCGTCTCAGGCGCGAGCGCAATCCCGAGGCGGTGCGGGAGTCACTGGCTGCGCTCACGCGCAGCGCCGCCGGCGGCAACGCCAATCTCCTGGCGCTGGCGATCGACGCGGCGCGCGTCAAGGCGACCGTCGGCGAGATTTCCTCGGCGCTCGAGCAGGTCTTCGGCCGGCATCGGGCCGAGATCAAGGCGATCACCGGTGTCTACAAGCGGGAGGTCGGCGCCATGTCCGAGGCGATCGCGCGCGTGCAGAAGCTCGTCGCCGCCTTCGAAGCCGAGGAAGGCCGCCGGCCCCGCATCCTGGTCGCCAAGATCGGGCAGGACGGCCATGATCGCGGCCAGAAGGTCATCGCCACCGCGTTCGCGGACCTCGGCTTCGACGTCGATATCGGTCCGCTGTTCGCCACCCCGGCCGAGGCGGCGCGGCAGGCGGTCGAGAACGACGTGCATATCCTCGGCGTCTCCTCGCTCGCGGCCGCGCATCTTGCCCTGGTGCCCGAGCTCAAGGCCGCCCTCCGCGGGGAGGGACGCGACGACATCATGATCGTGGTCGGCGGCGTGGTGCCCCCGCAGGACCACGGGGAGCTCACCCGGGCCGGCGCCGAGGCGATCTTCCCGCCCGGCACGGTCGTTGCCGAGGCGGCCGAGACGCTCATTCACAAGCTCAAGGAGCGCCTGGGGCACGGACGAGCCGCGGCGGAGTGACCATTCGATATCGCCGACGCGGATCGATAAGCTCGAAACGGCACCGGGCATCTCCGCAATCCCTCGTCCACGACCACTTCGAGCACGTTTCGGTGAATTCTAGCCACGGCGGCGCGACAGCGTCCCCTCCCCCGCGTGCGACCCGCGTGCGGGGGAGGGAGCAGATCGGTCGCGTTGCACCGATGTGCATCAATCTGACCGGGACATGATCTATGTCTTCACGCAGTGCGCGCGCCACCGTCGATCACGCGCAACTCATCCGCGGGATTCGCGCGGGTGAACGCGGCGTGATCGCCCGCGCCATAACGCTGGTGGAGAGCCGCCGCGCCGATCATCAGCAAGCGGCCCGCCGGCTGGTGCAGGATCTGCTCGCATCGACCGGCAAGGCTGCCCGGGTCGGCATCACCGGTGCACCGGGAGTGGGCAAATCGACCGTCATCGACGCGCTGGGAAGCCTTCTCACCGGACGCGGTCACAAGGTCGCGGTGCTTGCGGTGGATCCTTCCTCGACGCGCAGCGGTGGCTCGATCCTCGCCGACAAGACGCGAATGGCGCGGCTTGCCAATGATCCGGGCGCCTTCGTGCGCCCCTCCCCCTCCTCCGGCACCCTGGGCGGCGTCGCGGCCAAGACCCGGGAATCGATGCTGGTCCTGGAGGCTGCCGGCTACGACGTCGTGCTGATCGAGACGATGGGCACGGGGCAGTCGGAGACCATGGTCGCGGACATGACCGATTGCTTCCTGGTGCTCGTCCTGCCCGGCGCCGGCGACGAGCTGCAGGGGCTCAAGAAAGGGGTGATCGAGCTCGCCGAGGTGATTGCGATCAACAAGGCGGACGGCGACAACCTCAGGCGCGCCAACGCCGCCGCCGCCGAGTACCGTGCTGCCCTCAATATTCTCACCCCGCGCTCCGCGCCCTGGTCGCCGCCGGTCTTGACCTGCTCGGGACTGACCGGCCGCGGCATCCCCGAGCTCTGGGACGCCGTCCTCCGGCATCGCCAGGAGATACTCGAGAGCGGAGAGCTCGACGCGCGCAGGCGCGAGCAGCAGGTGAAATGGATGTGGGCCATGCTCGAAGAACGCGTGCTGGCACGCCTGAAGGCGGATCCGGCGGTCAGGGCCAGGCTCCCGCGGATCGAAGCGGCGGTTGCCGGAGGTCGCCTGACGCCCGCCGTCGCTGTCGAGGAGATCGCGGCGGCATTGGGCATGTAGCCGCGCGGTTGCCGTTCGGCCCCGACCGGAGGCCCATGCGCATGCAGGCAGTCGCATAGAGGCGGATGACCCCTACCATCCTCATCACCGGGTTCGGGCCCTTTCCCGGAGCTCCGTTCAATCCGACCGAGCCGCTGGTGATGGAGCTGGCGCGACGTCGTCAGCCGATCAATGTGCGCCGGGTCGTGCACGTGTTCCGGGTGAGCTATGAAGCGATCGACCGCCAGCTGCCGGCGCTGCTCGCAAGCGAGAAGCCGATTGCCCTGGTCATGTTCGGGCTGGCCGGGCGCACCGGGCACCTGCGGGTCGAATTGCGCGCCCGCAACGCGCTGAGCCGCGCAGTGCCGGACGTCGGGGGGCACCGGCCGATGCGCGCCATGATCGATCCGGAGGGACCGTCGGCGCTGCCGCTGCGCACTCCAGCGCAGCGGCTGCTGCTCGCGGCGCGGGCGGCCGGGGTTCCCGCTGCGCTCTCGCGCGACGCCGGCCGCTACCTGTGCAATTACCTCTGCTGGCGTGCCGCCGAGGCTGCCGGCCGCGGTGGGCCGCAGCTCACAGCATTCATTCACGTGCCCCGGGTGCGAATGGTGCCGAGCAGGCGAGCAGGCGAGCGCGCGCTCGGCCTTGACGACCTCACCGAGGCCGGCGAGGCGATGGTGCGGGCTGCGATCATCGCCGCGCGCCGCCAGGGAGCGTGAGGATCGGCCCTTTGAGCCACGAGTGCTTTCGACGTGCGTCGCCCCCCCTGAACCTTTCAGGGAGGGTGAGGCGCAGGCGCGGCAGGAGTGCCATGGCATTGCCGCGATCGATCGCGGTCCGCTCGGCATCCGCCATCTGCGATCCGGCAACGCTTCATTAACGCTAAGGCTCATCTTCCCCCGGCGCTCCGATCCGGCGCCCGCGTTCCGATCTAGACTTGCCGCAAGTGAACGCAGGAGCCTGCAGCAATGCACCCGGCCCGCCGCGATCTTCTGGCATGGACAGCCGCCGGCGCAACGGCGTCGCTTCCCCACGTCCCGGCAGGGGCCGCATCGATTGCGTCACCCTCCGCGCTGGGCGTCGACGCCGCGCAATTCGGCCTGCGCCCCGGCAGCGGAGAGGACCAGAGTCAGACGCTGCAACGGGCGATCGACGAGACGGCGCGGATCGGCACCCCCCTTGCGCTCGCCCCCGGCACCTACCGTGCCGGCAACCTGAACCTTCGCACCGGCACCCAGCTGCACGGGGTGCGCGGGGCGACGAGAATCCTGCTCTCGGACGGCGCTTCGCTGATGACCGCCAAGGGTGCCGGTCATGTGACGCTGTCGGGCCTCACGCTCGATGGCGGCAATCGGCCGCTGCCGGAGCGGCGGGGTCTCGTGCAGCTGGAGAGCTGCGACAGCCTCAAGATCGCCGACTGCCGGATGCAGGGTGCGGGGGGCAACGCGCTCGTCGCGGTTGCCGTCGCCGGCGCGGTGAGCGACACGACGATCAGCGACACCGCGGGCGCCGCCATCCATGCTCTCGATTCCCGCGGCCTCGTGATTGCCCGCAATCGAATCGAGGGCGCCGGCGACAACGGAATCCAGGTCTGGCGCTCGCTGCCGGGCGACGACGGCACCCTCGTCATCGACAATCGCGTCGAGAGCATCGCCAACCGCTCCGGCGGCTCGGGCCAGTTCGGTAACGGCATCAACGTCTTTCGTGCAGCGAATGTTACCGTGCGCGGCAACCGGATCAGCAAATGCGCATTTTCCGCCGTGCGCGGAAACGCGGCCTCCAACATCCATGTCGACGGCAACGTCATCACCGAGGCGGGGGAGGTCGCAATCTATGCCGAGTTCGGCTTCGAAGGGGCGCTTATCACCGGCAATACGGTCGATGGAGCCGCCATCGGTATTTCCGCCACCAATTTCAACGAGGGTGGCCGGCTCGCAATCGTGCAGGGCAACCTCATCCGCAACCTGCTGCCGAAGCGGCCGGCCGGGACGGATCCGAGCGATGCTGCCGGAATCGGTATCTCGGTGGAGGCCGATTCGACGGTGACCGGCAACATCGTCGAGCAGGCTCCCACCGCCGGGATCATGCTGGGCTGGGGCCGCTATCTGCGGGACATCAGCGTCACCGGCAATCTGATTCGCAAGGCCGGGATCGGCATCGCCGTCTCGGTCGCGCCGGGAGCCGGCACCACGCTGATTGCCGCCAACATCATTGCCGAGGCAAGCGGGGGCGCCATCGTCGGCATGGCCCGCTCGCGGCCGGTAACCGGCGATCTCATCGGCGGCGCCGCGCAATACGCGCATCTTTCCATCAGCGGCAATCGCCTGCGCTAGGTGTTCTGTCTCTGACGATTGTCTCAGATGCGTGTCCCGGATGCGGTGCAGCACGAGCGCTCGGGGGCACTCGAGTTGATCCGGACCGATAGCGCTCGTGGTGCACCGCTGATCCGGGACTCGGGCGGTCCCGGGTCTGCAGCGCAACACTTCGTGCTGCGCCGCGCCCGGGACAACTCCGCGACGGAGTCTCCAGCCCGGCTGCTCTGCAACATTGCGCATTTTTAATGCTCGGGCAGTTGTGTGCAGCCTCGGCCGACGGTCATACTTCGGTTCCCACCGCTCTCAATCGGCCGATATGCGCGGACCCCTGGCAAAAGTGCTGCTTGCAATCCTCGCCTTCTTCCTCGTTCCCCTGGCCGTTCATGCTGCGCTCCATGCGAGCAAGGACCGCCCGGGGAGCTTTCGTGATGCCGATTGGTCGAGCGTCGGCATGCTGCCGCCCGCACCGAGCGACAACGAGGCGCGGCTTTTGATCTTCACCGGCCGCACCGGCCGGTGGAAGGGATATTTCGCCGTTCACAGCTGGGTCGTGCTCAAGCCGGAAGCGGCCAGCGCATGGAGCCGGTATGACGTGGTGGGCTGGGGTCAGCCGGTGCGCAACAACGGCTGGCCGCCCGACGGCCGCTGGTTCGGGAACGCCCCGCGCGTGATCGTGGACGTCCGCGGAGCCAGGGCCGCCGCCCTCATTCCCAGGGTGCAGGCAGCCATCGCGGCATACGGATATCGCGACTTCGGCGACTACCGCGTCTGGCCGGGACCGAACAGCAATACCTTCACCGCGGCGGTGCTGCGCGCCATTCCCGAGCTGGAGACGACGCTGCCGCCCAACGCGGTCGGCAAGGATTTCCGTCCCTATCCCTATCTCGGCCCGACCGACAGCGGCACCGGAATCGAAGCGTCGCTCTGCGGGCTCGTCGGCGTCAAGGTCGGCTGGGTCGAGGGCGTCGAGCTGAACGTGCTGGGACTGGTTGCCGGCCTTGATCTGCGCCATCCGGCTTTGAAGCTGCCCGGCTTCGGCCGCATCGGAATCGACGACGGAACCGCCATCGCGGCGCCGGCCCCGTCGCATTAGCAGCACGGGCCCGACGGCTCACACGCTTTTGTCCGACCATGCACTGCCGGCCGCGGTGACGAGCCGCCCGGCCTGTGCGACTCTGCGGGGCAACGAGGCGAGCGCAAATGCGCGACAGCTGGCCGCTACTCGAACGGATATCCTTTCCGCCGATCAGGCGGGGGCGCCTCGATACGCTGCAGGTGAACCTCGGCTATCGCTGCAATCAGTCCTGCGTGCATTGTCACGTCAATGCCGGACCGAGCCGCACCGAGGAGATGCCCGCTGAGGTGATCGACGTCGTGCTCGCCTTCCTCGCCGGCAGGCGGATAGCGACACTCGACATCACCGGCGGCGCGCCGGAGCTCAACAGGCACTTTCGTCGGCTCGTGAGCGCCGCGCGCGGGCTGGGCGTGCGGGTGCTCGACCGCTGCAACCTCACCATCCTGGAGGAGCCCGGGCAGCAGGACCTTGCCGGCTTTCTCGCCCTCGAGCGGGTCGAGATCATGGCGTCGATGCCCTGCTATCTGGAGGACAATGTCGAGCGCCAGCGCGGCAAGGGCGTATTCGCGCGCTCGCTTCGCGGTCTCAGGCGCCTCAACGCGGTGGGCTACGGTCGGGAGGGGACGGGCCTCGTCCTCAATCTCGTCTACAATCCGCAGGGACCATCGCTTCCGCCCCCGCAATCGGCGCTGGAGGCCGATTACAAGCGGGTGCTCGGTGACGAGCACGGCGTCGTGTTCAACCGGCTGTACACGCTCGCCAACATGCCGATCCAGCGCTTCGGCGCCGTCCTGATCGCAAGCGGCGAGCTCGATCGCTACCTGGACCTGCTGCGGGGCGCCCACCTCGATGCCAATCTCGAGCATGTGATGTGCCGCACGCTGCTGTCGGTCGACTGGCAGGGCCATGTCTACGACTGCGACTTCAATCAGATGCTGGATGTGCCGCTGGTGGATCGCGCATCCCGACGCGTGCGCCTCGCCGACCTGCTGGAGGCCGAGCTTGAGGGCCGTCCGATCCGGGTCGCCGGCCACTGCTACGGCTGCACCGCCGGCCAAGGATCGAGCTGCGGCGGCGCGCTCAGGGCAGCCGGATAGGCTTCTGCGCGCCGGCCGCTCGCGCCCGCGGGCGGGCCCGGCCGCCGCCGCCCCGCCCGCCCCCGATCCGGCTCACTTGCCGCCAATTCGGCCGGACTGGCGCCGCAACGGCGATGACGCGCGGGCGCCCTTGATTTATCGTGCCGTCCGCTCGGGCTCGAGCGCCGGACGGCATCGCGCGAACTGCCATGTACAAGCTTTCGATCATCATGCCGGTCCTCGACGAAGGGGAAGCATTTGCCGCCGCCCTCGACGGGCTCGTTCATCTGCGCGCGCTCGGGGTCGAGCTGATCGTCGTCGACGGGGGCAGCCGCGACGCCACGATCCAGCGCGCCCGGCTGCGAGCCGACCGGGTCATCTCGGCCCCGCGCGGACGCGCATCGCAGATGAACGCGGGAGCCGCGAAAGCCTCGGGAAACGTGCTGCTGTTCCTGCACGCCGACACCCGCCTGCCGCGGCATGCCGACCACGTGGTGCTCAATGGGCTCGAACGGTCGGGCCGCGCCTGGGGCCGTTTCGACGTCGCAATCGAGGGTCGCCATCCGCTGCTGCCCCTCATCGGCATGCTCATGAGCATCCGCTCACGACTGACCGGGATTGCGACCGGCGATCAAGCGATCTTCGTCAAGCAGGAGGCGTTCAAGTCGGTCGCAGGGTTCCCCGCCATTCCTCTCATGGAAGACATCGAGCTGTGCAAGCGACTGAAGCGCATCGGTCCACCCTTGTGCCTGCGCGAGCGCGTCGTCACCTCGGGGCGACGCTGGCAACGGCACGGGGTGCTCGCGACGATGCTGCTGATGTGGAGATTGCGACTCGCCTATTTCTTCGGCGCCGACCCGGCGGAGCTCGCGCGGGAATATGGATACGATTGAGCCGGTAAGCGTCGCAGTGCTGGCCAAGGCACCGGTTGCCGGATTTGCCAAGACCCGGCTAATCCCGGTGCTCGGTGCCGATGGTGCCGCGTTGCTGCAGGCGCAGCTGATCGAACGGGCGGTCGGAACCGCTTGCGCGGCTGCGGTCGGGCCCGTGATCCTGTGGGCAGCGCCGGACCACACGCATCCCGTCTTTCGGAAGCTCGAGCGCTGCGGCGTTCGGCTCGCATGCCAGCGCGAGGGCGATCTCGGCGCGCGCATGATCGAGGCGATCTCGGCGGTGCCGGGACCGGTCCTCGTGATCGGCACGGATTGCCCCGCCCTCGGCGCGGAGCACCTGCACAGCGCAGCCGATCTGCTTCGCAGCGGCAGCGACGTCGTCATCGGTCCCGCAGAGGACGGCGGCTATGTCCTGATCGGCATGCGCTGCCCGCGGCCCGAATTGCTCGAGCAGATGCCCTGGAGCACCGGCGAGGTGATGCAGGAGACGCGCCGGCGGCTGCGCCATCGCGGGCTCGCCTGGCAGGAGCTCGTCACCCTCTGGGATGTCGATCGGCCGGAGGACCTCGAGCGGTTGGCCAACATCAGTAATTCGGTAATCAGCGATGAGAACCCCGTCTCGATCCCGGCACTGACCGCTGATTACTGATTACTGATTACTGATTACTGATTACTGATTACTGATTACTGATTACTGATTACTGATTACTGATTACTGATTACTGATAGCCGCCCCCGGCCAGACCTTCGGAGCGGCTCGCTGATATTGTCTCGGTCGAGCGACGTCGGCGCCGAGCGTGTAGGCGGCGTGCCAGCCCCAATGGGGATCGTCGAGCATGGCGCGGGCGAGCGCGACCATGTCGGCCTTGCCTTCGGCGATGATCGCCTCGGCCTGCCTGGCTCCGGCGATCAGCCCAACGGCCCGGGTGGCGATGCCGGCCTCGCGCCTGACCTGCTCGGCAAACTGAACATTGGGGTGAGCGGCGACCGGCGGGCGCGCTTCGGCGCTGATTCCGCCCGACGATATGCAGACGTAGTCGGCGCCTTCAGCTTTCAGCGCCCGGGCGAAGGCGACAGCGTCCTCGACGGTGAGGCCGCCGTCCAGCCAGTCGGTGCCGGTGATGCGCGCACCGAGCGGCATGCCCGTGGGCATGACCGCATGCACGGCCTCGGCGATCTCGAGCGGATAACGCATGCGCGCGTCAAGCGAACCGCCGTAACCGTCGCTGCGCCGGTTCGAGATCGGGGACACGAAGCTGTGCAGCAGGTAGCCGTGCGCAGCGTGCAGCTCGACCGCGTCGACGCCCGCGCGGATGGCGCGCCTGGCGGCCGCGACGAAAGCGTCCCGCACCCGCTCGAGGTCCGTGAGCGCCATCTCCCGCGGCACATGCCAGCTCGGCCCGAACGGCAATTCCGAGGGGGCTATCGTCTCCCACGGATCCTCCTCGCTCTTGAGCGGCTGCGCGCCCTCCCATGGCCGCTGCGCGGAAGCTTTGCGCCCGGCATGGGCGAGCTGGATGCCGATCCTGGCGGTGCCGTAGCGACGGCAGCGGGCGATCAGGCCCGCCAGCCTCGCCTCGCAGTCGTCCGAATACAGTCCCAGGCAGCCGTGCGTGATTCGGCCGCGGCGCTCGACCCCGGTCGCCTCGATGACGAGCAGCGACGCGCCGGAGTTCGCGAGCATGCCGAGGTGGCCGGCGTGCCAATCTGAGGCGACGCCGTCATCGGCACTGTACTGGCACATGGGGGAGACGACGATGCGGTTGGCAAGCTCGAGATCAGCCAGCCGAATCGGGGAGAACAGGGCACTGCTCATGACACACGCAGGAATGAGGAAAGATCGGGCGGCGGCGAAAGATAGGGAAAAGCGGCGTCCGCCTGCAAGCATTGCCGACCCGGCGAGGAGCTTCCGGTCAGCTACGCCGCCGAGCGGTCTGGCACCGAGGAAGCCGGCTCCGGCGGAGCCACATCGGGAGGTGGGGCGATTTCGCCCCAACGTTCGCTGGCGTCGACCGCGTCCCTGATCCGGCGCAGCAGCTGCTCCTCGCTGCAGTAGCGTTTCCAACGTCCGCTGTAATAGAGGTCGACGAGATATGCCCGCCGGCGTTCCGCCAGCTCGCGCCATTTGTGGGCAACCTCGTTGAGCGCAGGCACGGGTCGGCTCCGCGACACCGAGAAACGCCGTAACCGGACCAGGTCGCAACCGGCGACGGGAGTGATCGTCTCAAGAGAGGACCGCGCACGCAACGCCACGCCACTCCGACGCATGGCTTTTTGCCCGAAAAACACAGCGAATCAGTGGATATGATGGTGGGCCGCCCCCGAACGACAGCAAGTGGCAGCGCACGCTAATCCCCAAAAAAATGAGGCGCTCGGAAGAGGACCGCACTCAGGGCCGGCCGCGGTCGGGGTAGCCGGCCTCAGATTTCCGGTGGGACAACGACGCAATACAGGTGGTCCGGCCTGCCGTCGAACTTCAAGGGCGCGCACACATGAAATCCGAGATCGGGCGCCGCCTGCTTCAGGATCTTGCCCGCGGGAACCGAGATCCATGCGCCGTCAACCTTCACCTCGTAGTGGTCATCGACCTGTCTGCCTGAGGTGGGACGGCAATCAGTGAGATTGCAGCACGAGGTTCTCGTGTCTGGCCGTTCCAGGGTGCGATAGAAACTTTGATGCCAGCCTTCATGGCCGTGGCCGAAATGGCCATCTTGCGCCACCGCCGCATTCACCCAAAGGCACGCAAGCGCAAAACCCAGATTCGCTGCAAGTCTCATGGCGATTCCCCCGCCGGATGATCTGCTCTCTCCCGTCCCCGATCACCGATAAGCAACAGGCAGCACGCGACAACCAACAAGCTGTAAGGGCGTCTCCACATGCCGAATCAATCTTGCTCGATCGTGCCGGTCAATCGCGGCATGCTGGCGACCGGACCGCATTGCATGACGACTATTATCCACTGTTGTTTCTTTATCACTCTCGGTCGAGCTCATCTCGCCAGCCTCGACCCGAATCGGCGGCGAGCAACCGTGATGAGTGCGGCGCCCCGTGCACGCAGGCTTCCTGCACCACGGCCGTGAGCGCCTTCTCGGTCCGGAGGCGCGGCTTGTGGAAAATCGGTAAGGCGTGAGGGCTAATTGCAACCCGCTTGAGCGGGTCGCTCGAGAGCTCTCGTGAGGCCGCAGATCGGCGGCATCCCAGGAACGATGCTTCGCGTCGATCGGCACGCAGGCTTGAAAGGATCAAGCCGCGCCGGAATTAAATCGGGGCGCAAGCACAGGCACTTAAAAACTGACCCGCCCGGACGGGGAAATCCGGGCGGGTCGCTTTGATCGGCGCAGGGGATCGGGGGGCGTGAGCGCCGATCGGGGCTGTTAACTCCAACTTTCAGGGCTCTGATGGCCACTTTGGCTATTAGTCTCCCCAGTCCGCAAAAGGTTCAACCATTTTTTGAGGGTTCGGGCCGGAATTTTTGCCGCACCGGGCCGGAGAAGAAGCAGAAGAGAAGAGAGCCGATTTCGGGGCCAACCGGCAGCATAGCCTTGCGCTATTGCGGCCGTCATTCCTTGACCGCGATGAAGCCCACGATCTTCGATTCCTGCTGCATCCGCCGCACGATGCTGGTCTCCTCGGTCCTGGGAAGCTTGGCATCCCCGAGACGGATCAGGTAGAGGTCGCTTCCCATGTTCCTCAAGGGGCCATCCACCAGCGAGGCCTTGTAGGCGCCGAGGAAGTGGCTGATGTCGGACATCGTTGCCTGCGCCGCAAATCGCACAACGGCGAACGAGCCTTGGGTTGCGGCGCTGGCGAGGTCGAGTCCGCCTTGAGCCCCGTGTTCTTGAACCAGGACCGCGGTGATGACGGCGGCCTGCAGCAGGATTGCCGCCCCTGCCGCGGCGGCGGACCAGGCGAGCGTCCTCGGGGCAAAGCCGGACAGGAGCTCGGCGAGGCGCGCGCCGAGGTCGAACGAGCGTCGCCGGCGCGGCGCGCGGGCCTCCTCAGCGTCGATGGCCGCGAACAGCTTCTCCATCGCGCGGGGGGATGGCGCCCCGAGCGTCTCGTTGAGATGGATCGTCTCGGCCAGCTCCTCGCGGACGAGCGCATAACGCCGGGCCAGCTCGCCGTCCTCGGCCAGAGCCTGCTCGACACGGTCGGCCTCGCGGCGGCTCAGCGTGCCGGCTGCATGCCACGGCAGCAGAGCCTCGATCTCGTGCCGCTGCGGCTGCTTGTCGATCATGGTCATGAGCATCCTCTTTCAATTCCTTCCGCCTTGAGCAGCTCTGCCAGCCTTTTACGCGCATAGAGCATGCGCGTCTTGACCGTGTTTTCCGGGATGCCGACGATCCGTGCCGCCTTTCGACGGATTTCTCGTGGTAGTGGACGAGGTCGACAATCTCCCGATGTTCCACCGAAAGCAGCCGCAGGCACTTCCGGATCAGCTGGCTGCGGCTCCTCCTCTCCAATCTCGTGTGCGGACCGTCCGCTGAATCGGCGATGGCTCCGGCGGTCTCTTCATCAGCTACGTGATGGCGCGCATAGAGCACCTGCATTGCCAGCCGGCTGCCGTTCGAGATGCGTCCGATCAGAACCTCGTCGGATGCCGCTTGCATTTCGGACGGCGGGCTCCTCGGTTAGTCGCGGGGGCCAATGCATGGGTTCACGGTTCCGTTATCGGGTGGAGCGTGCGCAGAACCGATATTTTATTGCCCGCCGCCCCCTTGCAGGTGGAAGGCATGCAGATTGGCGGTCAGGATTATGGCCGATCGACGGCCCCAGGGTAGCCAAGCTCCCGCGGGAGGGCCGGTGGATCAAGGGGTTAAGGTCGCCGGGATGGGGTCCGGTGACGAGGCGGCCGGCTCGGCAGGGCTTGCGTCAACTCAGGTGCCAACCCGCAGAGGAGCCGTGAGCTTGCGCAGGGCGGCGAGGACCGACAGCGCGGTGATGCGGCCCGTTTTCGGGTTTTCCGAGGGTATGTTCTCGATCGCAAGGATAAAGCGAGCCGAATCGCTGTCGACCTCTATGCTGTGACAATTGCGATCGATGCCGGGATCAGCCCAGATTTCCATCAAGGTGCGTTCCGGTCCCAGGCCCGCCAAAGCGAGCGCGGCGGCCACATTGACGTTGGCCGGAAAGCCGGCCGCGCCTTCGCGGGCGGTTCCGGTGAACACCCGCTTGGGACCATTCAGGCCCTCGAGCGAGATGCCGTTCGCCTCGAGATAGGGAGCGCCGGCGAGGCTCCTCGGCGGCTTGCGGGTAATCATGCGCACGGAATGGATGCGGCCTTCGGCCGCGGCAGTGACGGCGTCGAGGCCGAGCAGCGCGCCGCTCGGGACGATGATCTGTCCTCCCTTGGCCTTCGCCAGCTCGATCAGCTCGGGCCGCGGCAGCAGCGCGCCGGCCGAGAGCACCATCACCTGCTTTCCGGCTTCCAGCATCGGCCGACAGATCCGCTCCAATGCGGCGGCCCCCGCGCATTCGACGGCCACGTCGGCATTTTCCGGAAACGCTTCCGGCTCGACCAGCGGACATGCGATGTGCTGCGCCTCGAGCCAGGCGCGCGCTTTCGTGCCGTCGCGGGTGGCAATGCAGGCGAGCGCCAGTCCCGGCATGCCGCCGGCGAGCTTGCGCGCGAGCACGCGTCCGATCGCGCCCAGACCGGCGATGGCAACACGCCTGAGCAGCATGGTTCCTCCCGACCGACGCCATTACGTACGTGGCTGCGCTCAGGCCTACAAGCAACAATATTGCGCCTGCCGGAGAAGCCGGGTGGGGATCACGCCTCCTGCACCGATTCGATGAGGTCGCGGGTCCGGGGCACCTGCGGCCAGGCCTGGTCGAAGTCGGCAACCAGCATCTTGAAGCCAGGGGAGTCGAGGCGGCTTCGCAGCGTTGCCAGGTCCTCGAACTCGTACATTGCATAATGGACCGACGGGTCGCTGCGGCTCCAGAACCGCCAGCCCTTCTCGGCGCGAAACTCCTTCATCGCCAGCGGCAAATGGTGCCCGTCATACCAGCGATCGAACTTCTCGCGGTCGGCCGGATTCGTCACTTGCGCTCGGACCATGAAGTAGGCCTTGCTCGCTTGCATGTGCAGTCTCCCGTAATCGGGCGGCAGGCTCACGGCGCCAGATAGCTCGCGTCGACCATGGATTGCACGTCGGCGCGCTTCTTGGTGAAGCCGCTCGTGATCATGATGTCCTGCACGCGCTGCAGCGCAGCCGCATCGGGCCGCAGCGTCGGATCGCGGTAGTAGTCCTTCATGTCGAGATAGATGTCGGGGGCGATCCGCACCCCCTTGGCATCGAGGATGATCTGGCGCGCCTGCCGGACATTGTCCACGTAGAAGCGGGTCGCTGTCCGCAAATCCTCGAGCAGCGCCCGCACCGCTGCGGCATTCTGCTTGAGGAATGCATCCTTGCCGAGCAGCATGATGAGCTCCTGCTCGAACGGCATGCCATATTGCGAATCGAGAAGCTTGCGGACCTTCATCTCCTTCTCGAGCATGTCGGCGAACGGCTGCGGGAACTCGCCGATATCGACCTTGCCGGCCTTCAATGCCTCGGCCATCGCCGGGAACGGCACGGGAGTGATCGTCACGTCGGAATCCGACAGCCCATGGCGCTGCAGCGCGGTCCTGAGCCAGAGCTGGCCGTCGGTCGAGAAGCCATTGATCCCGACGGTCTTGCCCTTCATCTCGGCGACCGTCCGGATCGGCGAATCGGCCTTGACGTAGTAGGACGTGGCGAAGCCGCGCGGGCTCTCGCGCGCCAGCGATGCGATGACCTTGCCGGTCACCCCCTCGGCCGCCGCAAACAGGATGCCGACCGCCCCGCTCGATGCGATGTCGATGGCGTTTGCCTCGAACGCCTGCGAACGCTGGGTCGAGCTCTGGAAGCGTGACGCTTCGAGCTTGTAGGCCTTTCCGTAGTTCGCCCCGATCTCGGGCTTGGCCAGAAGCAGATAGAGCTGCTCCTCGGCGGCCATGCCGTAGCCGATCCGGATCGTCGGCGGATCTGCAGCCGCCGGCCGAGTTGCCGATCCGAGCCAGGCGAAGATGCACACTGCGATCGCAGCGCGCACCAGGTATCGACCATCAGCCATCATCGTCTCACCCCTTGGAATGCTCGTATTGACCCACGTGAATGCTCGCCGCAGTCGCATTCTTCCGCCCGAAAGCCTCATCCCGCTCCTCGGCGAGCTCCGCGATCGGTCTTTTCCTGATTGCACAGATCGAGCGCTATTCTGGCGTAAGCGCAGGCGGCTTGATAGAGGCTGTCGATCGAGAGGGCGCGCTTGAACGCGTGCGAAGCCGATCTCGGGCCGTAGGTCAAGGCCGGAATGCCGACCTCGTTGAATGCGTTGATGTCGCGCCACATGCTGGAGGTCTCGACCGGCGCCGGCGGCGGCTCCGCGCCGAACGTCGCACGATGCGCTCGACAAACCGCCTCGGCCAGCGGCTCGACATGGCGCGCTTCGAAGGCCGGGCGGAACGAGTAGAGCTCGACCATGCCGGCGAGCCCCAGTCCGCTGATCAGCTGCCCGAGCTCCGCCTTGACCGCCAGCGGGTCCTGCCCCGGCACCGAGCGCACATCGACATAGAGCTCGCAAACCTGCGGCGCCAGGAACGGCCGGTGCGCATTGCCGCTGCGGATGCCGCCGATCTGGGCTTTCGGGACGATGGTGCCGCCGGCCGAGCGATAAACATTGCGCTTCTGATACCCCGCGGCCCATTTCTCGATCGCTTCGATCGCGGCCGCCGCCGCCACGATCATGTTGGGGCTGCCGGCGAGCGTGGTACGGTCGGGCAGATAAGGGGTGTAGAACGGCGGCTGGCCGGAACGAAGCGTCAGCCTGTACCAGAACTCGCCCGCCTCGACCCACACCAGTCCGAACCCCGTGCCTTCGGCCACCAGCGCGTAATCGGCAACCCCGCCATGGGTGATCAGGAAGCGGGCGCCCAGCTCCTTCGATTCGAGGAACGATCCGGGAGGCTCGTCGCAAGGCTCGCCGCCGGTCTCGCTGACGACGGCGCTCAGCAGCAGGTCTCCCTTGAGCCGGTGCCCGGAATTCAGAATGGCCCTGGCGGCGATCAGAAACGCCGCCATCGGCCCCTTGTCGTTGCAGATCCCTTCGCCGACGAGCAGATCACCCTCCTGCCATGCGCCATGATGCACCGGGTCGCTCGTGTCGGCGTGCACGAGATCGGGCTCGCGCGGGACCGCCGTGTCCATGTGGCTGTTGAAGATGAGGCTGCAGCCGTTGCTGCCCGCGCCGGGCAAGGTCCCCAGGAGGTTGAACCGGTCGCGCAGGAGCCCGATCTTCCGCGTGAGGAAGCCTTGCCGGCGCATCCAATCGTGCAGGTGCTCGCCGACCTCGGCTTCGTGGCCGACTGCGCTGTCGATGTTGCAGATATCGAGCGCGAGCCGAACGAGCTCGTCCCGGTCGATCAGGGCAATGACGTCGTCCGCGGACATGGAGAAGCTCCGACCTCTTCGAGGCAGGTGGTCGGCACGACCCGATCGCGCAGCGCGCCGGGCGAGCACCGCGGGCATGCAGGAAGCAACCGCCGGGTGCGGGAGCGCCGCGAGCACGGGCGCGGGCCGCGGACCACTCGGCACGAACGTTGGTTTATTGTATCACGGACTGTCATTCCCATTGCGTCGAGGGTTGCCGGATGAATCGCATCGGAAAGGCGGTCGCCGCGGTCGCCTTGAGCGCCCGCTGGCTGGTGGTGCCGTTCCTCCTCGGCCTGACCGCCGGCCTGGCGGCGCTGGCCTACAAGTTCATCCTCAAGCTCGTCGATTTCGTCCTGCACATCGCCGCGGCCGCGCCGGCCGACGTCATCGTCGGTATTCTGAACCTGGTCGACCTCACCCTCGTCGCCAATCTGATCATGATCGTGATCGCTTCGAGCTACGACAATTTTGTCGCCCGCATCGACGCGGCCAGCCATCCGGACTGGCCGGAAGGCCTGGCCAGGATCGGCTTCACCGACCTCAAGCAGAGGCTGCTCGGCTCGATCGTGGCGATTGCCGCCGTCAATGTGCTCGAATGGTTCATGGATATCGACCGGCAGGTCGACAACACGAAGCTCGGCTGGGTGGTGGGCATATTGATCGCCTTTGCCGTCGCCATGCTCATTCTCGCCGTTGCCGACCGCGTAAGCAGCAACGGCCCGCACGCGGCCTAGACGCCGCGGCGAGCTTGCGCGGGCGGCGCGCCTCCCGCTGCCGCCTCACTCGAGCTCGATCTCGCCCTTGATCTCGTGCGAGAGCCCGAGGGCGCCGAGCGTCACCGTGGCGCGCGCCGGGAGTTTTTCGTTGCCCTTGATCCGACCCTGCGCCAGCGCCTCACGCACCGCCTTCTCGATCTCGCGCTGGGCGGTCACTCCCAGCGTCTTGAGGAACTTGCGGATGCTGCCGTTGAAGACATCTTCGTTCATGCTGGCCTCCGTTGCGGGGATTCGAGTGAATCGGAGCGCCCAGGCGGCGTCAAGGCACGCCTGCTGCGGCTATCTCGGCCACTTCCGCCTCGAGCGCATCGATCAATGCTTCGAGCCAGCCGCGCGGGACCGCACCCGCACGGGCGATGACGACGATGCGGCTGCGCCGATCCGCCGATGGCCAGCGCGCGAGGAATGCAGGAGCGTGAAAGACGTGCCGCACGCCGTGGATTACCGCCGGGCGATCCGGGCTCTCGAGGAGGCCGACTATGCCCTTGAGCCGCAGCAGGTCGGCGCCGCAGTGCTCGGCCAGCGTCTCGATCAGCAGCGCCAGCGTCGCCGCCCGGATCGGCTGCTCGCGAAAGATCGTGCAGCTCTCGATGCCGTCGTGTCCGGCATGGCCGTGGACGTGCGGTCCCGTCCCGGGCTCGAGAGCGAACGACCTGCCGTGAGGACCGGGGAACCCGCCGTCGAAGAGAGCGCCTGCCCCGATCCGGCCGTGCCGGGCGACGAGCCGCGGGGCTGCGGGATTGGTCTCGGCCAGGCGCCGGACGAGGCCCGGCTCGACCGCCTCGAGCAAATCCGACTTGGTCAGCACGATCCGGTCGGCGAGCGCGACCTGCCTGAGCGCGAGCGGCTCACGATCGAGCGTCGCAGCGCCGCTCACGGCCTCGACCGTGGTCACGACGGCGGCGAGCGCGAGCCGCGCCGACGCCGAAGCATCCGTGATCAGCGTCTGCAGGATCGGCACCGGATCGGCGAGCCCGCTGGTCTCGATCACGACCCGCGTGAACGGCGGCACCGTTCCCGCGTCCCGCCGCCGCAGCAGGTCGTCGAGGGTGCGAGCCAGATCATCGCGAACCTTGCAGCACAGGCAGCCGGTCGCAAGCTCGACGAGGCTGTCGTCGCTCGGCTCGACGAGATCGTGGTCGAGGCCGGTCTCGCCGAACTCGTTGATGATGACGGCGGTGCGGGCGAATTCCGGCTGCCGGAGCAGATGATTGAGCAGCGTGGTCTTGCCGCTGCCGAGAAAGCCGGTGAGCACGGTGACCGGGATCACGGCGGCACCACCGCCGAGCCGGCGACGTGAACGCGCCGGGGAACGAAAGCGGGATCGAGGGCGGCGCGCAGCTGGCGCAGCACCGCGACCACCGAGATCGCCCCGCGCCGGCGCCCGCCGACCGTCACCATCCAGCGGAACGGCAAAGCGGATGGTGCACGCGCGATACGGATCTCCGTCCCGTTGCAGCGGACGTGGATCGAGCCGTCGCCGGCGCGACCGACGCTGCCGTCGAGCCGCCAGGCGAGCAGGCTCTGCTCCAGCAGCTCGCGCAGACGCTCCGTGCTGCCCGGCCCGCTCGGGCCGCCCTCGCCGGGCTCCTCGGCACAAGCCCGGACACGACGCAGAGCGTCCGGCGCGCTCATGCCAACGCTCCGCCGAGAGCCGGGGCGCCGATCCTGCGCTTGAGATGACGGCCGTCGCTCTCGCTGCCGAGATAACGGCCGTCCTCGACCATCACCTTGCCGCGCAGCAGTGTCGTCACCGGCCAGGCGAAGATGTCGTGCCCCTCCCAGGGGCTGTAGTCGGTCTCGTGCAGATCGGCGGCGCGAATCTTGCCGCGCCGGCTCGGATCGAGGATGGTGATGTCGGCATCGCTGCCGACGGCGATCGCGCCCTTGCGCGGATAAAGCCCCATGATCTTCGCGGCGTTGGTCGAGACGAGATCGACGTAGCGCGCGAGCGAGTAGCCGCGGCGCACCACCATCTCGGTGTACATGACCGCAAGCCGCGGCTCGACCCCCGAATTGCCGCCGGTCACGTCGTCGATGCGGCTGCCGACGGTCTTGTCCTTGAGCGTGCAGCAGAGCTCGTCGGTGGCGATGCAGTGGATCACGCCGCTCGCCGTCCCCTCCCACAGCGCCTGCTGGTCGCCCGCCGACTTGAGCGAAGGATAGGTATGATAGATCTGCCCGTCGGGCCGCCGGTAGTCGTCGGCCGAATAGTTGAGGTACTGGTGCAGCGTCTCGCCGTAGACCGGCAGCCCCTTGCGCCGCGCCTCGGCGATGGCGGCGACCCCGGTCGCGGCGGAGACGTGCATCATGTAGAGCGCGGTGCCCGGCACGCTCTCGGCGAGCCGCAGCACCCGGCGGAAGCTCAGATCCTCGGAGAGCTGGTTGTGCACCTCGGCGAGATGCTCGAAGCCGGTGCGGCCGGCACGGATCAGCTTGGCATACATGTGCATGACGATGTCGTTGTCCTCGGCGTGGATGACGCCGAGCCCGCCCTCGCTCGCCAGCACCTGGAACGCTTCCCAGATGTCGCCGAAATCGATCATGCGGCCGCTGCGCGAGGGCAGGATGTTGGTGGTGAAGATCTTGAGCGTCGGGTAGCCGGCCTGGATCGCCTCGGCGAGCTGCCCGGTGAATTCCGGCGGCGGCTCGGAATGCAGCATCAGGTGGTAGGCGAAATCGCACGGCGACTTGCCGGCGAAATCCGCATCACGCAGCTCGATGGCCGCGAGCGCCGACAGGCCGTCCCGCCAGTAGGCGAAATCGATGAAGGTGGTGGTGCCGCCGAAGAGCGCAGCACGCCCGACCTGCCCGGGGCCGGCGGTGATCAGCGGGGTGCCGTCGGGCTTGATCCAGACGTGATGCAGATGCACGTGCGGATCGATGCCGCCGGGCATGACAATGCGGGAGCTCGCATCGATCACCCGGGCCTCGCCAGGGAGCGTGCCCGGGACTGCCAATGCTGCAATCTTCTCGCCGGCAATGCCCACGTCGCAGCTGACGACACCTTGTGGAGTAACGACATTTCCGCCACGTATGATCAGGTCGAGCATGCTCGCCCCCCTCCCCTCTTGTAGCCTTCCGCTTTGACGTGGCCGCCGCTTTGATGTCGCGAGCCCTCGATCATGCGCCGCGATCACGGCGTGGCTGGGCTCAATTTATTAGGGCTGATATTGAAGTGACGGCAGCGCCCGGCGATTGGGCCAGTGAAACGAATTCACGCCTCGCCTCGACTGCTGTCTTGGAAGGCCACGGCATTTGCGCGATCCTGAAGGTGCACCCGATCGGCTGCCAGCAAGGTTATTCGCCGATCTTGCTTATCATATAGCATCGTGGCCAATCTGTCGGGTGCAGCCAACGCTCGACGGCTGGCTGCACCAAGGGCGTTCACTCGCACGATCAATTGATGGTCGCTACTAAAGGTTTTGCGGACCAAATGGACTGGCGCCGTCGTGGTTAGATTGGGCGCCTGTGACCCAACTGGGACATTGGCCACATCGCGTGTTGCAATAGCGAAACCAGGTTCACCCCTATCAAGTGCTCATTTGAGCCGTTACGATGACGCTTCCTGACCCGGGGGCGAGACATGAAGCGGCGCGCATTCATCGCCAGTGTTGCGAGCGCGGTGGCGCTGCCGCTTGCGGCGCATGCGCAGCCGGCGCGGATGAAGCGCATTGGCGTGCTGCTGCCCGGAAGCGCGGACAACGGAGAGTATCAAGCCCGCTACGGAGCGTTCCTGCAGGGCCTCGCAGTGTTGGGCTGGACCATCGGCCGCAACGTGCAGATCGAGACACGCTGGGCCACAAGCAACGCCGCCGCGCTCCGCAAACATGCGGCGGAATTGGCCGCGCTCGCGCCGGATGTCATCCTCGCAAATGACAGCGCGGCCTTAGCGCCGTTGCTCGAGGCGACGCGCACCGTGCCGATCGTGTTTGCGATCGTGCCCGATCCGGTCGGCGGCGGTTTCGTCAACAGCCTGGCACGCCCGGGCGGCAACGCCACCGGTTTCACACTGTATGAGTATGGTCTTGCGGCGAAATGGCTGGAGCTGCTCAAGGAGGTCGCGCCGGGCGTGAGGCAGGTGGCGGTCCTTCGCGATGCCGGCCTATCCGTCGGAGTCGGCCAGTTTGGCGCGATCCAGTCCGTAGCACCATCATTCGGAGTGGAGCTGCGTCCTATCGACGTGCGTGACGCGCCCGAGATCGAGCGTGCCATCACCGACTTCGCGCGCTCCGCAAATGGCGGTCTTGTCGTAACCGGAAGTGCATCGGCGGTGACTCATCGCGAAACGATCACCGCGCTGGCAGCCCGGCACAAACTGCCGGCGGTCTACTCCGGCCGCTTCTACGTCATGGCGGGCGGCCTTCTTTCCTATGGACCTGATTTCGTCGACCAGTTCCGGCAAGCCGCCGGCTACGTCGACCGCATCCTCAAGGGCGAGAAACCGGCCGACCTGGCGGTGCAAGAGCCGACCAAGTACGAGCTGGTCGTCAATCTCAAGGCCGCCAAAGCGTTTGGTCTCTCCATGCCGCCGTCCGTGCTGGCGCGCGCCGACGAGGTGATCGAATAAAGGTGTGTCGTGCTGCGTTTGCTCACAGCCGCTGACCCTAAGCAGTCATAGGTCGGTTCGACATCCCGCAATGCAGCGGTCTTCCGCCCATAGGTGATGTGCTATCGTTTCGGTCGGACCTGATTTGATCCGCCGTGTCGCTGCCCGCATTGCTGCGCTCCTTGGCCCTGCAAAAAGAATGAGACGAAAGGAACAAATCGGTCACATCCATGTTAGAGGCATGCTACCGATGTGCGCCCGCGCCAAGGCTGGAAAGCTGGAAACGATGCCACTTGAGTCGCAAATCTCAGTGCATCTACCACAGTGCCCCGTATGTGGCTTGCCTATGAGCATCGCCCTTATCGGACCGGACTCCGCACACTCCGACGCTGA
>DASXAP010000244.1:0-20008 GCA_036406655.1 Xanthobacteraceae bacterium | reverse complement strand
CGCTCGCGCTGCTGGGCCTGACCCTGCTTGCTCGACTCATGCTGCTGCGCCTGGCCCTGCTTGCTCCGCTCGCGCTGGGGCGCCTGGCCGGTCGTCTGCCTGCCCTGCTCACGCTCGCGTTGCTGGGCTTGACCTTGCTTGCTCTGCTCGCGCTGGGCACCCTGTCCGGTAGTCTGCTCGCGCGACTGCGACTGGCTGCGCTGGGACTGCCCCTGCTTGCCGTGCTCCTGGCTTTGCTGGGCCTGACTGCTGCGGCCTTCGTGCCGGCTGCTCTGTCCGGCGCTGCCGCTGTGCTCGCTGCTCTGGCTCGCGGCGCCACCCTGCCGTTGCGCACCGGCTCCGGATTGCCCGCCGCCGGGCATGCTCTGCGCGGAAGCCAAGGTCACTCCGGCGATCAATGCAGCTGTGCTGAGTAACAGCTTGCTCCTCATTGGAACGGTTCCTTTCGTTGGTCTGGACTCCCGTGCTGCCGAGTGCTTCGGCTCAAGAGGAGAACCAGTGGGCAGCGACGGAGTTCCGGTCCGCGGGGCGATTTGGTGGGCGAGGTCGCGGCCGACGCGCCTTCGTGCAGGCCCTGTGCTCTTATTTCGCGGTCTCGGAACTCCCGAGTTCCACGATCGGAACGCGGCCGGGCGCGTCGCGGTTCGGCCGAGCTATTCGTCGACGATGGCGACTGCACGAATCGGCGAGCCGGTTCCGCCGCGCCATTTCAGCGGCAGCCCGATGAAGCGGAACTCGCCGAGGCCGATCAGTGCCTCGAGGTTGCACAGGCTCTCGATGTGGGTGATGTCGAGCTCCAGGCAGGCCTTGTGGACGAGCGAGTTGACGGCCCCCATCGGCCCCGGGCGCATGGAATCGATCCCGAAATGGACGATGCCTTGCTGTGCCAGCCACTCGGTCGCTGCGACGTTAACCCCCGGATTGTCGGTCGAATAGGCAGCGGAAGGAAATGTCCGCGCATGATGCCCGGTGCAGAGCAGCACCGTGCCCTTCTTCGGAATGGCGGTCCCGCAGCTCTCCACTGCCGCCTCGAGATCCGCCGGCGTGATCTCGGTCTTCGCCGCGATGTGCCGCAGGTCGAGACAGAGCCCTTTTACGTAGCAGTGCTCGAGCGGATATTCATCGATCGGGATGCCGCTCATGCCGAAATGCCGCGGCGCATCGATATGGGTGCCGCCGTGGTCCGGCATGGAGAAGAACATCACGCAGTTGCCATGCACGTTTCCCGACTCCACGAAGGATTCCTCGTGGGTCTTCCAGACGCCGTGAATGATCGGCGGCTGGCCCGGATATGTCGGCGTGCGGTGGTAAAGCTCGCGGCTCAAGTCGATGATCTTCACGTGTCGGTCCTCCCTTGCTGCGCCGAGCGTAGCATGGCGAAGTCTCTGCGTCCGCCGGCCCGGTCCTGATCGGCCGCGCGATACGTTCGAAGGACGTGCAGTCCGAGCATTGCGCGGCTCCGACACGGGGTGCATCATCCCGGCTCTCGACTCCCGGAGCATTCGATGCACGACATCGTCATTCGCGGCGGCACCCTCATCGACGGCAGCGGAAGCCCGCCATTCACCGGCGATCTGGCGATTGCCGGCCCGCGCATCGCCGAGATCGGCGGCAAAGCGGGGCCGGGGCGCCGCGAGATCGATGCAAGCGGGCTTCTCGTCACCCCCGGCTGGGTCGACGTGCATACCCATTACGACGGCCAGGCCATGTGGGACCCGCTGCTCGCGCCCTCCTGCTGGCACGGCGTCACCACGGTGATGTTCGGCAATTGCGGCGTGGGCTTCGCGCCGGTGAGGAAGCACCATCGTGCGGCGCTGATGGAGCTCATGGAAGGCGTCGAGGAGATTCCCAACCCGGTGCTGGCTGCGGGCCTGACCTGGGAGTGGGAGAGCTTCCCCGACTTCATGGACGCCCTCGAGCGGCGCGAGCGCGCGATCGACGTTTGCGCGCAGGCCGCGCATCTGCCGCTGCGGGTCTATGTGATGGGCGACCGCGCCATCCGGCGCGAGCCGGCGAACGCCGACGACATCGCGCTGATGCGCGCGCTGACCATCGAAGCGCTCCGTGCCGGGGCCTTCGGCTTCACCACGTCACGCACCGATTCGCACAAGACTCCGGGCGGAGAGCTCGTGCCGTCGCGCGATGCCGATGCCGACGAGCTGCTCGGCATCGGCTCGGCGCTGGGCGTCACCGGCAGCGGCGCCTTCGGCATGAACAGCGATTTCGACGATGAAGCGGCCGAGCTTGCCTGGATCACCAGGCTCGCGCGCGAGACCGGCCGGCCGGTCTGGTTCCTGCTCACCGACCGCTACGAGGATCCCGAGCGCTGGCGGCGGCTGCTGCAGGCGGTGCACGCCGCCCGCGCCGAGGGGCTGCCGGTGACGGCGCAGATCGCCGGCCGCCCGATCGGGGTGATGATGGGCGTGGGCACCGCGCTCAATCCCTTCACCGTGCGGCCGAGCTACAAGGAGCTCGAGGGCCTGCCCATCCCCGAGCAGCGCCGGCGCCTGCGCGATCCCGAGCTGCGGCGGCGCATCCTCGAGGAGAGGCCCGCGGAGCTTGAGGTGGCCAAGCTTGCGCAATTCCGCCAGGCGGTCACCCGCCGCTGGGACAAGTTCTTCGTCATGGGCAACCCGCCGGACTACGAGCCGGACGCGGAGAGGAGCGTCGCCGCGGTCGCCGCCCGCGCGGGCCGGCCGCCCGACGAGGTGGCCTATGACATCATCGTCGAGGAGGGGCAGTACCTCTACTTCCCCGTGGTCAACTACGTGACCGGCGACCACGCCCCGATCCATGCGATGCTGACCGACCCGGGCACGCTTCTGGGCTTGAGCGACGGCGGTGCGCACTGCACCTCGATCGTCGATGCCGGCTTGCCGAGCTTCATGCTCGCGCACTGGGGCCGCGACCGCACGCGCGGGCCGCGCCTGCCGCTCGAGCTTCTGGTCAAGCGGCAGACCAGCGAGACCGCCGACTTCTTCGGTCTCCAAGATCGCGGCCGCCTGGCGCCGGGATTGCGAGCGGACGTCAACCTCATCGATTTTGACCGGCTGCGGCTGCATCGACCGGAGCTCGTCAACGACATGCCCGCGGGAGGCAGCCGTTTCGTGCAGCGGGTCGACGGCTACCAGGCGACGCTGGTCGCAGGCATGCCGATTCTCGAGTGCGGCGAGCCCACCGGAGCCATGCCCGGTCGCCTCGTGCGGGCTGCTCACGCTTAGTATCCTTGCAGAGTGATTTTGATGATTTGAATCGTGGCGTCATCCCTCCCCGCTACGCGGTCCGCTACGCGGGGAGGGATTGGAGTCTGTCCCCCGAGCCCGGCTCGTCCAGCAGACTGATACAAGCTCAAACAGCCAAGATCAGCTGTGTCGAGATACTACAGCACGTCTCGATCGGATCGAATCAGAACGTCGTCATGGCCGGGCTTGTCCCGGCCATCCACGCCTTGTTCGCCCAGCAAAGACGTGGATGGGCGGGACAAGCCCGCGCATGACTGCACGCAAATGAGAGGAATCAGCTCTAGCCGCGCGCTCTGGGGAGCTGCCTGCCTCGCTGCGTGCAACAGTACGATGCGAGCTTCGCGTCTCGTGGGCTTGATGCTCCGCGAATGGTCAGAAGGCACCATGCACAACATGATGACGCGCAAAACGCGCTGCGCATCGCATTAACCAGAATTGAGGCGCCGGCTTCAGCGGCCGCCGCATTGTGAAGCGCAAGCGAGCTTGCTCTGCGGTAACGCCCCACCGTGACAGGAGCAGCACAATCTTCCGCGGCAGCTCGGCGCGGTATTCCGATGCGTCACCGGGCCCGATTTTGTGTGATTTTTGCAACGCTGCGAGTTTCTTTGTCAGCGGCCACAGTAGGGCACAAATATTCTGTTCCCTTGTCGCCGATTTACTACAGCACGTGGGGGGTGTCTCTATGCATACGGCTACGTTGAAGTCTCCGGTCGTCAAGCGCTCCGTCGTCGTCGCCGGTCACAAGACCAGCGTGAGTCTGGAGGACGCATTCTGGAGGGGGCTGAAGGAGATCGCCGGAGGGCGTCACGTGACCTTGTCGGATTTGGTCGCGGCGATCGACTCGGAGCGGCGCCATGGGAATTTGTCATCGGCAATTCGCCTGTTCGTGCTCGACTTCTACCGTCAGCAATTGACGGAGAAGGACGGCCCCAACGCAGCGCAAAACCTGATGGCGCCGCGGATCGCGGCATACTCTTCCTAGCGCTTGCTCGCTCGCTGAATGTTCATCGCGCCATGCGCGGGCGTGTCCCGCGCATGGCGATGAACCGGCGTGCGCCGTGGCGGACGAGCTGTCGAAGCAAGACGGCCTGGTCGCGGCCGGTGCGCTACATCAGGTTCGCGGCAACCGGGGCGATGGGTATCGCGCGCGCCGAGCGCGCGCTCCACCCATCCTACGCGCTACGCGCGGCCCGATCCCCCGCTGTTGCGCGGCGAGCGGTCTTAATTCGCGGCTACTCGTCCTGCGAGCCTGCCGAGACGAGCGCTCCGCGCAGCAGCGCGGCATCAACGTGCTCCCGCGCCGTCGCCGGCTTGTCGAGGCCCATTCGGGTGAGGCACTCCCGCATGTCGGCGGGCACGGCGGGGCGCAGACCGCGCGCCAGCAGGCGCGCGAGCCGCAGCGGCGAGGCGGCTCGCAGCATCTGCAGCGCCGGGATGAGCCGCTGCTCGGCCGGAGTGAAATCGGTGCCGAACGGAAAGGCCGGCAAGAGCCCCTGCCGGCGCGCCGGCTTAAGCGCTCGGGCGATGCGATCGGGCGTGTTGTCGCGACAATCCGCCGGCAGCTCGAACGAGCGCTCGAGCTTGCCGGCGCGCTTGGCCTGTCGCATCAGCTCCTCCTGAAAGCGCGAGTCGGCGATGGCGAGCATCGCGGCAATGACCTCGCGATCGGTCTTGCCGCGCAGGTCGGCGGCGCCGTACTCGGTGACGACGATGTCCCGCAGATGACGCGGGATGGTGGTGTGGCCGTAGCTCCAGCGGATGTTCGTGCTCGCTCGGCCTTTGCTCTCGCGGGTCGCGCGCAGAATGACGATCGAGCGCGCATCCTCGAGCGCAAAGCTCTGCTCGACGAAGTTGAATTGCCCGCCCACCCCGCTGACCACCTGCCCGTCCTCGAGCGCGTCGGACACCACGGCGCCGAGCAGGGTCGCCATCATCGCATTGTTGATGAAGCGCGCCTTGACCCGGGCTCGGCGCTTGGCGACCTCCTCGCCGTAGAGCTGATTGACGAAGGAGACCGATGTCATGCGCAGCTTGGCCAGCTCCGCTTCCGGCATCTCCCGCAGGGAGCGATAGAAGGCGCGCGAGCCGAGAAAGAACGCCGCCTCCAGCAGCGTGCCGTCGACCTCGCGCACGAGGATGCCGGCGCGCTCGAGGTCGAGGAAACCCTCTACGAGCATTTCGCTCACCCCGTGCAGGCCGGCTGCAAACGGTGCGTCCTCGTGCAGCGCCGCGGGCGCGCGGTCGGCGGGATCGAGGCGGGCGATGAGCCCGCGAAACGCCGCGTTTTCGCGGTGACGGAGGATCAGCGCCTGCGTCACCGCATCGCCGAGCGACCCGATCCCGAGCTGGAGCGTGCCGCCGTCGGCGATGATGCGGGCGGCGTGCAGGCCGGCGGCGTATTCCGCGTCGTCGATCGGCTCGCGCGGCGGTGCGAACAGCGGAAACTCGGCGGCGGGGCCCTCGAGCAGCATGTCGAGCTCGCCGGCGGCGATCTCGGCGTCGCCGGGCATGAACGGCAGCTCGGAATTGACCTGTCCGACGAGCAGAAAATTGCACTGACCCCCGGCTCGCCGCGCCAGCAGGTCGAGCGTGAGGTCGGGATTGCAGCTCAGGCTGAACCTCGTCTCGCTGCCCCGCGCCCGCTTGGCCACGAGCTGCGCGACGACGTTGACTCCGCGATCGAGCACGTAGCCCAGCGCGTGCGTGTAGTTGGCCGAGATGTAGCTCTGCTGCGCGGCGGCGACCCCGAGCCGGCTGCCGGCCTGGAAGAAGAATTCGTCGACATCGATGTTGTGCGGCAGCCCGCCGGCGCGCAGCGCCGCCGCATAGGCGAGCTCGGGATAGTCGCCGAAAACCCGCTCGGCGAGCGGCCCGACGAAGCGGCGCTCGAGATCGCCCCTGCCGCGCGGCTTCTCCAGTGTGAGCGCAGTGAAGATGCGCAGCCGCAGCGATGGATCGGCAGCCGCGCGGGCGAACAGGGCGTTGGCCACATGGTTGGCCTTGCCGAGCCCGAGCGGCAGCGCCAGCATGATGCTCTTGCCGAGTCGGGCGATGACGGCATCGGCCACGCGGTCGGGTTCAGTGAAGCCCGAGGGGCCGCCGCGGCCGCGCTGCATCTCATTCGTTCCAGCCCGGATCGGGCCGGAAGCGCTCGCCGTAGCGCTGCGAGAATTGCCAGAGCGTCTGTCGGATCTCGGTGACGCCGCGCGAGCGGGCGTAGCGCATCGGGCCGCCCCGGAACGGCGCAAAACCGGTCGCGAAGATCATCGCGCCGTCGATAGTGTCCTCGTCCGCGACGATTCCCTCGCGCAGGCAGGTCATGCACACGTCCAGCATCGGCAGGATGAGCCGATCGGTCATCTCCGGCGACGGCGGGGGTGCCTCGGGATCCTTGAGCGGCTCGCCGTTCTTCCACTCGTAGAGCCCCTTGCCGGTCTTGCGGCCGAGCTCCCCGGCCGCGACCTTGTCGTGCAGCGTCTGCGTCGGCTCGGGCAGGGACCGCTCGAGGCTCGCTGCGAGCGTCTGCGCGACGTGCAGGCAGATGTCGAGGCCGACGGTGTCGGCGAGCTCGATCGGCCCCATCGGCATCCCGAATTGCACCGCCGCGGCGTCGATGGTCTCGCGCTTGACCCCCTCGTGCAGCAGCATCATGGCTTCCAGCATGTAGGGCGTGAGCGCGCGATTGACCAGGAATCCGGGCGCGCTCTTGACCGGTGCCGGCAGCCGATCGATGCGGCCGAGGAAGGCACGCGCCCGCGCCGGCACGTCGGCTGCGATCTGGTCGTGGCTGACCACCTCGACCAGCTGCATGCGCGATACCGGGTTGAAGAAATGCAGGCCAACGAGGCGGTCGGGATGCTGGAGGCCTGCGCGCAGCTCCTCGAGCGTGATGCTTGACGTGTTGGTGGCCAGTATCGCGCCCGGCTTCATTCGCTGCTCGATCGCCGCAAACACCTTGCGCTTCAATTCGAGCGTTTCCGGCACTGCCTCGATCACCAGATCGGCGCTGCGGACGCCCTCTCCCTCGAGGTCGGGAATCAGCCGATCGAGTGCGTCGCGACTGTCCGTGCGCTTGTGCCCGATCTTGCCGTAAAGGTCCCAGGCGCGCGCCACCGCGCGCGCGAGCGGCTCGGCCTGCATGTCAGCCAGCGTCACCACGAAACCGTGCCAGGCGCACCAGGCGGCGATGTCGCCGCCCATGGTGCCGGCTCCGATCACATGCACGCGGCGGCCGGCAAAGTCGCCGTCGGTCATGCTCTTGAGCTTCTCGCGCAGGAAGAACGCCCGCACCAGGTTGCGCGAGGTGTCCGTGCGAAGGAGCCGGGCGAAGGATGCGATCTCGGCCTTGTGCAGGTCGCGGGCGCTCCCGCCGTGAGCCTCCCAGATATCGATCAGCGCATGCGGAGCCGGGTAATGGGCGGCGGGGGCGCGCTTCGCGGTCTCAGTGCGCATGCGCCTCGCCGCGAGCCGCCGGCTGGGCATCGTGTTGAGGAGCGCGATGCCGAGCGGGCTGCGCCGGCCTTTCAGCTGCCCGGCCACGGCCGCCGCGGCAGCGGCCGCCACGTGCCGCTCCGGCACGACCGCATCGACGAGCCCGAGCGACCGCGCCCGCGTCGCGCGCACATTGCGGCCGGTGAGCATCATCGTCATCGCCTCGATCGGATTGATCAGGCGCGTGAGCCGCGCCGTGCCGCCGAGGCCGGGATGCACGCCGAGCATCACCTCGGGAAATCCCAGCCGCGCCTCCTCGACGGCGATGCGGTAATCGCAGGCGAGCGCGATCTCCAGGCCGCCGCCGAGGCAGTAGCCGTGGATGACGGCCACCGTCGCAAACGGCAGTCGATCGAGCCGGTCGATCACTGCATTCGCCTGCGTCAGCTTTGCTTCGATGGGATCCGCTCCGGCGCGCTCCGAGGCTTGCCCGCCGCCTGCGGCTTCGCCGCCGGCGGGGAATGGCGCGGCGGAGGCTTCCGGCGGCGCGGCGCCGGCGAGCGGGCCGAATTCACCGATGTCGGCTCCGGCAATGAAGCCGCTCGTCTTGGCGGAGCGCAGCACCAGGCCCTTGGGCGGCTCGCGCTCGAGCCGCGCCAGCACGTCGTCGAGCTCGGTCAGCACCTCCTCGGAGAGCGTATTGGCGCTCGAGCCGGCCTTGTCGATGACGAGCCAGGCGATGGCTGCGTCGTCGCGGGCGAGTCTCCAGTGCCGCCAGGGAGACGCCTCCGCCGCCTCGGCCGCCGCTGGCGCCAGGCCGGCATGAGCGGCCCGGCCGAGCGGTCCGAGCTCGAGATTGCGCGGCGCGAGGACGTCGGGGACCATCGGCGCTCACACCGCCTCGATCAGCATGGCGCCGCCTTGCCCGCCGCCGATGCACTCGGTGGCGATCCCCTGCCTGAGGCCGAGCCGTTTCATCGCATTGACGAGGTGCAGCACGATGCGATTGCCGCTCGCGCCCACCGGATGGCCGAGCCCGATCGCGCCCCCGTCGACATTGAGCCTGTCGCGCGCGATCGTGCCCATGGCGCCGTCGACTTGGAGCACCTTGCGGCAGAAGCTCTCGTCCTGCCAGGCGGCGAGGCAGGCGAGCACCTGCGCGGCGAACGCTTCGTTCAATTCCCAGAGCCCGATATCGCCGAGGCCGAGCCGGTGGCGGCGCAGGATCGCGGTCGAGCACAGCACCGGACCCAGTCCCATCACCGCCGGATCGAGCGCCGACCACTCGCTGTCGAGGATGACCGCGCGCGGAGTGAGCCCGTGCTGCTTCACCGCCCGCTCGGAGGCGAGGATCACCCAGGAAGCGCCGTCGGTGATCTGCGAGCTGTTGCCGGCCGTGACCTTGCCCCAGGGACGCTCGAACGCCGGCCTGAGCTCGGCGAGCTTCTCGGCCGAGCTGTCCGGCCGCACGCCGTCGTCGTGGTCGTAGACCCCGCCGTCACGGGCAAACGCGGGCTCGAGCTCGTTGCCGAACCAGCCCTCCTTCTGCGCCAGCGCGAGCCGCTGCTGGCTCTCGACCGCGTATTGGTCGGCCTCGCGCCGCGAGATGCGGAACAGATGCGCGACGAGCTCGGCGGTCTGCCCCATGTTGAGCTCGACGATCGGATCGGTCAGGCCGCGTTCGAGCCCGATCACCGGCTCGAGGAATGCCGGGCGAAAGCCGATCAGGCTGCGCAGGCGCGCCCACAGGTTGCGGGCACCGGCAACCCGCGCGTACCAATCGACGGCGGTGCGGCGAAAGATCAGCGGCGAATGGCTCAGCGCATCGGTTCCTCCGGCCAGGATGAGGTCGGATCGGCCTTCGCGAATGTAGCGGTAGCCGGTGTCGATCGACTGCATCCCCGATCCGCAGTTGATCTGCACGGTGAACGCGGTCATCGCCTCGCCCATGCCCAGCCGCAGCGCCGCCACCCGCGCCGGGTTCATCTCGTCGGCGATGACGTTCACGCAGCCGAGGATGACCTGGTCGAAGGCGTCCGCGGCAAACGGCTGGCGCAGCAGCAGCGGCCGCCCGCAGGCGACCGCGAGATCGACCGGCGTGAACGGCCCCGGCCGGCCGCGCGCCCGGATGAACGGGGTGCGGCTGCCGTCGATGATGTAGACCGGGCGCGCCGCTACTCCGCCGCGGTCGGCTGTGACATCGCTTGCGATAGCACGTCTCCCAACGTTCGCCGCGGCGCCAGCTCCTCGGGCGCGAAGTCGTCGACCGCGACCGCCGCGGCGACCGCATCGGCGGCCGAGCGCAGCCGCGCTGCCTCGGCATCGTCGATGAGGCCCTGCCGGCGCGCAAGCTCCACATCGCGCACATGCGCCTTGCGCAGCCGCTCGCGCAGCGGCTCGGTCGCGACCGTCAACGCAAAGGCGCGCTCGAGCAGCGCCACCGCGTCCTCGCCGATGCCGTGGAAGATGTCCACGGTCAGGCGATCGCGGGTGGCCGAGGGCGCGAGCAGGATCTCGGCGCAAGCCTGCGTCAAGCGGTCCGCGGGACCGCGACGGCGCGACCCGAGCGGCAGCAGCAGAAAGCGCAGCAGCCAGGCCGCCGGACGGTTCGGGAAGTTCGCGAGAATCTCGTCGAAGCGGCGCTCGATCTCGGCAAAGCCGGCCTCCATGCACCATTGCACGAGCGGCAGGTCGGCCGCCTCGCGCCCCTCGTCCTCCCAGCGCTTGAGCACGGCGGAGAGGAGATAGAGCTCGGAGAGAATGTCGCCGAAACGCCCGGAGATCATCTCCTTGCGCTTGAGCGCTCCTCCGAGTGTCAGTAGCGCGACGTCGGCGGCGAACGCGAAGGCCGCGGCGTAACGCCCGAGCGGCTTGTAGAAGCCGCGGCTCGCTCCGGCGTCCGGCGTCGGCGCCGATGCCCCGCCGGTCCAGGCGCGAGCCCACGCGCGCCAGGCGGTGGCGAAGCCGTGGCCGACGTGCCTCCAGAAGACGCGGTCGAACTCCGCGAGCGCCCGCTGATGGTCGCTGTCCTCGAGCGCGGCTATCTCCTTGAGCAGGTAGGGATGGCTGCGAATGGCGCCTTGACCGAACTGGATGAGCGAGCGGGTGACGATGTTGGCGCCCTCGACCGTGATGCCGATCGGCACCCCGCGATAAAGCGCGCCGAGGTAGTTCAGCGGCCCCTCCTGCACGCCCTTGCCGCCGTGAATGTCCATGGCGTCGTTGGCGACGATGCGCATGCGTTCGGTGGCCTGCGATTTCATGATGGCGGTCACCACCGCGGGCTTGTGACCGTGATCGATGGCGGCGCAGGTCATTCGGCGGGCGGCATCGAGGAGATAGGCGGTGGCGGCCATGCGGCCGAGCCGCTCCTGGATCGCTTCGAAGCGGCCGATCGGAAGATGGAATTGCTCGCGGATGCGCGCATAGGCGCCCGAGGTGTGGGCGGCAAAGACGCTCGCCGCCGCCGAGAGCGACGGCAGCGAGATGCCGCGGCCGGCCGCGAGCGCGCTCATCAGCATCTTCCAGCCCTTGCCGAGCTGCGCCTCACCGCCGATGACGTGATCCATGGGGATGAACACGTCGCGCCCCCGGGTCGGTCCGTTCTGGAAAGCGAGCAGCGACGGCAGATGCCGGCGGCCGATCTCGACGCCGGGGAGGCGCGTCGGCACCAGCGCCACGGTTATCCCGATCTCGTCGCGGGAGCCGATGCGATGCTCGGGATCGCCTAGCTTGAAGGCGAGCCCGAGCACGGTGGCGATCGGGCCGAGCGTGATATAGCGCTTGTGCCAGTTGAGCCTGATTCCGAGCACGTCGCGTCCTTCCCAGGGGCCGCGGCAGACGACGCCGGAATCGGTCATCGAGGCGGCGTCGGAGCCTGCCTCCGGGCTGGTGAGGCCGAAGCAGGGAATCTCGCGCCCATCGGCCAGCCGCGGCAGCCAGTAGTCCTGCTGCGCCTCGGTTCCGAACTGCAGCAACAGCTCGCCGGGGCCGAGCGAGTTCGGCACCATGGCGGTCACCGCCCCGGTGAGCGAGCGGGTCGAAAGCTTGCGGATGACCTCCGAATGGGCATAGGCGGAAAATCCGAGCCCGCCGTAGCGCTTCGGGATGATCATGGCGAAAAATCTGTGGCGCTTGAGGAAGTCCCAGACCTCGGGCGGCAGGTCGCGCAGCTCCCAGGTGATGTACCAGTCGTCGAGCATGCGGCAGAGCTCGTCGACCGGGCCGTCGAGAAAAGCCTGCTCGTCGGCGGACAGTGTGGCCTTCGGAAAGCGCAGCAGCTTCGCCCAATCGGGGTTGCCGGTGAAGAGATCGGCATCCCACCAGACGTCCCCGGCCTCGATCGCCTCGCGCTCGGTCTCCGAGAGGCTCGGCAGCACCCGCCTTGCCCACCCGAAGATCGGCTTGGTCATGTAGTCCCGGCGGAACGCGGAGCCGTTCATGGATACCCCGGCAGCTGTGAAGCAATGTTGCGTGGAGGCAGACGTCGCCTCGCGCGATTGTAGCATCAGGCGATTGACGAATAATACACGGGTCGCTCAACCTTGCGGCGGTACCGGGCAGGGCCGCCGGTCCTCGCCCACCGCGACATAGGTGAAGATCCCCTCGGTCACCTCGATCTGCTCCTCGCCGATGCCGCGGCGCACCCAGCTTTCCACCTTCACGGTGATCGAGGTGCGGCCGACCCTGGTGATCTGGGCGTAGCAGGTGACCTCGTCGCCGATGAAGACCGGGCGGCGAAAGGTCATCGCGGTGATCGCCACGGTCACGCAGCGGCCCTCGGCGCGCCGGGTGGCGACGGTGCCGCCGGCCAGATCCATCTGCGAGAGCAGCCAGTCGCCGAAGATGTCGCCGTGCGGATTGGCGTCGGCGGGCATGGCGATCGCCCGCAGCGTCGGCTCGCACTGCGGCAGTTCGTCGGAGGGGTCGCTTGCCTGCATGCAAGCTCTCCAGCGTTTCCGGGTGGCATCGATGCTTGTCACAGCACGCGCAATCGCTGCTATCCTAGCAGCGGGCAACTCATCACGAAAAGCGGATGCCGAGCTTGGATGCTCCATCCCCGAGGGAGATTTCGCATGTCCGGTCACGTTCTCACCGCCCGCAAGGGACCCCTTCTCGAGATCACGCTCAACCGGCCGGAGATCGGCAATGCCGCTTCCGATGCGATGGCGGTCGAGCTGACCGGGCTCCTGCTCGGCGCCGGCGCGAGCGCGGAGATCGTGGTGCTGCGCGCGGCCGGTGCGGATTTCTGCGTCGGCCGGGAGACGATGGGGAAGCGGCCGCCCGGCGCTCCGCCCGAGGCGCTCGAGCTGCGGCGGCGGAACGATGTGGTCTTCAACTGCTACGGCGCGTTCCGCCGCTGCGAGATCCCGGTCATCGGCGTGGTGCGCGGGCGCGCATTCGGCTTCGGCTGCGCCATCGCCGCGGTCTGCGATATCACGCTCGCCGCCGATACCGCCCGCTTCCAGGTGCCGGAGATGGCGCACAACATCATGCCGACCATGGTGATGTCGGCGCTGGTGGATCGCGTGCCGCGCAAGGCGCTCACCTACCTCGTGTGGTCCACCGCCGTGATCACTCCTGAACGTGCCCGCGAGGCCGGCATCGTGAGCGAGGTCCATCCCGAGGCGAAGCTCGAGGCCGCCGTCGAGGCGCTGTGCGCGCAGATCATGAAGGCGCCGCGGCCGGCGCGCGTCGGATGCAAGGATTATGCGCGCGCCGCCCTCGACATGGACGTCACCGGCGCGGTCGAGTACGCCCGCAGCATCCACGCAGTCATCAATTCATCGAGCGAGATGCTGCCCGGGAAAGGGCAGCATGGCTAGCTCGGCACGATCAGGCGCGGCAATTTCCGGGCGAGGAGCTCCTCCGCCTCCCGCGCGATCCGCACGACGATGTCGGCGGCGGACGGAATGTCATGAACGAGGCCGGCGTCCTGGCCCATCGACAACGGCCCTTCCTCGACATCGCCGGATTCGCGCGCGGCGGAGAGCCTCGCCGAGGCTTCGGCACGGGCTTGCCGCAGCGCCCATTCCCGCCCCGCCCATCGGTCGATGAAGCGATTGCGCCGCGATCGCGTCATCGCCCCGGGCCAGACGAGCCCGGCGGCAATGTCGGGAATCTCCGTGAGCTGGGTGTCGTGGCCGTCGCTGTCGACGATCGCCTGCTTGAAGTTGGGATGCAGCGGGGATTCGACGGTGGCGAGGAATCGCGTGCCGAGCAGGATGCCGTCGGCGCCGAGCGAGAGCGCCGCGGCGAGACCGCGCCCGTCGGCAAATCCCCCGGCGGCCAGCACCGGGACCGGTGCGACCGCATCGACGACCATCGGGATCAGCGGCATGCTGGCCATCCAGCCGACATGGCCGCCGCCTTCGGTGCCTTGCGCGACGAGGATGTCGGCCCCGGCCTTGGCCGCGCGAACGGCCTCCGGCACGCTGCCGGCCATGTAGGTGACCGCGCAGCCGGCTTCCTTGGCCCGCTCCACCGGGTGGCGCAGGTCCTGATCGGCGCGCGCCCAGGCGAATTGCATGACCGGCGGCCGCAGCTCCAGCGCCGCGGCGAAGCTGTCCTCGCGCATGTCGAAGACGAGAAAATTGAGCCCGAAGGCCTTGTTCGTCCGGCGCCGGATGGCGCCCGTGCGATCCCGGATCTGCTCCGGCGTGAGGTAATGGCAGCCCAGCGCGCCGAGACCGCCCGCGCCCGACACCGCGGCCACGAGCTCGGGCGACGTCGCCGAGCCCATGCCGCCGAGCGCGATCGGATGCTCGATCGCGAGCAGGTCGCAGACCGGCGTCCGGATCATGCATTCCTCCGCTTGTCACGACCCCGGCGCCGGCAAGGGCGAGCGCCACTCGAGTCCTGCTTGACAAGGGCGCTAGCGGCGAACGTGTCAAGTTCTGTCCGGCAAGCTGGACCTGCTCAATGGCTGCGTCGATTTTGGTCAGGATTTGTGCAGGCGAACTTTGATCCGCCTGACCGCAATGCGTCATGAGGGGTGAAGCCCGGTGTCGGCGCGCCCGGGCCTAAAGATCGCATCGCCCCGCAACCGATGATATAAGAAATCCGACCGCCTGCCCGGCAGTGCCATCGCACTGCGTCAGGAGTTACCCGGTTCCCTACCGACAGGCCGGCCAAACTTGTATCCTGCGGTGATGGAATTAGTCCGCACTTTCGGCAGGATGGGCGGACGGTGGTCACGCCCCTCATGGGCGACGGATGGGCGACGGGAAGGGACAGATCTGCCATGAGCACGAAATCCTTGAAGGCGAGCTTGGCGGGCACGCTCCTGATTGCATTCGTTACAGGTCAGGCTGCCGCACAGGAGGGTGAGTGCCCCAAGGTCGATGCCGAGGCCAACATCAAGGCGCTCGGCATTGCGTATTACCCGCCCCCCAAAGCTACTGTCGGCAATTTCGTGCCTGCTGTCATCGTGGGAAAGGTGATGTATCTCGCCGGTAACGGGCCGAAGATGCCTGACGGGACGTTTGTCATCGGCAAGGTGGGCTCGGGGCCCGGACAGTTGACCGTCGAGCAGGGCTACCAGGCATCGAAGCTCGCTGCCATCAGCCTGCTTTCGGCGATAAAGGCAGAGCTCGGCGACCTCAACAAGGTGAAGCGCATTGTAAAGGTGCTTGGGATGGTCAACTCGGACCCTGCTTTTACCGCTCAGCCGAAGGTGATCAACGGCGCTTCCGATCTTTTGGTGCAGGTGTTCGGCGATTGCGGAAAGCACGCACGCTCGGCAGTGGGTGTCGCGTCGTTGATTTTCGACATTGCGGTCGAGATAGAGATGATCGTCGAGCTTCGCTAGGAGAAATGAGCTGTAAACCTGCCAGGGAGTTGTCGGAGAAGGTCGTCTCGTGCGACGCGTCAGTGCAATCAATGTGTTGCGACGCAAGGTTTTGCGACGCCGATCATCGGCTTTTCATTAGTAGGTGCGCGTTCTGCCGTTCTGCCCATGGATCATTCCGGGTTTGAGCCGACACAGGGTGTCGGGCGCATTGCCGCAGCCCGGAAGCGCATGCAAGTTCAGGAGATCGCACCAGATGCGATGTGCCAATTGCTGCCCTGAGCAGATGCAGAAAATAGCACGTCGTTATTCGATCACCTCGTCGGCGGCGACCAGCAGGTTGTCGGGCACGGTGAGGCCGAGCACCCGAGCGGTCTGGTGATTGATCACCAGCTCGATCTTGTTCGACTGCACGACCGGCAACTCCGACGGCTTTGCGCCTTTGAGGATGCGGCCGGCATGGATCCCGGCCTCACGAAAGGCATCCACAACATCGCTCCCGTAGGTCATGAGCCCACCGACCTCGGCATATTCCCGTCCCGGATAGGACGCAGGCACCCCGTGGTGTGCCGCTTGCAGGCTCAACTGGACACGTCGGCTGGCCAGGAACGGCCCTTGGCCGACGAAGAGCGCGTCGGGCCGGTCGCCTGCGAACCCCGAGAAAGCCGTATCGATCTCGCGGCTTGTGCTGGCGTTGACGACCTGGACCGGCAGCCCCATGGCGCGAGCGGCGGGTTTCACCTGTCGCAATGTCGACTCGGTGTTCGCAGCATCGGCCGGGTTGACGAGAACGTGGACGCGAGCTGCCCCAGGCACCAACGCATGCAGGAGCTCCAGGCGCTTGGCGTCCAGCTCGGCGTTGAGAAAGTTGACTCCGGTCAGGTGACCGCCCGGTCGGGAGAGACTTGCGACCAGACCTAGCGCGACCGGGTCTTGGGCGATGACGAAGACAATCGGAATGGTCGTGGTAGCTGCCTTGGCGGCGAATGCTGCGGAAGGCCCTGCCGCGACGATCAAGTTAACCCGTCCTTCGGTCAGTTCGGTCGCCAATGCAGGCAGCCGATCAACTTGATTCTCGGCCCAGCGGTAGACTATTGCGACGTTCTCGCTCTCGACGTAGCCGGTCACCCTGAGGCCTTGACGAAAAGCGCGCAGACGGTCCACCACCGCATCGGGGGACCTGGGGTCGAGGATGCCGATCACCGGCATCGGCGGCTGTTGCGCCGGCGCCGCGAGCGGCCATGCGGCCGCAGCACTGCCGAGTACAGCGATGAACTCCCGTCGCCTCATCGGCTTCGTCCTTCAGGCCGAGGGCAGACCCTACCATACCAGAGCGACTGTGAATGAGCTTCGCGCTGACGCAAAGACAAGCTGCTAAGGTCCAAGTCGGGTCAAAGCTCGAATCTCCTTATCAGCTGTGGCCGCCTCAGCAGGCTGCGGACGTTCCACTACAGAAGTCCCGCGATCGCAAAGGAAAGGGGGGCTCGGCACCGGGCAGACCGGGCGAACCAGGTACACTACGCCAGTCGGCCCTCCCGCCTGCGGGATAAGGAGCGCTGCCATGGATTATCAGTGGTCCACGAGGACCACGTCGCAGCATGACCTACATCGTCGGGATGTCGGCCGCCAGCTTGCTGAACTCTTCGGGTGTGTACGCACGCACCGTCGTCGTGCGCGCATTGCCGGAGCCGGCTATGGCGCTCGCGAACTTCACCATCGCCTCGCCGTTAGGCATCTCCAAGGTCGCGACAACGTCGTAGTGGCCGGTCGTCACATAGGCGCTGAGCAGCTTTCCGCCCAATTTTTCAGCCATGCTCTTGGAGGCTTGAAATCGTTTGCTGGCATCTTTCGCATTCTTGGCGCCTTGGTCGGTCCAATTCAGGAAGCACATGAATGTGGGCATTGGTTGTCTCCGTGCGAGCACATGACCTGCCGTGGTCAGCGATCGATCGAACGCTCGAACTACATTCGGTCCTCGCAGCCCAGGGCCGGATTGCGGAATATATCGAATTGGCAGGAAACAGTCATCGGACATCCGAGCCTTCTTGCAATCCGCTGCCTGCTGAGCGACCCCGATAAAGTCTAGTCAGGGTCTTGGTCGTGAGCAGATGCAGCAATACCGAGCATCGCAGAAGGAGGGGCTTACTCGATCACCTGGTCGGCCGTGGCAAGCAGCGCGGGCGGCATGCTGATGCCGAGCATACGCGCGGTTGAAACATTGATGACCAGGTCGAACTTCGTCGACTGCACCACCGGCAGGTCTGCGGGCTTGGCGCCCTTGAGAATACGCCCGATATAGATGCCGGCTTGGCGATGCGCATCGCTCAGGCTCGCTCCGTAGGTGATCAGTCCGCCAACTTCCGGATAGCGGCGATTCCCGCCGATCGCGGGAATGGCATGCCGGGCAGCCAGCTGCGCCAGTTGAACGCTACGGTTGGCGAAGAACGGGCCGCTGCTGATGAACAGAGCGTCGGGCCGGTCACTGGCGAGCGTGGCGAAGGCGGCGTCGATCTCGGCGATGCTGCCGGCGTTGATGAGGCGCAGGTGCAGTCCCATGGTCGCAGCCGCCGCTTCGACATCGCGCCGGTTGGCAGTCTCGATCGTCGGCTCGGCCGGATTGAGCAGCACGGCGATCCGTTTCATCGTTGGCACCAGCGTGCGCAGCAGCTCCAGCCTCTTTGCCGCCAGCTCGGCGGCGAAGAAATTGACGCCGGTCGCGTTGCCGCCCGGTCGGGCGAGGCTGGCGACGAGCCCAAGCCTGACCGGGTCCTCGGGAACCAGGAACACAATGGGAATTGTTTCGGTCGCCTTGGTTGCGACGACCGAAGCGGGCGCGCTGGCCGCAATGATCACGCCGACACGCCGGCCAATGAGCTCGGCCGCCAGCGCCGGCAGCCGATCCGGCTCATTCTCGGCCCAGCGAAACTCGATCGTGACGTTCTCGCCCTCGACATAGCCGCCTTCTTTGAGGCCCTGCCGAAGTGAGCGCAGTTCATCCGCGTATCCGAGCGCCACAGAGGGGTTGAGATACCCGACCACCGGCATCGCCGGTTGCTGCGCGCGCGTGGCGATCGGCCATGCCGCCGTGGCGCCAAGCAGCGCAATGAGCTCGCGACGTTTCAATCGATAAAATTGCATCTGCTGCCCCGCCCGGAAGCCCGGCAGCATACCGCATCGGCCAGAACCAAGTCAGGACCCCATCAGTGCGCCGACCCGTCGCATCCGCTCCGGCTGCTGCGGATGCGCGGCGAGCGGCCAAGCGCCTGGCACTCCGCTGAGCAGCGCCATGAACTCCCGTCGTCTCATTATCTGCCCGAGGCTCGTTTGAAGCAGCCGCTCGCCATTGCCCTCTCGATCATGCGATCAGCATCCGACGGCGGGCCGCCGGCTATTCAATCACCTCGTCCGCGAGTGAGAGCAGGTTGTCGGAGATTTCGACGCCAAGGGCTTTCGCGGTTTTGACATTTATCACCAGCTCGAACTTGGTAGGCTGCAAAACGGGCAGGTCCCGGGGCTTGGTGCCTTTCAGAATTTTGGCCGTGTAGATGCCAAGCTGGCGATGCACGTCAGGAAGATCGATGCCATAGCTCATCAGGCCACCGGCGAGAGTAAATTCCCGAAACTGGTAGATGGCCGGGAGACGCTGCCGCTCCGCCAGCCTGACAATCCGCTGTCGCTGCACGTTGTAGTAGGGATCGGCCCCAACCAAAATCGCACCGACATTCGCCTTGGCCAACCCGGCAAATCCGGCTTCGATCTCCTCGTCGGTGCTCGCCTTCGCAATGAGGATGCGTTGATTGATTGCGCGTGCTGCCTCCTCAATTTGCTGCTGCTGGAGCACAGCCGGCGGAAAGCTAGGATTGAGAAGAACGCCAATGAGCGATACCCCTGGCACAAGGTCGCGTAGCAGTCCGAGCCGCTTCGGCTCCATGAGATTTGTCAGCACGGTAATCCCGGTCATATTGCCGCCCGGACGGTCAAAGCTCTGGACCAGACCCGCGCTGACAGGATCGCTGCCCATCGCGAAAACAATCGGGATGCTCGACGTGGCCCGTTTGGCGGCGAGCGGTGAAGGATCGCCCCCGACGGCAGCAAGCACACTTATCTGCCGAGTTACAAGATCGGCCGCTAATGCCGGCAGGCGGTCGTATTGACCGTTCGCCCACCGGAACTCCAATGCGACGTTCTCCCCGTCGACGAAACCATTCTCCTTGAGGCCCCGGCGGAACGCCTCCACCAGAGACTTGGAAATGTCGGGCGATATCGCGCTCATGAATCCTATCACCGGCATCGCTGCCGGCCCGGCACGCACCGCGAGCGGCCATGGCGCCGCACCACCGGCCAGCGCAAGAAACTCGCGTCGTTTCAGCTGACCGATTTGCATCCGTTGCCCCTGGTCAGAGAGGCGACAGCATAGCGGAATGAGGAGGATCGAGTCAGGGGCTCGCCGGCAGCGCTGAATTGCCAACCAGGCTAATGACCGGATCGAGTCAAATTCGGCGGAATTGCCCGCGGATTACACCCTCCGACCGACCGGAGCGGCATT
>DASXAP010000243.1:0-8618 GCA_036406655.1 Xanthobacteraceae bacterium | reverse complement strand
AATACATGCGCGAGGCCGGCGCCGAAGGCATCGAGATGGTGATGTGGCTGATCATGCGCGGCGCGCTCGACGACAGGGTGGACGAGGTCTACCGCTTCTACACGGTGCCGGCCTCCAACACGGCGGTCGGCCATATCATCCTCGAGAACCGGCGCAAGGCGGCAGGCGGGAGCGGAAGCAGGAAGTCGAGCCGCGCCGGCAGGGAGGCCGGGCACCGGCAGGCCGCCCTGCGCACGGCCAGCCCGCGCAAGGTGAGCGGGGCGGGACGATGAAGATCTGCGTCGCCGGGCAGGGCGCGTTCGGGCAGAAGCACCTCGACGCGCTCAAGCGGATTCCCGGGGTCGAGGTCACCTCGCTGGTCGGCGGCAACCAGGATGCGACCGCCGAGGTCGCCAGGAAATACGGCATCCCCCACCACACCGGCGAGCTGAGCGAGGGGATCAGGCGGGCCGACGCGGTGATCCTGACCACGCCGACCAAGATGCACTTCCGCCAGGGCGAGCAGGTTATGCGCGCCGGCAAGCACGTGCTGGTCGAGATCCCGGTCACCGACAGCGCCGAGGAAGCCGAGCAACTGGTCAGGATCGCCGAGGAGACCGGCGTCACCGCCATGGGCGGGCACGTGCGCCGCTTCAACCCGAGCCATCAATGGGTTCACAGGCGCATCGCGAAGGGCGAGCTCAAGATCCAGCAGATGGACGTGCAGACGTACTTCTTCCGCCGGCGCAACATCAATGCCGCGGGAAATCCGCGCAGCTGGACCGACCACCTGCTCTGGCACCATGCCGCCCATACCATCGACCTGTTCCAGTATCAGACCGGCGAGACGATCTCCGATTGCTACGCGGTGCAGGGGCCGATCCATCCGCAGCTCGGGATCGCCATGGACATGGGCATCGTCGCCAAGGCGCCGTCGGGCTCGATCCTCACGCTTTCGCTCTCGTTCAACAACGACGGGCCGCTCGGGTCGTTCTTCCGCTACATCTGCGACAACGGAACCTACAAGGCCTTTTACGATGATCTGAGCGACGGCAAGGACAACAAGATCGACGTCTCCAAGGTCGACGTGTCGATGGACGGGATCGAGCTCGAGGACCGCGAGTTCATCGCCGCCATCAAGGAAAAGCGGGAGCCCAACGGCAGCCTGAAGCAGGTGTTGCCCTGCATGCGCGTGCTCGGCAGGCTCGAGCAGATCATCGATCCCCAGCGGCGGGCGCACGCCTGAGCCGCCGGCGTTTCTCCGATGCGGCGTTCCGCCCGATCCGGCAAGCCCAGCTTGCGCCGGCGCCGAAAGCTTGCCAGCCTGCTGCGCCCGCACGCTGATTGAGGGCGGCAGGCGAGACGGTCGTCTCGCCGCAAGCTGGCGCCGGCACGGGGCAGGCGCGGGGTGGCGAGGCCATGCTGACCATTCTGTTCGACGGCATCGCCTACGGCATGCTGCTGTTCGTGCTGGCCTGCGGGCTCTCGGTCACCCTCGGCTTGATGAACTTCGTCAATCTCGCACATGGCGCATTCGCCATGGCCGGCGGCTACATCACGCTGGTGCTGGTGAACCGGGCGGAGGTCCCTTTCTTCGCCGGGCTGCCGATTGCATTCGCCGCGACCGCGCTGATCGGGGCGTTGTTCGAGCGCACGCTCTATGTGCACGTCTACAACCACAGCCATCTCGATCAGGTGCTGTTCAGCATCGGTCTCGTCTTCATGTCGGTCGCCGCCGTCGACCACGTCATGGGCTCGCAGCAGGTCTTCATCCGGATACCGGAGGCCCTGCAGGGACGCTTCGAGGTGCTCGGAATAGGGATCGGCCGCTATCGCCTCCTCATCATCGCGGTCTGCGGATTGCTGACCCTGGGGCTGCAGGCGATCCTCGGCAGCACCAGGTTCGGCAGCCGGCTGCGCGCCTCGGTCGACGACGCCAGGGTCGCCCGCGGGCTCGGCATCAATGTCGGGGCGGTGTTCGCGCTGACCTTCGCGTTCGGATCCGGGTTGGCCGGGCTGGGCGGCGCGCTGGGCGCGGAAATCCTCGGACTCGACCCGACCTTCCCGCTCAAGTACATGGTGTATTTCCTGATCGTCGTCACCGTCGGCGGCACCTCCAGCATCACCGGCCCGTTTCTGGCATCGCTCTTGATCGGCATCGCCGACGTGGCCGGCAAATACTACGTTCCCCGGTTCGGTGCCTTCGTCATCTACACGATCATGATCGTGGTGCTGATCCTGCGGCCGCAGGGCTTGTTCGCCCGCCCGGCGGGCAGGTAGGGCCGTCGATGGCTTCCCCGCTCGCCGAGCAGGTCGGCCGTCATCTCGGGCGCCGGGCGCGCTGGCATCCGCTGGAATACGCGTTCTGGCTCGCGGCGCTGGCGAGCATCTGGCACCAGCACCTGCTGCCGGAGCGATTCCTGATCCTGACCGAGATCGCCTGGCTCGGGCTGTTTGCGCTCTCGCTCGACCTTATCCTGGGCTATGCCGGCATCATCTCCCTCGGGCATGCCGCGTTTTTCGGGTTCGGCTCCTATGCCGCCGCGCTCTTGGCCAAGCACGGCATCATCACCGAGCCGGTGCTCGCGCTGCTCGTATCCGGTCTCGCCGCGGCGACGCTGGGCTTTGCCACGAGCTTCCTGGTGCTGCGCGGGTCCGACCTCACGCGGCTGATGGTGACGCTCGGGGTCGCCCTCATCCTGCGGGAGATAGCGAACCAGGTTCCGGATCTCACCGGCGGTGCCGACGGCCTGCAAGGCGTGGTCATTGCGCCGGTTCTCGGTCTCTTCCAGTTCGACATCTTCGGCCGAGCAGCCTACATCTACTGCCTGATCGTCCTGTTCGTGCTGTTCCTGTCGGCGCGGCGCATCGTCTATTCTCCGTTCGGACTGTCGCTGCGCGCGGTCAAGGGCAATCCGCTGCGTGCCGCCTCCACCGGAATTTCAGTGAACGCGCGGCTGGTCGGGATCTACACGCTGGCCGCCTTCTATGCCGGCGTTGCCGGCGGTCTGCTGGCGCAGACCACCGCCTTCGCCTCACTCGACGTGTTCTCGTTCGAGCGATCCGCCGATCTGCTGCTGGTGCTCATCATCGGGGGCACCGGCTATCTGTACGGTGGATTGCTCGGGGCGATTGCGTTCAAGCTGATCCAGGACGGCCTCGCCACGTTCGACCCGCAATACTGGCAATATTGGATCGGGCTGCTGCTCGTGTTCCTGGTTCTGTTCGGGCGCATCTGGGGTGCCGTCGTTGCAGCCGTCGTGTTCGCCGCCGCCTACTGGCTGCGGCTGTCGTTCTTCGAATGCGCGCTGCTGATGCTCCTCATCGGAACCGGGTATCGCCCGATCCGAGCCTGGCTCGACCTGCTGGACAGCCGGGTGGTGCAGTTCATCGGCCGGGCGCGGCCGGCGCGGGAAATCCTGGTGCATCGGAAGCAATGACATGCCGGCCGCTCTCGAGACGCTCGGGCTGGAAAAGCATTTCGGCGGAGTCGCCGCCGTCAACGGCGTGTCGCTCCGGATCGAGAACGGCGCCCGCCATGCGCTGATCGGCCCCAACGGGGCGGGCAAGACCACGGTGATCAACCTGCTGACCGGGATATTGCGCCCGTCCGGCGGGCGTATCCTGCTGGCGGGGGAGGACATCACCTCGCTCGCGCCGCACAGGCGGGTGCGGCGCGGGCTCGCCCGCACCTTTCAGATCAATCAGCTGTTCCCCGATCTCACGCCGCTCGAATCGGTGGGGCTCGCAATCTCGGAGCGCATGGGCACCGGCGCGCAATGGTGGCGGCTGATCGGCACCAATCCGGCGGTGATGGAGGAGATCGTCGACATCCTTTCCCGGTTCCAGCTGGCCGATGCGATGCACGAGCGGACCGGCAACCTTCCCTACGGCAAGCAGCGGCTGCTCGAGATCGCGCTGGCAATTGCCTGCCGGCCGCGGGTGCTGCTGCTCGACGAGCCCGCCGCCGGGGTGCCGGAGGACGAGCGCCACCAGATTCTCGCCACGGTCGCGGCGCTTCCCGCCGATGTCACCGTGCTTCTCATCGAGCACGACATGGACATCGTGTTCTCGTTCGCGCAGCGCATCTCGGTCCTGGTGAACGGCGCGCTGCTCGTCGACGGCTCGCCGGACGAGGTCGCGCGCGACCCGCGGGTCAGGGCGGTGTATCTCGGCGAGGCGCTTGATGCCTGATCTCCTCAGCATCGAGCGGCTGAGCGCGGGTTATGGCGAGGCGATCGTGCTCAACCGCGTTTCGCTCGCGCTTGCCGAGGGCCAGTCGCTTGCCCTGCTCGGGCGCAACGGCATGGGTAAGACGACGCTGATCAATTCGATCGTCGGAGTCACCCGTTTCATCGACGGCAATATCCGGCTCGACGGCCGCGAGATCTCCTCACTGCGCCCCGATCAGCGCGCGCAGGCGGGTATCGGCTGGGTGCCGCAGGAGCGCAACATCTTCAAGTCGCTCTCGGTCGAGGAGAATCTCACCGCGGTGGCACGCCCGGGGCCCTGGTCCGTGGACCGGATCTACCGGCTGTTTCCGCGGCTGGCCGAGCGTCGTCGCAATCTCGGCAACCAGCTCTCGGGCGGGGAGCAGCAGATGCTCGCGGTGGGACGTGCGCTGGTCCTCAATCCCCGCGTCATGCTGCTCGACGAGCCGCTGGAGGGTCTTGCCCCGATCCTGGTCGAGGAGCTGCTCGCAGCACTCACGCGCATCATCCGTGACGAAGGCACCGCGGCAATTCTGGTGGAGCAGAACGCGCACAAGGTGCTGGCGGTCACCGACCGGGCGGCGATCCTGGAACGCGGCGCGATCGTGTACGAGGGGAGGAGCAGCGATCTCCTCGCCGAGCGCGCGGTGCTGGAGAGCCATCTCGGGGTCACCGCCGCGGGGTCGCGGCGCGCCGGCGCGCGCCGCCCCTAGCGAGAGCCTGTTCCGATGCGATCGAATCAGAACGTCGTCATGGCCGGGCTTGTCCAGGCTTGTCCCGGCCATCCACGGCTTTTTCGCGCATTGCAGACGTGGATGCGCGGGACAAGCCCGCGCATGACGTATACATAAACGAGCGGAATCGGCCCTGGCCGACGCCGAAGGGCCGCCGCGCTGCTTGCGCGGGGCAGATGCCGTTGCGATCCCGTCCGGCTGGAGATCCGGCATCGGCGAGATTGCCTCGACGTTTTGCAGTTGACGACAGGTTGCCGGACGTGCCCTTGCTCCCGGGAAAAATCCCGAGGAGCCGTCATCGATGACAAGAAGCAAGCCGCCGTTCCGCGCTGACCATGTCGGCAGCTTCCTGCGTCCTGCCGCGCTCAAGCAGGCGCGCGCCAAGCACGAGAAGGGCGCCCTCTCGGCAGCCGAGCTCAAGACGGTCGAGGATCGCGAGATCGAAGGGGTGATCGGCAAGCAGGAGGAGATCGGGCTCGAGCTTGCCACCGACGGCGAGTTCCGCCGCTCCTGGTGGCATTTCGATTTCTTCGGGATGCTTGACGGGGTGGAGATCTACGAGCTCGGCCACGGCATCCAGTTTCAGGGCGTGCAGACGCGGCCGAAAAGCATCCGCGTCACCGGCAGGATCGGGTTCTCGCAGCACCCGATGCTGGAGCACTTCAAGTTCCTCAAGGCGCACACCAGGGTCGTGCCCAAGATGACCATCCCGAGCCCGGCGGTCATGCATTTCCGTCTCGAGCCGGACGCGGTGGCCAGGAGCGCCTATCCCAGTCGCGACGCCATCTTCGACGACCTTGCGGCGGCCTATCAGAAGGCGGTGCGCGCGTTCTACGACGCCGGCTGCCGCTATCTGCAATTCGACGATACCGCCTGGGCCTATCTGTGCTCCCAGGAGGAGCTGAAGAAGGCGAAAGAGCGGGGCCTCGACGTCGATCATCTGCAGCAGACCTATACGCGGACGATCAACAAGGCGCTGGAGGTCAAGCCCGCCGACATGACCATCACCACCCACGTCTGCCGCGGCAACTTCCGCTCGACCTGGATCGCCTCGGGCGGGTACGAGCCGGTGGCGGAAAATCTCCTCGGCCGCTGCAATTACGATGGATATTTTCTCGAATACGACACCGAGCGTGCCGGCGGCTTCGAGCCGCTGCGCTTCCTGCCCAAGGGGCACAAGATCGTGGTGCTCGGGCTGGTCACCTCGAAGAGCGGCACGCTGGAGAAGAAGGACGACGTCAAGCGTCGTATCGAGGAGGCCGCCAGGTTCGCGCCGCCCGAGCAGCTCTGCCTCTCGCCCCAATGCGGCTTCGCTTCGACCGAGGAAGGCAATATCCTCGCCGAGGAGGAGCAATGGGCGAAGCTGCGGATGATCCGGGACGTCGCCCGCGAGGTCTGGGGATGAGCCGGCAGCGAGGGCGAAGCAGGCCGGATTGAGCGAGAGGCGACAGCCCTCGAGGCACGCCGTATGAACCAGTGACGGGATTTCGCCGGCCGCCGCCACCCGGCCTGTGACGAGCGGAGGCTGATCCGAATGCAACGAACCAGGCCGCCGTTCCGCGCCGATCACGTCGGCAGCCTGCTGCGTCCGCCGCCGCTCAAGCAGGCGCGGGCGAGGCATGAAAAAGGCGAGATCAGCGCCACCGAGCTGAAGGCGGTCGAGGACCACGAGATCGAGAGCGCGATCGGAAAGCAGGAGGCGATCGGCCTGAGCCTCGCCACCGACGGCGAATTCCGCCGCAGCTGGTGGCAATTCGACTTCTACAAGGGGCTCGACGGGGTGGAGCTCTACGCGACCGGCAAGGGCATCGCCTTCGCCGGCGTCGAGACCAAGGCCGAGAGCGTGCGGGTCGTGGGCAAGGTCGATTTCGCGACCCATCCCCACCTCGAGCACTTCCGGTTCCTGAAGGACCACACCAAGATCGTCCCGAAGATGACGATCCCGGCCCCCTCGACCCTGCATTTCCGGCAGGGCCGGCAGTCCATCAGCAAGGCGGTCTACCCGGATCTCGACGGCTATTTCCACGATGTGGCACAAGCCTATCGCAAGGCGATCCGCGCCTTCTACGCGGCCGGCTGCCGCTACCTGCAGCTCGACGACACTGCCTGGGCGATGATCTGCGATCCGAAGGAGCGGGAGTCCTCGAAGGCGCGCGGTGACGACCCCGATCGGCTGCCGGCGCGATATGCCCGAATGACCAACGAAGCGCTGGCCGAACGACCCGCCGACATGGCCATAACCATGCATTCATGCCGCGGCAATTTCCGCTCGACCTTCATTGCCCGGGGCGGCTACGAATACGTGGCGGAGCGGCTTTTCGGCGAGGTGGAGGTCGACGGCTATTTTCTCGAATACGACACGGATCGCGCCGGCGGATTCGAGCCCCTGCGCTTCGTCCCCAAAGGCCAAAAGCAGGTCGTGCTCGGGCTCCTCACCTCGAAAAGCGGGCAATTGGAGCAGAAGGACGCCATCAGGCGGCGCATCGAGGAAGCAGCCAGGCATGTTGATAGCGAGCAGCTGTGCCTCTCGCCGCAGTGCGGATTTGCCTCGACCGAGGAGGGCAATCTCCTAACCGAGGACGAGCAATGGGCAAAGCTTGCAATGGTCGTCGAGCTTGCCGACGAGGTCTGGGGCAGGTAGCGAATAGCGATGCAGCATGCGGCGGCCGGAAGCGGTTTCCAGAGGGCCGAGGTCCGCGTCTGCTCGCTGGTCGGCATTCACCCGATGGAGGAAGCCAGCATGATGACAGCACCGAAATGGCGTCGCCGCGCCGCCTTGCTCTTTGCCGCCGCGGCAGCGTTGGTCGTCGGGACCGCGATGGCGCAGACGCCGTCGGGTGAGCCGATCAAGATCGGCTTCTCGATGGCGCTCACCGGGCCGCTTGCGGCCAACGGCAAGCAGGCGCTCCTCGGGATGAAGATCTGGGAAGAGGAGACCAACGCCAAAGGCGGCCTGCTCGGTCGGCCGGTGAAGCTCGTTTATTACGACGACCAGTCGAACCCTTCGACGGTGCCCGGCATCTACACGAAGCTGCTCGACGTCGACAAGGTCGAGCTCGTGGTCGGGCCCTATGCCACCGCCCAGGCCGCCCCGGCGATGCCGGTAATCATGCAGAAGGGCAAGGTATTCATCATCCTGTTCGGGCTCGATGTGAACCACGAGTTCAAGTACAACAAATTTTTCGCGATGATCCCGACCGGGCCGGATACCAAGCCCTCCTTCACCGAAGGCTTCTTCGAGGTCGCCACGGCGCAGAGCCCGAAGCCGCAGACGGTCGCTCTCATCGCCGCCGACCAGGAATTCTCCCGCAACGCCTGCGAGGGCGCACGCGAGAATGCCAAGAAGGCCGGCCTGAAGGTCATCTACGACAAGACCTACCCGCCCGCGACCGCCGATTTCACGCCGATCGTGCGGGCGATCCAGGCGGCCAACCCCGACGTAGTCACCGTCTGCTCCTACCCGCTCGACTCCGTCGGCATGGTCAAAGCGGTCAGCGAGCTCAACTACAGGCCGAAGCTGATCGGCGGCGCCATGGTCGGGCTGCAGGCAACCGTCTTCAAGCGCCAGCTCGGCCCCTTGCTGAACGGCTGGGTCAACTACGAAACCTGGGTTCCGGCCAAGAGCCTCATGTTCGAGGGGACCGAGGAGTTCCTGAAGAAGTACCAGTCGCGCGCCGGCGCCGAGGGCGTCGAT
>DASXAP010000242.1:0-10984 GCA_036406655.1 Xanthobacteraceae bacterium | reverse complement strand
CCCACCGCTGCCTTGCGGGTCACGGTGGGCAACGGCGCACCCGCCGTTTGCTCGACGGAGAGATCGCGACGCGCCGTTGCCCACCCTACGAGTTGCCCGAATGTGCGGTTGCTACCGGCGGGCCTGGGTGAGCACGTTGAGCGCCACCGGGGTGCCGTCGCGCACCGCCTCGAGGCCGCGCCGCAACGCCGGCACGAGCTCCGCCGGCGCTTCCACCTTCTCGCCGCGGCCGCCGCAGGTCTCGACCACCTTCTCGTAGTCGGGCGCCGGCTTGAGCTCGGTCAGCGGCATGACATTGGCCTTAGCCGCGGCGCCGCCGGGAAACACGTCGAGGGTGGACTGCCGCACCGCCAGCCAGGACTGGTTGTTGGCGATCACGGTGAGCGTCGGCAGCTGCTCGGCCCGTCCGACATAGTGGTAGGGGACCGGGTTGCCGAACATGTAGGAGCCGTCGCCCACGGTCACGATGACCTCGCGCCCGGGCGCGGCGAGCTTGGCGCCGAGCCCCGCGCCCATGCCGAAGCCGAGCCCGCCGGAGAGGAGCGCGCCCATGTAGCTGGTTCGCCGGGAGAGCTCGAGCATCGGTAGAGGCGCCCCCAGCTCGCTGATGATGATGGCGTCCTCGGTCTTGACCTGGTTGATGCAGGCGGCGAGCCAGGCCGGATGGATCGGGACCTGGTCCTTCACCGTCTCGATCAGCTTGCGGCGCCTGGCGAGAACCTCCTCGCGCAGGGCGGCGAGCATCTTGCGCCGCCGCTCGATCGCCGGCGCCTGCCCGCGCAGCTCGCCGGCCAGGCTTTGCCGCAGCATCCGCATCGCCGCGAGCGAGGAGCCCGCGACCAGCAGGTCCGCTTCCAGCTCGCGGAAGGGGTAGCGGGCCTCGAGCGGATCGGCGGCGATGTGGATGACCTTGGCATCGCGGCGCGGCTGGTGGTTGCGCGGCATCCACGGCACCACGCTGTCGATCACGATCACCACGTCGGCCTTCGCCAGCAGCGCCCCCACGTCATAGCCGAGATGCATGGGATGATCGGTCGGCAGGTTCATGTCGCGCGGCTCGGCCTGCACGACCGGCAGCGCGAAGTCCCCGGCGAGGTCGGCGAGCGCGTCGACCGCCCCCGGCACCCGCCCCGCGCTCGAGGTCACGATCAGCGGAAGCTCGGCCTTGGCGATGAGCGCGGCGGCCTGCTCGATCGCCGCGCGCGCGGGCTCGGGCGCGAGCGAGCCCAGCGGGCGGGCGCCGGCGCGGCGCGAATGGGCCGCGGGCGCGGCGAGCACCTCGCGCGGCAGCGTCAGATAAACCGGCCCGCGCGGCTCGCTCATGGCGATGTCGAGCGCCCGGTCGACCACCGCCTCGACCGGCTGGCCGCCGCGCAGCTCGTAATCCCACTTCACGTATTCGCGCAGCATCCCGCCCTGATCGAATGCCTCCTGGCCCCAGTGGATCGGCCGGTTGCGCGAGGCGATGCTGCCGGTCTCGGTGATCGGCGTGCGCCCCGCGGCGAGCAGCAGCGGAACGTTGTCGCGCGCAGCATTGATCAGCCCGTTGATCGCATTGGCGGTGCCGACGGTGACGTGCACCATCACCGCCGCCGGCTTGCCGGCGATCCGGTAATAGCCGTGCGCCATCGCCATCGCGACGTTCTCGTGCGGGACCGTGATGAAGCGCGGGATCCGCGCGTCCCTGCTCTGGGAAAGCGCTTCCACGATCGGGGCGAAATCGGTTCCGGCATTGGCGAACACGTATTCGATGCCGCGCTCGCCGAGGCGCGCGACGTAGGCGTCGGCGGCCATGCCGTTGGGCGTCTTGCTGTCGGTCACTGCTGCATCCGGACGTTGCGGGGGAAGCGCAAGGTGACCGGCCGCGCGGGCGCTGTCAACGAGGGCGTCTTTGACCGCGGCAAGCCCAGCTGCGATAAGGCGGGAATTGGGGAGCAGGTCCGAATGGCCGATGCCGCCGACGGCAAGCGAGCCCACACGCTGGCCGATCATCTTCTCGGGCAGGACTTCCCGCACGAGCACGACGGCGAGGCCGACCACGACCACGATCACTTCGAGCCCGACGCCGGCGAGCGGCTCCACGACAATCCGATCTGGCTCCAGGACCATGTCACGCTCGTCAGCGTGGGCATCGACATCGGCTCCTCGGGCACCCAGGTCATCTTCTCGCGCATCAATCTGCGCCGCTACGGCGAGGACCTGACCAGCCGCTACTACGTCGTCGCGCGCGAGACCCTGTTCCAGTCGCCGGTCGAGCTGACGCCCTATGCCGGCGAGCAGCGCATCGACGACGCGGCGCTGGCCGGGATCATCGATCGGGCCTATGCCGGGGCGCGGCTGCGGCGCGAGGACATCGACACCGGTGTCGTCATTCTCACCGGCGAGGCGCTGCGGCGCGAGAATGCGGAGGCGATTGCCGGGCTGCTCGCCGAAGAGCGCGGTGATTTCGTCACCGCCACCGCCGGTCATCACATGGAGGCGATGCTGGCGGCCTACGGCTCGGGCGCGGCGAAGGTGTCGCATGCAGAGAGAAAGCGCATCCTCAACGTCGACATCGGCGGCGGTACCACCAAGCTCGCCATCGTCGAGAACGGCGACGTCGTGGCGACCGCCGCGCTCCACATCGGCGGCCGGTTGCAGGTGGTGGACGAGAGGGGGCGCATCGTGCGCCTCGATCCCGCCGGTCGGTTCCACGCCCGTCAGGCGGGCTTCCACTGGTCGCCGGGCGAGGTGGTCTCGCGGGCGCAGCTCGACGCGACGGCCGAAGCGATGGCCGATCTCCTGGTCGCGGCGCTGACCCGCCGGCCGCTGCCGCCCGCGGTCGAGCAGCTCTGGCTGACCGATCCGCTGCTCGATCTCGGCCGCATCGACGGCATCATGGTCTCCGGCGGGGTCGGCGAATACGTCTATGACCGCGAGGCGCGCGACTTCGGCGACATCGGGCGCCGGCTGGGTCACGCGATTCGCCGCCGGCTCGATGCCGGCGCGCTGCCATGGCCGCTGTTGCCGGCGGGCGAGTGCATCCGCGCCACCGCGCTCGGCGCCTCCGAATACAGCGTGCAGCTGTCCGGCAATACCAGCTACATCTCCAGGGCGGGGGAGCTGTTGCCGCGCCGCAATCTGCAGGTGCTGCAGCCCGCCTGCGAGCTCGGCGAGGTGATCGAGCCGCAGAAGCTCGCCCAGGCGATCCGCGCGCATTTCACCGCCTTCGATCTCATCGAGGGGGAAGGCGAGGTGGCGCTCGCGCTGCGCTGGCAAGGGGCTCCCTCCTACCAGCGCATCGCTGCGCTCGCCCAGGGCATCCGGCACGGGCTTGCGACGACGATCGAGCGGAGGAAGCCGATCTACATCATGCTCGACGGCGACATCGCGCAGACGCTCGGCGCCATCCTGCGCGAAGAGCTGCTGGTCGAGAGCGAGATCCTGGCAATTGACGGCGTGGTGCTGCGCGACTTCGACTATATCGATCTCGGCCGTCTCCGGATGCCGTCCTGCACGGTGCCGGTGACGATCAAGTCGCTCCTGTTCAGCGAGGACCCGCGGCACGGCCGCCCGCCGCAACGCATTCACCATCATGAGCACGGGCACCCTCATCATGATCATGGTCATCATGATCTTGATGAGCCGAAGCGCTTGTAGGGTGGGCAAGATCGCCTCGGGATGATGCGGCAGGGGACACTGTGACGGCGATTTTGCCCACCATTGCCGGCGACGGTGGTGGGCAACGGCGCACCCGCGATTCGAGAAGTGGAGCGGCGGCGGGGCACGCGGTTGCCCACCCTGCGCGAGTGCTCCCGCTCCTCGCGAAGGTGCCTGCACGGGAGGTGCCGCGGTGACCGCCGCTCCCGCGCAGGCTCGCCGGCTGCGCCACATCGCTGCAATACCGGATGCGCGGTGGGTGCTTATCGGCGTGCCGGTGGCGCTGGTGGCCTGGCTTGCGCTCCTGCCGCTTGGATTCCTTCTGTGGCAGAGCTTCCTCACCCCGCAGAGCGCGGCGGCGCCCGCCCGCTTCACGCTCGAGAATTTTCGCGCGGCCTATCTGAGCGCGGAGAATGCGCGGCTCTTCTTCAACTCGCTGCGGTTTGCGGCGGGGGCCGCGATCTTCGCGCTCGTCCTCGGCACCGGGCTGGCCTGGATCAACGAGCGCAGCAACACGCCGTTCAAGGCGCTGTCGTTCGCGCTGGCGACGATACCGCTGGTCATCCCCGGCATCCTCTTCACCGTCGCGTGGATCATGCTGGCGAGTCCCAAGATCGGCCTCATCAATCTCGTCCTGCAGAAGCTCTTCGATACCGACGCGGTGTTCGTCGACATCTACAGCATGGCGGGAATGATCTGGGTCGACGGGCTGCACTACTCGCCCATGGCGTTCCTGCTGATGGCAGCGGCGTTCCGCTCGATGGATCCGTCGCTCGAGGAGCAGGCGGCGCTGAGCGGCGCCTCGGTGCTGCAGGTCGCGCGCCGCATCAGCCTGAGGCTCGCCTGGCCGGCGGCCGCCGGCGCGCTCCTCATCCTGTTCGTGCGCGCAATCGAGTCGTTCGAGGTGCCGGCGCTGCTGGGCCTGCCAGCCGGCATCCGCGTCTATACCTCCTCGATCTACGAGGCCATCCAGCAATATCCCAGCGAGGTCGGGCTCGCCGCTGCCTATGCCGTGCTGCTGTTGCTGCTGGCTTCTCTCGGCATTTATGCGCAGTCGCGACTGTCGCGACACAGCGTCAGGTTTGCCACCGTGACCGGAAAGGGCTTTCGATCGCGCCCGATCGATCTCGGACGCTGGCGCTATCTCACCGCGGCATTGCTCCTGCTCTACTTCCTCGTCGTCGTATTGCTGCCGCTGCTCGTGCTGCTGTGGTCGTCGACGCAGAGGTTCTACGCGGCGCCGTCCTGGGCGGCGCTCGGCCGCGCCAGCCTCGATGCCTACCGAGCGGTGCTTGCGCTTCCGCAGCTTGCCGACGCGCTCTGGAACACGCTGCTGCTCGCCCTCGGCAGCGCCGTTGCCGTGATGCTGCTCTCGGCGGTCGTTTCCTGGGTCGTCCTGCGGACCCGGATCCCGGGACGCTGGCTGCTCGACGGCGTGGCCTCGCTGCCGCTGGTCTTTCCCGGCCTGGTGCTCGGGCTCGCCATCATGGTCTGCTATCTCGCCCTCGATATCGGCGTCTACGGCACCCTCTGGATCATTCTCCTCGCCTACGTCACCCGGTTCCTGCCCTTCGGGATGCGCTACAGCTCCGTCTCGATGCTGCAGATCCACAAGGAGCTCGAGGAGGCGGCGGCGATGAGCGGAGCCTCGTGGGGCGCGAGCTTCCGCCGGGTGGTGCTGCCGCTGTTGCAGCCGGGGCTGCTCGCGGGAGCGATCTACGTGGCGATCGTGTCGATCCGCGAGCTGTCGAGCTCGATCCTGCTCTATTCCCCCGGCACCGAGGTGGTGTCGATCATGATCTGGGAGCTGTGGCAGAACGGGGAGTATGTCGAGCTCTCTGCGCTCGGGGTCATGCTCGTCCTCGCGCTCTTCTGCCTGGTGCTCGCCGCGCACGCGGTCGGGCGGCGGTTCGGGCCCGCCCAGCCTGACTCCTGACGGGTGGACGACGTGCTGAGCGTAAAATCCCTCTCGACCGAATATGCGGACGGGCGCGGCGGGGTGGTGAAGGCCGCCCAGGACGTCTCCTTCAGCGTGCCGGAAGGCAAGCTGTTCTCGCTATTGGGTCCTTCCGGCTGCGGCAAGACCACGACCTTGCGCTCGATCGCCGGCCTGGAGAAGCCCGTCACGGGCGAGATCGAGATCGCCGGCCGCACCGTCTACTCCGCCTCACGGGGCGTGTTCGTGCCGCCCAGCAAGCGCAATTTCGGCATGGTATTTCAATCCTACGCGATCTGGCCGCACCTGAACGTGTTCCGCAACGCCGCCTTCCCGCTCGAGGTGCGCCGGCTGCCGAAGAAGCAGATCCGCGAGCGGGTCATGCGTGTGCTGCACGCGGTCGGGCTCGAGGAGCTCGGCGACCGCGACGCCACCATGCTCTCGGGCGGCCAGCAGCAGCGGCTGGCGCTCGCGCGCGCCCTGGTCATGCAGCCGCAGCTCCTGCTCCTCGACGAGCCGCTCTCCAACCTCGACGCCAAGCTGCGCGACCGGATGCGTTCCGAGCTCAAGCGGCTGCAGCGCGAGCTCGACCTGACCACGGTCTACGTGACGCACGACCAGAGCGAGGCGCTGGCGCTCTCGCACGAGATTGCGGTGATGAACGAGGGCCGTGTCGTCCAGGTCGGCACGCCGCGGCAGATCTACGACGCGCCGCGCGACCGGTTCGTGGCCGATTTCGTCGGCACCACCAATTTCATCGCCGGGACCGTCACCGCGCTCACCGACGGGCTGTGCTGCAGCGTGCGCTCGGCGCTCGGGCTGCTCAGCGCCCATGCCGGTGCCGGCGTCGCCGCCGGCGCGGCGGTGATCGTGTCGGTGCGGCCGGAGGACGTCGAGCTGTCGGCGGCGGCGCCGGCGGCGGCGGAAGCCGGCAACGTCTGCCGGGGCACGGTCGCGGCATCTGACTTTCTCGGCGACTGCCTGGATTTTCACGTCAAGGTCGGCGATGTTGTGCTGCGGGTGAAGGCCCATCCCTCCCTGCGCGCGCTGCCCGGCGAGGAAATCTACCTGCGGATGAAGCCGGAGAAATGCATCGCGATCCCGGGCTCCCTCGATCGTGACCGGACCGGGCGATGAATGTGCGCAAGGCGCTGCCCGATGACGCCTCGGCGTGATCCGGGAGCAAGCCGCTGCGCGGTCGATCGTAGCCTGGATTGAGCGAAGCGAAATCCGGGGCTATGGCGCGGTCCCGGATGTCGCTGCGCTCCATCCGGGCTACGGATTGGACCGACAGGAGCATGAGAATGGCCAAGGACGCCGTCGTTTCGGAAGAGCTGGCGAAGAAATTCTCGACCGAGAAGGACACGCCCTATCTGCGCTGGGTGCGCGGCGAAGGTCTCGATATCGTCAGCGCCCATTACGTGCGCAACCTGCGCACCGCCGAGCTCAAGCCCTGGGCGCGGCGCGGCGGCTTCGGCGTGTTCATCAATCACGAGGCCTCGCGCACCTCCAACGACTGCTATGTCTGCGGGATCCCGCCGGGGCGGACGCTCGCGCCGCAGCGGCAGCTGTTCGAGGAGATGATCCTGGTCCTGGACGGCCGCGGCTCGACGACGGTCTGGAACGATGCCGGCCAGCGCATCACCTTCGAGTGGAAGGCGGGCGCCATGTTCGCCATTCCGCTCAATTGCTGGCACCAGCACTTCAACGGCTCGGGACGGGACGCGGCACGCTATGTCGCGGTGACCAATGCCCCACCGGTGATCAACCTCTACGAGGACATCGATTTCGTCTTCAACACCAGCCACGACTTCAGGAGCCGCTTCGCCGGCGAGCCCGACTATTTCAGCGCCAAGGGCGAGCAGAAGGGCCTCCTCCTCGTCACCAACTTCGTCGCCGACGCGGTGAACCTGCCGCTTGTCAGCGCCAGGGAGCGCGGGGCGGGCGGCGGCCACATCCGCTTCAACATGGCCAGGGGCTCGATGAACAGCCACATCTCCCAGTTTCCGGTCGGCACCTACAAGAAGGCGCATGCGCACGGGCCGGGCGCGCACGTGATCATCCTCTCCGGGGAGGGCTATTCGCTGATGTGGCCGGAAGGCGAGGAGCCGCGCCGCTACGACTGGGAGCCGGGGACGCTGATCGTGCCGCCGAACATGTGGTTCCACCAGCATTTCAACGGCGGGACCACGCCCGCCCGCTATCTCGCCTTCAAGCACGAGGGGGTGGCGGTCCGTAACGCCCAGGGCGTGCCCAAGGCCTGGATCAGCCGCCGGATCGGCGGCAACCAGATCGACTATGCCGACGAGGCTCCCCTCGTGCGCAAGGTCTTCGCCGAGGCCCTGGCCAGGCACGGGGTCGCCTCGCGCATGGAGCAGGCCTATGCGCAGGAGCTCGCCGACCTGCCGCCGCCGGCAGCACAGTCGGCCTGACGGCGACGCGCAGGGCCGGAACCAGGGCAGCAACCCTGACTTGTGCGCCGGCTTCATGCGCAGTAGTCTTGCGCATAGCGAGGTCAGGATGCGCGAACGCGCGGCCAGGAAGCGGGCGGTCAATCTGTTCGTCGACGCCGAGCTGCTCGACGAGGCCCGTCGGCTCCATATCAACATATCCGACACGCTCGAGCGCCGGCTCGCGACCATCGTGCGCGCCGAGCAGGAGAAGCGCTGGCTCGAGGAAAATCGCAAGGCGATCGAATCGATCAATTCCTTCATCGATCGCCACGGCATCCTCGCCGGCAAGCTTCGCCATCGGCCCGACAACTGATGAGCCGTCAATTCGACGTGGTCGCCAATCCCGACCCGGTCGAGGCGGCGCATCGGCCCTATCTCGTGGTCCTGCAGTCGGATCTCGTCTCGGGCCTCGCCACGACGGTAGTCGCCCCGCTGGTGCCGCGCGAGCAAATGCATGGGGCGCAACGCCTCAATCCGGTCCTGCCCGTGGCAGGTCAGGAATTCTGGCTCGCCACCCATGAGCTGTTCGCAGTCGACCAGCGGATTCTGGGCGGCAGGGTCGCGACATTGGCCGATCGTCGCGAAGAGATCGTCGCTGCGCTCGACTTCATCTTCATCGGGTTCTGAGGCCTCTGTCCAAGCAGACCCGGCGCCTCCGACAGTTCCGGCTGCTGCGTGCGCCTCAGCTTCGGCGCTCGCGCAGCGAAGTCGCGAGCCGCTGCATCGCCGCAGGCGAAAGCGGCTGCGCGGCGAGCCGCGCGGCGTAGATCGCCGCGCCGGCGTCGGGCGGAAGCAGCGGCGCCTGCAGCCGGTAGCCCGGGGATTGCGCGTCGAGATGGCGCTGCAGCGGACCGAGGATCAAGCCGCCCGCCTTGAACACGCCGCCGGAATAGGACACGGGAACGAGCTCGGCAGGGGCGAACCCGAGCGACCGTCGCACCGCGCCGACGATCTCGGCAAGCTCGCGGGCTGCCTCGTCGAAGATGCGGATCGCCTCCGCATCGCCGTCGTTCGCCGCGCGCTCGATGAGCCGCGCCAGGCGCGCCACGCCGGCACGGCTCATTCCCGCGAGGATCCTGGCGCAGAGATCGAGATCGATGCTGAGATCGAGCGAGGTCCGCAACAGCGCATGCAGCGGCCCCTTCGGCAGCCGTCCGTCGCTCATCCGCGTGAACGCGTTGAGCCCCCGCGCCGCGATCCAGTAGGCCGAGCCCTCGTCGCTGAACACCTCGCCCCAGCCGCCGGCGCGAGCGGAGGCGCCGCGGCGCTCGCCGTAGCCGATCGATCCGGTTCCGGCGACGATGTTGATTCCGTCCCCGCCGCCGAGCGAGCCCGCCCAGCCGCAGACCATGTCGTTGCCGCAGCGGTAACGGCGATGCCCCAGAAGCGGCTCGGGCAAATCGTCGAGCGCGGGCTCGATCGCGCTGTCCTCGCCGTAGCCGGGCAGCCCGAAAAAAGCATGGGCGATCGCCTCGCCGCCGATCCTGGCCTGCGCGAACAGGGCGGCGAGCCCCTCGCGCAGCACCGTGCGCAGCCCATCGAGGCCGATCTCGAGGTGATAGGAGGCCGGGCCCGCGTGCGCGGCAAGGAGCTGTCCGCTGCCGTCGATCAGCAGGTAATCCGTCTTGCTGCCGCCGCCGTCGACCCCGGCGAAGAGCGCGCCCGCCATGCGTCACCTGAAAGGGTGGATGCGCACGCCCTGCACCACCCGATGCACGGTGCCGGCGACATTGGGGCGGTCCGGCGCAAGCCCGCGGCTGATCGCCGCCTCGAACGCGAGCATCTGCGGCGCGGCGATGTAGGGGAACAGGAGATCGACGTCCTCGGCGCCGGCCATGTCGGGAACGCCGATCTGCTCCACCGCGGCGGGAACCCCGTCGTCGCGGGCGGAGATCACGAGCAGGGTGCGATGCCTTGCCTCGCGCACGATCTCCCCCACGAGGTCGAGCTCGTAGCGGCGGGCATGGTCGTCGTTGGAGAGGAACATGGCGACGAGCGTCGCCTCGTCGACGATCGTCTTCGGCCCGTGCCGGAAGCCGAGCGGCGAGTCGTGCACGGCGACGAGCGCGCCGTCGGTCAGCTCGGTGAGCTTGAGCGCGGCCTCGCGCGCCAGCCCCTTGAAGACGTGGCTGCCGAGATAGACCACGCGCCCGTGAGTGCCTCGCGCCAGCTCCTGCATCCTCGCCGCCTGCGCGGCGATGACGCCCTCGACCGCCCGCGCGATCCGCTCGACGCGAGGCTGCATCCCGTCGATGCCGGAGAGAGCGGCAAGCCCCGCCCAGGTCATGCAGCTGAAGCTCGAGGTCATCGCAAAGCCCCGGTCGTCGGTTTCCTCCGGCAGCAGGATCGTCATCGCGCGGCCGGCGGTCGCGAGCCTGCGGGCGAGCGCACCCTGCCGGTTGCAGGTGATCCCGAGGTGCCGGATGTCGCCGAGGAGCGCCTCGGCGAGCTCGACCGCGGCGACGCTTTCCGGGCTGTTGCCGGACCGCGCGAACGAGACGAGGAGCGTCGACGTCTCGCGCTCGAGATAGAGGCGCGGCGCGCAGACGAGATCGGTGGTGGGGATCGCCTCGACCCGGCAGGGCAGCTTCCCGGCGAGGTACGGCGCGAGGCATTCGCCGATGAAGGCCGAGGTGCCGGCACCGGTGAGCACGACCCGGGTGGCGGGGCGACCGAGCAGCGGACGCAGAAAGTGTGCGAGCGCATCCGCGCCGGCGGCGAGCGCGGAATGGGTCTGGCGCAGCATCGCCGGCTGCTGCGCGATCTCGCGCGCGGTCCAGCGCCCGCCCAGCGCCTCGAGCTCCGCCTCGTCGCGTCCGGGAAAACCCATCAGCAGGTACCGCGATCGTCTTTCGCCAAGATCAGCTCGAAAGGACGCGGATTGCTCAACCCTCCCCTGGAAGGGGAGGGTCGCGAAGCCGTCGAGCATTTTGCGCGAGACGGCGAGCGGGGTGGG
>DASXAP010000241.1:0-54265 GCA_036406655.1 Xanthobacteraceae bacterium | reverse complement strand
CGGCGGTGGGATGGCTAATGCGTGGATACGACTTCCTAAGGCATCAGCCGCGGGCTAAAAAGGTCAGCCAAAGCCCGGGAGAAATTGGAGCTTCACCCCATGCACATCTGTTCCAGCACCATCGCTTTCGCCTCACTCACTGTAGGGTTGTCTCTCGTCCTCACGTCCTCGGCGGGGGCGCTGACCATGAAGGAGTGCAGCGCCAAGTACCAAGCAGAAAAGAGCGCGGGAACCCTTGGCGGACAGAGTTGGAACGATTTCCGTAAAACGCAATGCGGCGCCGCCGCTGCAGCCGCTCCCGCGCCGACAACGTCGTCGCCACCGCCTGCGGTAGCGCCTGCGGCGCCGCAGGCTACCGGCAATGCAATTTTCCCGACGGCTGTGTCGCCGAAGTACTCAAACGAATCCGCCGGCAAGGCACGGATGCACACTTGCCTCGACCAATACAAAGCCAATCAAGCGACCAATTCCAATGGTGGTCTGAGGTGGATTCAGAAGGGCGGCGGCTACTACAGCGAGTGCAACAAGCACTTGAAAGGTTGAGTCAGCAGCAGGTTTGCGTGATCGAGCTCTGCTTAGATCAAGGGCCAAGTCGATTACGCCGCCAGTGTCATTCCATGCATGAGAATACCGCAAGCCCGGTGCTGGATCCCGATGTTCTGCACGCCCTTCGGGGAGTGAACGATCCGGAGATCGGCATCAACATCGTCGACCTGGGCCTGGTCTATCGTGCCGAGCGCAAGCCCGAAGCGATCGAGGTCGCACTGACCCCGAGCACCCCCTCCTGCCCGCTGACGGAGATGCTGGTCGAAGAAGCACGCGAAGCGCTGCGCAGGCAGTTTGCGCAGACGCCCGTGATCCGGGTCGAGCTGGTGTGGGATCCGCCCTGGACGCCCGAACGCATGAGCGAGACGGCGCGCCGGCAGCTGCGCTGAGATGTCCGGCGTGACGCGGCCGATGCCGGTGCCCGAGGCGAGCAGGGTGCGGCGCAGCTGGCGGCGGTTGCGCTTCATTCCGCTCGCCATCGCCGTCCTGGCGATGGCGGCCGGGCTGTGGACGGGACTGGGCCGGATCGGCATCCCCCTCCCCGGTGAGGCGCCCGCGCTGATGGACGCCCACGGTGCGCTGATGATTTCCGGCTTCCTCGGAACCGCGATCAGCCTCGAACGGGCGGTCGCCCTCGGCCGCGGCTGGGCCTATGGCGCACCCTTCCTGTCCGGGGCAGGGGCGCTGGCGCTGCTCCTCGGGGCGCCCCGCTTCGCGGCTCTGGCATTCATGCTGAGCGGGGCAGTCCTGCTGGCCGCCAGCGCCTCCATCGCGATGCGGCATCTGGCATTGTTCACGATCATGCTCGCGGTCGCCGCGGCCTGCTGGAGCGCCGGGAGCCTGGGATGGCTGCTCGGCCATCCGACACCTGCCGTCGTGGGCTGGTGGCTCGACTTCCTGATCCTCACCATCGCCGCCGAGCGGCTCGAGCTCGGTCGTCTGGCCAGCCTGTCCACCTCGAGCCAGGTCGCTTTCGCCGCGGCGGCAGTCCTCCTGCTGATCGGCAGCGCGCGCAGCGAGCTCGCTGCAGCCTGGGCGCCGTTCACGGCGGCCGGACTGCTGGGATGCGCCGTCTGGCTCCTGCGCTACGACCTCGCCCGCCGCACCGTCCGCCTCGCCGGGCAGCCGCGTTTCGCCGCGCTCTCCATCCTGCTCGGTCATCTCTGGCTGGGCACCGCGGGAATCTTGCTCGTCATCACGCCGCCGGGGGCAACCGCATTCGCCTACGACGCGGCGGTGCACGCGATCACGGTCGGCTTCGTGCTGTCGATGATATTCGGACACGCGCCGATCATCCTGCCGGCGCTGACCGGCATGCGTGTCCGCATCAATGCCTTTGCCTATGCGCCGCTCGGCCTGCTGCACGTATCGATGCTCGTGCGTCTCGGCGGCGACATGGCGGAACGCTCCGATCTGCGCGCGATGGGTGCGATCCTCACCGTGCTTGCGCTCGTCGGCTACATCGTCACCCTCGCAGTCACATCCGGCGCGGCCGCCGCGCGACGACCGGGCTGATCGCAGACCCGCAGGGCTCAGGACGGTCCGCGGAACACGCCGCGGATGGCGGCCCGCTCGTCGCTGGCAAGCCGGCGCAGCTTGGCGACATCGCTGACCGCGACGTGCGAAGCATGCACCGCGACCCCGACAGTCCGCAGCTTGGCGAAAGCGCGCGAGAGCGATTCGGGCTTCAGCCCGAGCCGTGCCGCGATCAGCACCTTGTCATAGGGCAAAGCGATCACGCACGCGCCGTTGTCGACCGGAGCCAGCGAAGCGATGAACTCGGCCACCCGCTGCACCCCGCTTTGCGCCTTGAGCTGCTCGACCTGCTGCACGAGATGATGCAGATGCAGCGAGGTGGAGGCGATCATGGCCAGGGCTATGTCCGGGCTTTCCCGAATGCAGCGAACGACGTGATCGGCCGGGATGCGCACCACCCGGGCCTCGCTGACCGCCTCGGCGGTGGCCGGGAAGCGCGCCCCGGTGAAGGCAACCGCCTCGGCGAAGCTGTCGCCCTTGGTCAGCACGTGAATCACCGTCTCCTCGCCGGAGAGGGTGATCCGATAAAGCTTCACCCAGCCGTCGATCATGATGAAGAAGGCGGTGGCGGGGTCGCCCTGCCGGAACAGGGTGTCGTGCGGCCCCAGCATCACCGCGGTCGCCGGAGCGACGATATGCTCGACGGTCTCCGGCTTGAGACCCCGAAACACGGCAATCCGGGTGATGATCTGCAGATCGCCGGCCGTCAGATTAGAGCCCATGTCCCACGTTCATCCGGGATGAACGACGGCGGACCCCCACCGGCGGCGAGCAGCCGGCTCGGTGAGAGGGATTGCGCGCATCGAACCGGGGACGATAGGAAATTTTCGCCGGCCCGGCCATAGCCGGGCCAGCCAGGCCCGGCGCCCGTGGTCCTGCCGTTTCCGCCGCCTGTCGGGGCTCACCGCCGCCGATTGGGGCCGCGCCGCCCCCTCCGGCATAAGCTCGGCTTGACCAAAATCAAGCGGGCTCCCGCGGTTTCATGATGTGTGGACGCGAAGGGGGGAACCCGCGCGCCGGTGACGGGCACCTCGTCCCTCCCGTACCGGTCCCTCGCGCGAGAGGCTCCATGGCCCGGGTTCGCCCGCTGATCGGGGTCCAGCACAGGCTCGGTCACGTCCTGATCGATTCCGACCACAAGGAGATCGCCGACTGGTGGCTCCGGGCGGTCAATTGCGACCAGCTCCAGTCAGCCTTCTTCATTGCCCGGCTGAAAAGGCTGATGCGCAGCCATTTCGACCACGAGGCGCTGCTGATGCAGTGGGCCGGCGGCCGGCTCTGCGAATGTCACAAGCGCGAGCACCAGCTCCTGCTCGATGTCTGCGACCGGGCCGGCGCGCTGAGCCGGCACAACTGGCCGAAGGCGCAATCCCTGCTGCGGAGCGAGATGCCGAAGCTCGTTCGCGAGCACATCATCTCCATGGACCAGCTTACCGTGCTGTTCATCAATAGCCGCGACGGCATGGCCGGGGTCGGCTGACCCGCGCCGTCGCGACTGTCCTCGCTGCATCAATGCGGGTGGGTGCCCAGCGCGTGGTGCAGCTCGGCGTCGTGGGTGCGGAAGTGACGCGAGAACCAGGCGTCCAGCCGCTGCGACAATTCAAGTGCATCGATCTCCTCGGATTGCTCGAAGGCATCCATGATGTCGCGCAGCTCGTCGAGCAGTCGCTCGTGGTCCTCCTTGTGCGGACCGAGCCGGCGGTAGCCTTGATCGCGCATGAATTTCTCCTCGAGCGCGAAATGGGCCGAGATGCCCTGGAGCAGATCGCCGAAGAAGGCCGGCACCGTCAGCCTGGCCTCGGGCGAATCGAGCTGCCGGTGCAGCCGATTGATCAGCTCGATGAGCTCCCTGTGCTCATGATCGACCGCCTCGATGCCAACGGTGTACTCGTCTCTCCAGTGCAGCAGTGTCATGCCCAACCTCCGCAGCGCTGGTGCCGGGCCCGAAAACAACGGATTGCGCCCTCACATCCCGCTGAGCAGCGCGTCCAGCGAAACGGCATTCGGGCAGAAGCTGCCATAATTCTGTCCCGCGGTCCCTGCGGCAAGCTCGTGCTCGCAGCGTTTCTTGTGCGCGCAGGCAATGCAGAGGCGCTGCAGGTCGCGCATCATCGGCGGATCGCTGGATGCAAGCTTCTTCGGATCGACACCGAGTGCGAGCAGCATCTTCGGCAGCTGATCGGCGGCATGCGGGCCCTTGCTGGCGAGAGCAACGAGCTCACCCGGGCTCACTCCGAGATCGCGGGCGGCGCGGGCAACCTCGTCGCGTCCGCATTGCGCCAATTCGTTGCGCAAGCCGGCAGCGTATCGGTATTTCCTGACCCAATTGGCGATGGCGTCGAGGATGGGCTCGACCAGAGGATAGGTCGACTGTTCTTCGGCTGGGCTGGTCATGGCAACCTCCATTTTGGCAAAAGAAAAGCCCAGCAACGGCCTGCCCGCCTTGCGTTAAGTCAATAAGCGCCCCTCTCTCCGCGTGGTCGGCATGTCGGCTATGCAGCCGGAGCGGCTCCCCTCCGCTCAAATCTCCGCCTTCTCAGGCAGATCGGACCCGGGCCGGGGCGCGCCAGCCGCCGCCTCGGTGGCGTGCCGCCAGCTTGAGCATGGCGGCAATCGTGATCGAGCCCAGGGTTGCGCTGGCGATCTCGTCAATCTCGACCAGGACCTGATGCAGGGCCCTGCCCTCGCTGGTTGCTTCGACCGCGCGGGAGGCGGCGCCGCTCGAGCGCAAGTCCTCGAACAGCCGAATCACATCGAGCAGCGTGATGCGCCGGGGGTTGCCGCTGAACTGGTAACCGCCGCGGGCACCCCGGACCGAGCGCACCAGGCCGGCGCGCACCAGGACCTGCATGACTTTCGCGAGATGATGGCTGGAGACATCGTATTTCTCGCCCATCTCGGCGACCGCGAGCTGCCGCTCCGGCCCCGCGGCAAGCTCCAGCAGGGCAAAGATCGCCATCCGGCTCGAGATTTGCAGCTTCATCGCGCCACGGCCGCCGTCCGGCTAATCGATCTCTTTCTCAAGCTGAAGGTAGGGGCCGGCCATCATCCCCTCGCTGCGGAAGAACACCAGGTGCAGCCGGTTGTCGCGCGCCACCATCGTGCGCATGCGGCGCACGCCGGCCGCCTTGAACCCCGCCGAGATCGCCTCGAACAGCGCCCGCCCTACCCCGCGCAGGCGCGCGCGCGGCTCGACCGACAAGGCCAGCACCCAGCCGCAGGGCGCCGAGCCGAATTCCCAGGCCCGCACCTCGCCGACGATGAAGCCGAGAATCGGAGCGCGGGACTTGCTGTTGCGCGCTTCGGCGACCAGGAACGAGCGCTCCTGCGTCGCCCGGCCGGCGCAGCGTTCGAACGCCTCCTGCCAATAGTCGGGCTTGGCGAGCCCGGTGACCCGCTTGTCGAGGGCGACGACGTGCGGGATGTCCTCCGCCCGGGCGGGCCGGATGGCGAGCACGCCCTCCTCGGCTGCTGTGGCCGTTGCCATTCTCGCCATCGGCAGGATGCAAATCGCCGCAGGACGGCGGCGCTCCGGCATTGCTGACCTACGGGAAACACCTTAGACGCAAATCAGGCATTTTGGTACTAGATTTCATCGTTAAAACGGGCCGGCGGGCGACGGGCAAGGAGGCGGTACGATGAGTTGCGTGCAGCGGGACGACGGCGCGCGGCTGTGGCATACGCCGGACGGCGTGCATATCGACCTGCGCGGGCTCGAGCCGCCGGAGCCGCTGGTCACCATCCTGCGGATGATCGATGCCGGCGAGGTCGACGACGTCCTCATCGCCCACTTCGATCGCGAGCCGATCTTCCTCTATCCCGAGCTCGAGGAGCGCGGCTGGGCGCACGAGCTGCTCGGCCATTCCTGCGGCGGGAGCAAGTGCGAGGACGGGGTGCAGCTTCGCCTCGTCCGCTGGAGCCGGTGAGGGGCGGATGGCGCTCGCCGCCACCTTTCTCGCGGGCGCCAAGGGCCGGCTGCTGCCGGCCTCGATTCCGTTTCGTTTCTTTGCCAGCGCGGCGCTCTTTCATCTCTTGCTGTGGATCGCGCTGCTGCTCGGGGCCACCGACGCGGTGAGCTTTCACGGCGGCCCCGGCACGACGCTTGCAGCCGTCCATCTGCTGACGCTGGGCGTGCTGACGACCACCGCGGTCGGCGCCTCGGTCCAGCTTCTGCCGGTGGCGACCCGGCGCCCCCTCGCCGCGGTGTGGCCGATCAAGCTGGTGTTCTGGCTCGCAGTCCCCGGCCTTGCCAGCCTCGTCGCCGGGATGGCCGCGAGCCGCGCCGATGTGCTCATCGCCGCCGCGATTGCGACCGCGGCGGGCCTGGTGCTGTTCGCCGCGCTGCTCGCGGATAATCTGCGGCGGGCGCAGTCAATCCCGGTTGTCGCCGCCTATGGCTGGGCCGCCCTGGCTGCGCTGCTGCTGCTCCTCGTCCTCGGCGTGGCACTCGCGCTCGATTACCGAACGGGCCTGCTCCCCGATCACGCCGCCGCGGCGCTCGCCCACATGATCCTGGGCAGCTTCGGGTTCATGGGACTCCTGGCATTGGGCTTCAGCCACGTGCTGGTGCCGATGTTCGCGCTTTCGGCGGCGCCGGCCAGGCGTCCGGCTTTCATCGCCATGGTGCTCGCGGTCGCCGGCGTGGCGACAGGCACCGCCGGCGCGCTCGCCGCAAGCACGCTGCTGCTCGCCGCGGCGGCGCTGATCGGGCTTGGCGCCAGCGGACTGCATCTGTGGTTGATGCAGCGCGTGCTGAGGAGCGGGATACGCAAGCGGCTGGGCCTGTCGTTCGCGTTGATCCGCGCCGCCTGGGTGATGCTGCCGCTCGCGCTGCTCACGGGGCTTGCCGCGCTTTTCGGGATCGCCGGTCGCGGGGGAGCGACCCTGTTCGGCTTCCTGGTGATCGGCGGTTGGCTGATGACGTTTCTTCTCGGAATCCTGCAGCGCATCATGCCGTTTCTGGCATCGATGCACGCCCCGCGGCCGGCCGGCGGCGCGCCGCCGATGATGTCGGAGCTCGCGTCCTCGGGAGCGCTCACGCTGCATGCGGGCTGCCATGCCGGTGCGATTGCGCTGCTGGGCCTCGCGATCACGCTCGATTCCCCGACCCTGTTTCGCATCGGCAGCGCGGGCGGGCTGATCGGCGCCGTTGCTTTCGCCGTCTTCACTCTCGAGGTGCTGCGGCACCTCGCGGGCAAGACGGCGTAGCAGACCGCGGCGGGCGTGCTCAGATATATTGCCCCGCATCCACCCGCAGCACCGCCCCGGTGATGGCGCGGGCGGCGTCGGACAAGAGGAAAAGCACCGCGTTACCGACATCGTCGGGGCTGGCAAGCTCGGGCAGCGCCGCCTCGCTCTGTGCCTGGGCGATGATCGCGGCAGGCAGGGCGCGGGCCATGTCCGTCATCACCATGCCGGGAGCGACCGCATTGACGGTCACGCCTTTCCTGCCCAGCTCGCGGGCGGCGGTCTTGGTGAGCCCGATGAGGCCGGCCTTGGCCGCGGCGTAGTTGGCCTGGCCGAATTTTCCGCGCAGGCCGTTGATCGAGGTGATGTTGACGATACGACCGTAGCCTTGCGCCGCCATGCGCGGGCCGAGTGCCCGGATCATGTTGAACGCACCGGTCAGGTTCACCGCGAGCACGGCCGACCAGTCGGCATCGCTCATCTTGGCGATCGAGCGGTCGCGGGTGATGCCGGCGTTGTTGACGAGCAGGCCGGGCGCGGCGGACAGCTCCAGCACCGCCTTCTCGACCGCTTGCGCATCCGCAATATCGAGGCGCACGAACCGATGCGGAAACTTCCCCGCAGGCTCGGGCGGATGCAGATCGAAGACATCCACCTGCGCGCCGGCGGCGGCGAGCCGGTCGGCGATCGCACGCCCGATCCCCCGGCTCGCACCGGTGACGACCGCGCGGCGACCGGAGAAGTCGAAACGCAAGCCGGTTTCAGGCTGCGCTCTCGACAACATGTTCGAAGCAGAGCTGTTGCGAGGGGCGGAAGCCGCAGCGATCGAGGAAGCCGAGCAGATCGCGCCCGCGCCAGTCGATCTCGGTGCGGATGTGCTCGACCCGGAGCGTCATCAGGTTCATGAGCAGCTGCGAGATGAGCGCCCGCCCGATGCCGAAATCCCGGTAGTCGGGATCGACGCCGATGGTGTCCATCACCGCTACGGGATCGACTCTGCCGAACTCCCCGAAGTCGACGCGGGCCATGATGAAGCCGACCACCCCGCCGTCGCGCTCGGCGACGAGCGACACGCGCAGGTCCGACTGGTGCAGCGCTTCGGCGAGCTTGCGCCGGAAATAGGCGGACCGGTCGCGCCCGGTAATCCGCCGGTCGATGGTGATCAGCGCGTGCAGGTCGGCCTCCACCATCGAGCGTACCGGGATCCGGTCACGCGCCAGCGGTCCGAAATCGGGGGCAGCCGGCTGCCCGTAATTGATCTCCCGCGCCTCGTCTGCCGGGTGCGGGATCGTCAGCCCCGCACGCTCAGAATTGATCGGCCTCATGCGTCATACCTCCTCGCTCGTCTCGACGAGAAGCTCGTCGACCGGCCGCTGCAACGCCAGCCGGGGCGCCAGCTCGAACCCGGCGGCATGGAAGAAGCGAAGCAGCTCGTGATTGGTCCAGTCCGCCTGCGACTGCAGCGCCCGCACGCCGTGGCGGCGCAGGCCCTCGCTGAGCTCCTGCATCAGCGCCTGGCCGATGCCGCGCTCCCGGCTGTCCGTCGCCACGCCGAGCGCGTCGAGAACCGCGATCGCCTGCTGATGCCCGAACTCGCCGCGCAGGATGCGAGCGATCGCATATCCGCGGAGCGATCCGCCCCGCACCACACCCACATGCAGATAGTCGTCGGGCTGCGCCGCCGCCGCTGCAAAGCGCTTCTCGAAGAACCGCCGCCGCGAGTGGCCGCTGTGCGCCCGGTCGATGGCGATCACCCGCTCAAGGTCGCCCGCTCCGAGCGGACGCACGCTGCGATCGGCGACGGCGGCACCAGCTACCATGGCAATCCTCACACGCTTGCGAGATAATCCTGCAGGAGGCGGGACTCGGTCTCGGCATCCATGCTTTCGTCGAGCAGCGGCAGAAGCGCCATCTCCTCCTTCTGCACGTGCGCCAGCATGCGCTCGCACAGCTCCTGGCCGGAACGGCGAAACTCCTCCCAGCGCGCGGCATCGAATCCCTGCGCGGCCCCCTCGCGCGCCAGCGCGGCGATCCGCACCCCGATCGGGCGGATGGCCGTGTGCTCGTCGGTCAGATGCGCTCCGATGGCCTCGTCGCCGGCGGCGGCGAGGTAGGTGAACAGGCGCTCCTCCTCGAAGGCGAAATGCCGCTCGACCTCGCCCTCCACCCCCGTCGACAGGTCCGACAGGAGCCGGCTCACGCCGCGGTCCGCCGCATCCGGCGGCTCGCGCCGGTGCCGGGCGATCAGCTGCTCGAGCCGCTCCATCAGCGCCACGGTTGCCGCGTGCTCGTCGTGCAGCGTCTGGCTGATCCGGTTGGTGAAGCTCATGGCCGGGCTCATGCGTGCAGCTGCTGGTACTTGGCGAGCAGATCGTCCTTGCTCTCGGTCCAATCCGGATTGGGGACGATGCAATCGGCCGGGCAGACCAGCTTGCACTGCGGCTCGTCCTCGGCACCGACGCATTCGGTGCACTTCATCGGGTCGATGACGTAGATCGGATTGCCCGCCGAGATCGCCTTGTTGGGGCACACCGGCTCGCAGGCGTCGCATGCGGTGCAGGCATCGGTGATCATCAAAGCCATGACTGTCTCCTCGCTTCAGGCCGCTTTCGGCAGGTCGCCCTGTGCAGCCAGCTTGTCGAACCGGTAGGCGCCCCACAGGGACGCGCCGATCGCGCCGGCATAGATCGAGTCCGGATGGCTGCGGACTGCCGTCTTCATGTCCTTCATCTTGCCGATATCCTCCTCGAGCGCCGCGACCAGGCCGCGGTCGAGCGCCAGCCCCCCGGTCATCATCACCACGCCCTTGGTGGCGCCGATCGACTTGAGCAGCTTGGTGAGCCGCCCCGCCATCGACAGGTGAATCCCCTTGAGGATGTTGGGCGCGGTGATGCCGCGCGAGACCATGTTGATGACATCGGTCTCGGCCAGCACCGCGCAGATGCTGCTGACGACCTCGGGATTGTCGGCCTGGCGCGACAGCGCCCCGATCTCGTCCTGGGCGATGCCGAGATAGCGGGCGATGTTCTCGAGAAACTGGCCGGAGCCGGAGGCGCACTGGCTGGTCATCTTGTAGCTGAGGACCTTCCCCCGCTCGTCGATGCTGATGGCACGCCCGTGCAGCGCGCCGACGTCCAGGGCCGCGCGGGACTCGGGGTCGAGATAGATCGCGCCGCGCGCATGCGTGGTCATCGAGTAGAAGTGACCGGTATGGAAAGGAATGCCCTCCCCTTCACCGGTGGTTGCCACGTAATCGACCTGCCTCTCGGTCAGGCCCGCGTCCGCCAGCACCTGGTCATAGGCGGCTCGGGCCAGCTCCATCGGATCGCGCTGGCGGATGCGCAGCGTGGCGCGCGCAAGCCAGGCGCTCTCGCCGTTCTCCACCCGGAACACCGCCGCCTTGACGGCGCCGGTGCCGACGTCGATGCCGGCTGCGATGGTCATGCTTCCCTCCCGTCCGTCTGGCCGAGATGCGCCCGGCGCGCGAACTCGGCGGCGCCGAGCGCCCCGGTGTAGATCGATTCCGGATTGATGTTGATGGTGACCTCGCCGTAGTTCTCCTTGATGAGCTTCACGAGCTCGCGCACCGCGGCCTCGTTCTTCGCCACGCCGCCGGTGAAGGTGAACTCGTCGGTCACGCCGCCCGACCGGGAGATGATGGAGATCGCGCGCAGGATGATCGCCCGGTGCAGGCCGGCGAGGATGTCCTCGCGCTTCTCGCCGAGCGACAGCCGATCGCGCAGCTCGGCGCCGGCGAACACCGTGCAGGTGGAGTTGATGCGGGCCGGGCGGTCCGACTTCATCGCCAGCGGGCCGAGCTCGTGCAGGCCCATGTTCATCTCGTCGGCGATGTAGCCGAGATAGCGGCCGCAGCCGGCAGCGCAGCGGTCGTTCATCTGGAAGTTCTCGACGATGCCGTTGGCGTCGACCTGGATCCCCTTGGTGTCCTGGCCGCCGATGTCGAGCACGGTGCGCGTCTTCGGATACATCATGTGCGCGCCGAGCCCGTGGCAGAGAATTTCCGAGCGAATGTGCTCCTTCGAGAACGGCAGCGTCACCCGGCCATAGCCGGTGCCGACGAGATAGGTCTCCTCCAGCTCGACAGCGAGCGTGCGCTCGATGGCGGGAAGCACGCCGCCGGTGCCGGCCCTGAGCCCCGGGTCGGCCTCGAGCACGCGCGCGAGCGCGCGGCGAAACTTGTCGCTGAGCGCGCCCGCGGGCGGACGATTCTCCACGTCGATGATCGACTTGTCGTAGACGTTCAGCAGCAGCTCGTAGGGCAGCCCGGCGGCGCGGGCGACCTCCTCGGCATGATTGTGGTAGCGGGAGCCGGCGATGTCGCGGAAGAAGTCCGACTTGCGCCGGGCGCCGGGAGCGTAGAGCGCGGGAGCCTCGGCGCGCAGCCGGTTGAACACCTCGCCGAGCGCCTCGCGGATTCCCGCTTCGAAACCGGCGAAGCGCTCGCCCTTGACCAGGCCGAGGCAGGTCTGCTCGAGGTCGGCGAGCTGCTCGAGGAACTGCTCCAGCCGGAACGCCCGCTCGAGCGCGGCGAGGAAATCGTCGAGCCTGCCTTCGAGCCCGCCGGCATCGGCGAGCGCACGGCGGAACAGGGTGAACCGCCCGTCCACGCGCGCCTCCTCGCTGGCCACGCGCGCCGCGGTGCTGTAGTTCGAGCGCGAATTGGTGATGCCGCGGCCGATCACGTCGCAGTTCTCGTCGAGCAGAACCGCCTTGGTGGTGGTCGAGCCGAGGTCGATGCCGACGAAGGTCTTCATGGATCGCCCTCCCTCAGGCGGCGGCACGCGCGCCGGCGCGCTTCTGCTCGATCATCTGGAAATAGCTGTCGAGCCGGTTCTTGATGTTGGCCGCCGAGAAATACCGGGGGTCGACCAGATCCGACTCGACGAAGGCAGCCGGCTTGCCGGTGCGCTTCTCGACCTCGCGCATGATCAGGAGCTGCCCGGCCGAGAAGCTGTTGCAGCTCTTGATGGAGTTGATCAGCAGCCCGTCGGCCTCGTAATCCCGCACGTAGCTCGCCAGCATCTCGATGCGCATCGGCAGGCTGCGGTTGGTGTAGACGCCGAGACAGTACTCGGCGAGCGTCTCGAGCGGCTTGTCGGGGTCGTGGCGGAAACCGAGATCGTAGACGCCGCCGACCTTGGTGTAGCTCGAGGCGACCACGACGGCGCCCTCGTCGTAGAACATCTTCCAGAACTGGCGGAAGTTCGTGTAGTTCGGCGGACCTTCGGTGACGAGGCGATACTTCTCCGCGCCCATCTCCCCGTCGGGGGTGACGGGCCCCTTGCCTTCGGCGACGCGCTGGTCGATCTCGGCGCGCAGGAACTTGTAGTACTCGATGGCGTCGTCGGTGCCGCGGAAAGCGCCGAAGATCGGCCCGATATAGTAGATGCCGCCGAAATAGGCGTCGATCGGCGAGGGCTTCTTCTTCGCGCTCTGCAGCACGCGAACCAGGTCATCCTCGGCGACGACCGACTTCCTGAGGTATTCGCGCAGCCGGTCGATGTCGAACTTCACGCCGGAGACGCGCTCCAGCTTGGGGATGACCTCCTGCTTGAGCTGCTTGACCATGTACTCGATCATGTTCTTCGTGATCTTGCCGTCACCCATATAGGGCGTGTGCAGCATGATCGTCTCGCACTTGTACTGCTCGCGCAGCAGCTCGAACCATTTCATGAAGGTGAAGCAGCCGGTATAGGACAGCAGAAGCACGTCCGGATCCGGTAGCCGCTTGCCGTTGGGGCCGATATTGCCCTTCGCCATCATGCCGATGTCGGATTTCACGTAGGTGCAGACGTCTTCCGAGTGGCCGCCCTTCTCCGCCTCCAGCACGTAGGCGCCGGATTGCCGGCGCAATCCGCTCTGGATCGCATTGACCTCGGGCAGATTGTTCACCAGCCCGAAGCACATGATCAGCTCGTTGAGATTGCCGGGCACGAAGGTCGAGGCCACCTTCTCCCCGGTCTCCGGCGCGCTGCTCAGCCGGTCGTAATGGGCTGCCATCATCTGCTTCTGCTTGAGCATGGAGGCGTCCTTCTCGACCTCCTTGGCCGGCGCAGCCTTCGACGTGGTGATGATGGTCATCTTCCGCTCCACAGCTTGATCGAGTCGGAGAACGTGCCGGCCTGCTCCCGGATCGGCTGCATCTGGCCGGAGTTCTCCGCGTACTTGAACGCGATGTAGGGAATCTCGGCGTCCTCGAGCACGTGCTGCAGCATCGGCCGCTCCAGCAGCGCCGGATCGCAGAAGCTCGGACAGGCGAAGATCACGCCCTCGGCACCCGAGCGGCGGACGGCGCGCACCAGATGCTGCCCTTTCTCCTTCAGATCGGGCTCGTACTTCGCCGCCGTCGACTCCGACTGGTGGAGGAAGGCGAGCGCCAGATTCTGCAGCGGCTCGCCCTCGGTCGGAACGTCGGCGGTGAGCCAGCGGGTGATCAGCAGCAGATCGTCGTCGACGACGTAGCAGCCGGCGAGCTCGAGCGACTTGATCAGGTTGAGCGGCGGCTGCTCGCAGAAGACCCCGGTGAGCACCACCCGGCAATTGTCGCGGCGCGGCCGCTCCTCGCTCGCGGCAGCCGCGAGATAGCCGCGCAGCATGTCCGAGTGCTCCTCGACCGGCAGCACCAGGCCGGCGCGCAGCACCAGGTAGACCTCGGTCGCGGGCGTCTGCCAGGGGCGCTGCGCCCGCAGCGCGTAAAGCTCGCGGATCAGCGAGCGGTTCTCGTTGTAGAGCGCAATCGAGCGCCGCAGCTCGTCGTCGGAGATCGGCCTGCCGCGCAGCTCTCCCATCGCCTCGACGAGCTCGGCCAGCTCGTTGACGTAATAGCTGCCGCCGATGTCGTCGCGATAGTTCTGCGGCACGTCGAAATAGCGCACGTAGACGTTGGGGAACATCGTCTTCCACATCCCGGACAGGTTGCGGATGACGTCGCAGATCGACGGGAACAGCATTCCGTCGACGAAATCGAGACGGCCGGACACCCCGAGCTCGATGGTCGAGCGCGGGATCCGGCAGATATAGCTCTGGTAGTAGGCGTCTCCGTGAATGACCTCGAGCTGGTCGCCGCCGCCGACGATCCCGAGCGGCAGGAAGCCGGCGGCATGGATGATCTCGCGCGGCACGTAGATCGGCATGTAGCCGATCACCTTGCGCTCGGGCGCCTGCGCCTTCCATTGCCGCGCCGCGGTGAAGGAAAGGTCCTCGAACAGGTTCTGCGCGCGCGCGACGATCGCCGCAGTCGAGCCGTTCAACGATGTTGCCATTGCACCGCCCTCTTCTCGACGAATGCCTGCAGGCCTTCGGTCGCATCGTGGGTTCTCATCAGCTCGTCAAGATAGAGCCGCTCGACAGCCGTAATCTTCGCCTTCACGCGCGCGATGTAGTCGAAGCGCGCCGCCTTGAGCGCATGGCGCAACGAGCTCGCGCTCTTGGGCTTGAGATGCTCGTCGAAATAGGCGAGCGCCGCCCGCTCGGGTTCCGTGGCAGCCGCGTGGACGAGACCGATCGCCGCCGCCTCGGCGCCGCTGATCGTGCGCCCGGAAACGAGCAGATCGAGCGCCCGCGCCGGACCGATCAGCTCCGGAAGCAGGCAGGACGCCGCCGGCGCGAATACCCCGAGCCTCATCTCCGGCTGGCCGAGCACGGCATCGGCGGCGGCGAACCGGAGATGGCCGGCGAGCGCCACCTCGAGCCCGCCGCCGAGACACTGGCCGCGCACCGCGACGAGGATCGTCACCGGCGATTCGACCATGCGCAGGATCACGCCGTGGATGCCGCGGAGCATGCGCTCGCATTGCCGCGGCAGGTGCTCCTCCACGCTCGCCCCGTAGCTGAAGCTCGGGCCTTCGGCGTCGACGAGAACCCCGCTCAGCGCCGGGTTGGGAAGATGGCTGGTGAGCGCCTGATCGAGCGCGCCGATCATGGCGGCATCGATCAGGTTCGCCTTCGGCCTGCTCAGCCGCAGCCGCAACAACCTGCCTTCCGCCTCGACCCACACCTTGAGCGGTGACGACATGCCCGGCTCCCGCCTCATCTGCTCGATGCCGCCGTATCCACCCACGGCAGCCCGGCGGCATGGGCTCGCCGCTGGGCGGCACCCGGCATGATGCTGGCGGTGAGCTCGTCGTCCCATCGTGCATTGGCGGCGAGCGCACGGCGCAAGTGGATGAAGTCGACCTCGCGACCGGTCTCCTTGGTGCCTTCGTTGAAGGCGCGGAAGCCGGCGCGCGCTTCGGTCATCATGTTGAGCGCGAGCCAGGCGCGCGAATTCTCCTTGTTCCGGTTCCAGGCATCGAGCTTGGGCTTGCGCAACTCCTCGACGGTCTTGGCGGTGCAGTCGGGGAAGGTGTAGAGAAGCTTGGTGCACAAGGACTCGACCTTCTCGTCGAGCAGGCTCAGATCGACGGTGCCGCGCCTGAGGAGGTCCTGGGCCGCCTTCAGCCCCTCCCCGGCTCTCGGCTTGCCGAGCACCAGGCGACCGAACTCGTCGGTCATGCGGCTCGTCTCGACCAGCGGATTGGCGATGTACTTCCCGTCGACCTTCAATGCCGGCACGATGTCGGTCAGCATTCCCATCAGATAGGCCTCGTGCGCGGAGAAGGGCTCGCACAGGACGCAGGCGACCATCGCGCGCTCGGCGCCGATCACCACGGGAAGAAAGTCGGTCGCCCCGCCGATCGGCGCGGAGCCGTGCTTGGGACCGGCCTGGCCGAAACGGGCGAGGTCCTGGGCGATCGAGAAGTCGCAGGCCATGCCGATCTCCTGGCCGCCGCCGATGCGCATGCCGTTGACCCGGCAGATCACCGGCTTGTCGCAGCCGAGGATCGTCGAGACCATGTCGTTGAACAGCCGCATGTAGCCGCGGTATTCCTGCGGGTTGCCGGCGTAGTACTCGGCGTATTCCTTGGTGTTGCCGCCGGTGCAGAAAGCCTTGTCGCCGCTCCCGGTGAAGACCACGGCCACGACGTCGCGCGCGGCGCTGGCGGCGCGGAAGGCGAGGATCACCGCCTTGACCATGTCGGTGGTGTAGGAATTGAACTGCGCCGGGTTGTCGAGCGTGATCCAGGCGTTGTAGAGGCCGGCCACGGGCTTGCCGTCCGCGCCCTTCACCGGCCGCTTCTCGTAACGCACGCCCTTGGCCGTGCTCAGCCGGATCTCGTCGGCGACGAGGCCGTGGTCCTTCGTCTCGCGCTCGCTCGCGGCGGCAATGTTGCGGACGGCTTCGGCGGTCATGGCGTGCTCCTCAGCAGGTCGGGACGAGAACGGCGCGGCGCTTGAGCGCACCGGCATGCGCTGCTTCGAACACCTGATTGATCTCGCTCAGCGCATGCTTCTCGACGAACGGCGTGAGCTTGATCCGCCCGCTGAGCACGAGCTCCAGCGCCTTCGGATAAAGCTCCGGAGGGCAACCCCAATTGCCGATCGCGCGGGCATGGTAGGCCATCAGGTTGGAGAGCCGGATCTCGACCTTGTCCATGGTGAAGCCCACCACGCACAGGGTGGCGCCGTGGTTGACGAGGCCGAACGCCGTCTCCTGCCCGGCACGGGTGCCGGAGCATTCGAAGATGATCCATTCGGTCTGGCGCAGGCCGCGCTCGCCGGCGAAGCCTGTGATCGCCGCCTTGAGGTCGCGCGCCGCGAGCTTGAGCGCATTGAGCGTCAGCGCGGCGCCCTGCCTGGCGATGGCGTCGAGCTTGTCCTGGTCGACGTCGATGGCGACCACGGTCGCGCCGAAGGCAGCCGCGATCTGCGCGGCGTAGCCGCCCACCCCGCCAACCCCATTGACGACGACGAGGTCGCCGGCGGTCACGCCGGCCTGCACCACCGCCTGATAAGGCGTGGTCACCGCATCGGCGATCACCGAGAGATCGGCAAGATCGATATGCGCCGCGCGCAGCCGCGCTTCGTCGACCTCACAAAGGCCAAGGGCCGGCACGACGATGTGGGTGGCAAAGCCGCCGTGGATGTCGTTGCCGGGCATCTTCTGGCTCGGGCAGATGGTCGCCTTGCCGCGCCGGCAGGCATCGCAGTGCCCGCAAGGGATCACCGCCGGCACGATGACCGCCCGATCGATCCACCACAGCGCCTTCTCACCGGTCTCGATGACATGCCCGCTGATCTCGTGCCCGAGCGTCAGCGGCAGCTCATGCTTGGTCCGCACCCCCTCGTAGTAGTAGCCGAGATCGGTATGACAGACGCCGCAGCCGGCGATCTCGACCAGCACCTCGTCGGCTCCCGGCGTCAGATTGTCGATCTTGACCTGAACAAGAGGCTTTCCCTTGCCGGTCATCATCCAGCGAGAAGGTTCTCCGCTCATCTGGGGCACCCTGCCGTTTCGAGCTGCCGGTCGCACGAGCCTCCGCCAGCCCGCGGCATCTTCCGGCCGCGGGCGCGGGCATTCCTTGATCTAAAGCAAGGAAACGCAAAAATTAGCATTGTAGTACCAAATTGCGCCTTGGCGCCGATGTCGGCTCGCTTCGCGAGCGCGTTCAAAGGGGTGCAACGATGCAAAGCCAGGAGAGCGTCCACCCGAGCGTGTCGGTCGGGATCGTGGGCAGCGGCGGTGCCGGTGCCCTCACCGCCGGCAATCTCCTCATCGAGGCGGCGAGCGCGGCGGGCTGGCAAGGCCTGCTCTCCCGCACCGTGGGGCCGCAGATTCGCGGCGGCGAGGCGGCGGCGCTGGTGCGGCTCGCCGCCGACCGGGTCGAGTGCCTGGCCGACCAGCTCGATCTCCTGATCGGCATCGACTGGCTCAATGCGCAGCGCTTCGGCGCCGAGATCGAGGTCGGACCGCACAGTCTCGTGATCAGCGATCCGCGCGGCGGCAAGCCGCCGCCGGGGATCGCGGCGGCAGGGGCCCGGGTGGTCGAGGTCCCGCTCAAGGAGATGGCGAAGGCGATCCCCGACGGGCGCGCCAACATGATCGCGCTCGGCATCGTTGCCCGCCTGCTCGGGCTCAGCATGGAGGCCCTCGTGCAGGTGCTGGAGCGGAGGCTCGCCGACAAGGGTGCCGCCGCCATCGAGGCGAGCCGGGCCGGGCTCGAGGCGGGCTTCACCGCCGCCGCGGGCTTGAGCTTGGGCCGCCGCCTCGCTCCGCCGAAGCCGGACGGCAGGCGCCGCTGGCTCGTTTCCGGGAACGAGGCCGCCGCGCTCGGCGCGGTGCGCGGCGGGGTCCGCTTTGCCGCCGCCTATCCGATCACGCCGGCCACCGAGATCCTCGAATGGCTGGCGCCCAATCTGCCCAAGGTCGGCGGTGTGCTGCTGCAGGCCGAGGACGAGCTCGCCGCGATCAACATGATCATCGGTGCCTCCTTCGGCGGCACCCCGGCGCTGACCGCCACGTCGGGTCCGGGCCTCTCGTTGATGATCGAGGCGCTCGGCCTCGCCACGGCCGCCGAGATTCCCATCGTCGTGATCGACGTCATGCGCGGCGGACCTTCGACCGGGATTCCCACGAAATCCGAGCAGGCCGACCTCAACATCGCGGTCTACGGGTGCCACGGCGATGCCCCGCATCTGGTGGTGGCGTCGCAATCGATCGGCGATTGCCTGTTCACCACCCAGTGGGCGGCGCATCTAGCCGAAGCGCTCCAGTCGCCGGCGATCGTGCTGTCGGATCAGCTCATCGGCCAGGCCCGCGCGGCGATCGAGCGGCCGGCCGACGTCGCCTTCATCGGCCAGCGCTCGAGGGCGACCGATATCGCCGGTGCCTACCAGCGATACGCCATCGCCGCCAACGGCATCTCGCCCATGGCGATCCCGGGGACGCGCGGCGGGCAGTACACCGCCGACGGCCTCACCCACACCGAGCGCGGAACCCCGACCAGCAGCGAGCGCGATCACAACGCCCAGCTCGACAAGCGTCGCGCCAAGCTCGCGCAGTTCAATTTCGGCGACCATTGGGCGACCTGCGAAGGCTCCGGCGATCTCGCCGTCCTCACCTGGGGCTCGCTCACCGGAACGGCGCGCGAGGCGATCGCCCACGCCGCGCGCGACGGCATCGAGACGAGCCTCGTCTCGCTGCGCCTCCTGTCGCCGGCGCAACCGGAGCGTCTGGCGGCAGCGCTCGCGGGAAAGCGCCGCATTCTCGTCGTCGAGCAGAGCCACGGCGCGCAGTTTCATCGCTACCTGCGCGCCCACTACGACCTGCCCGGCAGCGTGCGCGTGCTCAACCGTGCCGGGCCGCTGCCGATCCGCGCGAGCGAGATTCACCGCGCCATCACGGAGTGGAGGTGACCATGTCGACCGCCGAGATGCGGCTCGCCTGCAAGCCCGCCGACTACAAGTCGGACATCAAGCCGATCTGGTGCCCGGGCTGCGGCGACTATCACGTGCTCATGTCGTTCACCCGTGCCTTCGCCGAGCTCGGCGTGCCGGCCGAGAGCATCGTCGTCGTCTCCGGGATCGGCTGCTCCTCGCGGATACCGGCCTACACCAACTGCTACGGCTTTCACGGCGTGCACGGGCGCTCGCTCGCGCTCGCCGCCGGGCTGAAGGTGACCCGGCCGGAGCTCACGGTGGTGGTGGCGAGCGGCGACGGCGACGGCTACTCGATCGGCGGCAACCATTTCCTCCACGCCTGCCGCCGCAACATCGACATGACCTACGTGGTCATGGACAACCATATCTACGGCATGACCAAGGGCCAGCCCTCGCCGACGACCGAGCCGGAATACGACACCGCGCTCTCGCCGGGGGGGACCGGGCTGCGGCCGTTCCACCCGCTGGTGATCGCGCTCGCCTCGGGCGCCAACTTCATCGCCCGCTGCTTCTCCGGGCAGCCGAACGAGACCGCCGCGGTGCTGGTCGAGGCGATCCGGCATCCCGGATTTTCCTTCGTCGAGATTCTCAGTCCGTGCGTGACCTTCCGTCCCGACGAGGCCGAGTGGAAGAATGTCGTGCACCCTGCGCCGGTGGCGGCCACCAACGATCCCGCCAAGGCGGCACGGCGGATCATGACCGACGACGGCTTCAATCTCGGCATTCTCTATCGCGGCGACCGCCGGCCCTACCAGCCGCCGGTCGGGACGTCGAGCGTCGATCTTTCCGAGCTGGAAAAGGATTTCGAGCTATGAGCGAGGCGGGTCCCCGGATTGCCAGTGTCGCCGACCTTTATGCCGCGGCCTACCGGATCGAGGCGGACGCGGTCGAGCGCTACGAGCTTCTCGCCGAGCAGATGGAGACCCACAACAATCCCGAGCTCGTCGCCGTCTTTCGCGACCTGGCGCGCGCCGAAGGAATTCATCGCGACGAGATCCGCCGGCTCGCCGGCGAGATCGACGTGGTCGCGCTGTCGCAGAAGCTCGGCCGATGGGGCCCGGGCGACAGCCCCGAGCAGGCCGACCTGGCGGAAGCCCATTACCTGATGACGCCGTGGCACGCGCTCAAATCGGCGCTCGCCGGCGAGGAGCGGGCGCTCGCCTTCTTCAAGGGCGTCGTCGAGACGACCAAGGATCCTGGAATCAAGAAGCTCGCCGAGGAGTTCGTGGAAGAGGAGGCCGAGCACGTGAACCTCGTGCACCGGCTCCTGCGCAAGTATCCGCAGCCTTCGGCGTCGTGGTCGCGCGACGAGGACCCGCCGAACGCGCAGGGGTGAGGCCGGCTCGCGCACAGCGCCTGTGCGTCACGCGCACGTGAGGTCGCTTGCGTTGCCCGCTCTGCGGCAAGCCCGGTGTCCGAATCACCACAATCCGGTCTTAACCTCGGTGTCCCATGAGGCGATGAGACGTCCGCCGGTGTACCGCTGACGGACAAGCTCGACACTCGGATACCCGGATGCTCAGCTTCCTCTCGCGAGCAATCGCCTTTGCAGCGCTGTGGCTGATACTGTCGGGAGCCGATCCCGGCGGTTTCGCCGCGGGCGCGTTTGCCGTGACGGCGGCGACCTGGACCAGCCTGACCCTGTCGCCGGCCAATGGCATGCGTGCGTCTCCGGCCGCGATCGGCCGCATCGTCTTTCGGCTCGTCTGGCAGTCGGCCTTGGCCGGCGCCGACGTGGCGTGGCGGGCGCTCGCCCCTCGCCTGCGGCTGCGTCCGGGCTTGGTCAGATACCCGGTGCGGCTGGCCACCGGCGCGCCTACAAGCACCTTCTGCATGCTCTCGAGTCTCGTGCCCGGGACGCTTCCTTCCGGCTTCGACGCAACCGGTGCGCTCCTCGTCCATTGCCTGGACCTCGATCAGCCCGTAACGGAGCACCTGAGCGGCGAGGAGGCGCTGCTCAGGCGAGCTCTCGGAGGCGAGCCCGGATGACCGATTTCCTGCTGGCGGCTGCCGGTTTCGTGCTGGCGATGGTGGCAGTCGGCCTGGTCCGCATCCTGCGTGGGCCGGCCGATGCCGATCGGATGATGGCAGCGCAGCTCCTCGGCTCCGGCGGCATTGCAGGGCTGCTCCTCGCTGGCGCGCCGCGCGTGCCGGCAATGATCGATGTCGCCCTGACGCTGGCGCTGCTCGCAGCCTTTGCCTCGATCGCCTTCGTCACGGCCGGAGGCGGCGCCGAGGCAGTCGCGCCCGAGGCAACGAACGATCGATGAGCAGCGCGCTCGACATTCTGACGATCGTCTCGGTCGCGGCCGGAGCCTTCTTCTTCCTGGCCGGCACGGCAGGCCTCCTGCGTTTTCCCGACACGCTCACCCGTCTGCACGCCTTGACGAAAGCAGATAATCTCGGCCTGGGCCTGGTGGTGCTCGGCTTGCTGCCGCGGGCGGGCAGCGCGGCCGGAGGGCTCAAGCTCGTTTGCATCTGGCTGCTGGCTCTCCTTGCCGGCGCGACCGTTTCGCAGCTCGTCGCCCGCCGCGCGAGAACCGACGAGCGCCGATGATCCAGCTGCTCAATGCCGGCGTGGCGGCGCTGATCCTCCTCCTCGCCGCCTTCGCGGTGCTCACCCGCCGCCTGTTCGCGGCCGCCGCGGCTTTCGTAGCCTACGGCCTCCTCCTCACCCTCGCCTGGGTGCAGCTCGGCGGCCTCGATGTCGCGCTGGTCGAGGCGGCGATCGGCGGCGGGCTCACCGGGGCTCTGGTGATCGGCAGCGCCGCCCGCTTGCGGCGTGCCGAATCAACAACGGCCGGCGGTGAACGAGCGGCCGCGCCTGCGCGCATGACCGCGGCACTCGTGGCCGGCGCGGTGGCGGCGGCCATCGCCGCCTGTGTGCTGGCTCTGCCGGATCCGGCGCCGAGCCTCGCGCCGCAGGTTGCTGCCAATATCGCCGTAACCGGCCTGGGCAATGCGATCACCGCCGTCCTGCTTGTCTTCCGCGCCATGGACACGCTGCTCGAGGCAATCGTGCTGCTGTTTGCGCTGATCGGCGTGTGGTCGCTGGCGCCGGACCAGGCGTGGGGCGGGCGTCCGGGATCTCGGTATGGGGGGAATCCCGACGACATCCTCGCCTACGCCGCGCGCCTGCTCGCCCCCATCGGCGTCGTGGTCGGCATCTACATCTTCTGGGTCGGCGCCGATCACCCCGGCGGCAAGTTCCAGGGTGCGACCATTCTCGCGGCGATGGGGCTGCTCCTCGCGCGGGCCGGGCTCACCGACGCGCCGCCGATCAGCCGGACCTGGTTGCGGATCGCGCTCGTCGGCGGACCGGCCGCGTTCATCGCCATCGGGTTTCTCGGCGCCGGGTGGGCGGGCGCGTTTCTCGCCTATCCCGAGGGCTATGCCAAGCCGCTGATCCTCGCCATCGAATGGGCGCTGCTGCCCTCGCTCGCGCTCACGCTGTTCCTGCTCCTCGCCGGGGCGCCGCAGCGAGTGGCGGCCGCATGAGCGCGCCGACGGTGTTCGGGCTGTGTGCCGCGCTCCTGATCGGCACGGGCCTGTTCGGGCTCATCGCCGATCCGCACCCGCTGCGCAAGCTGCTCGCCTTCAACGTCATCGGCAGCGGCACCTTCCTGCTGCTCGGCGCGTTCGCGCGCCGCGCCGCCGCGGCCGGGATGGGCGCCGACCCGGTGCCGCACGCGCTCCTGATCACCGGCATCGTCGTCGCGTTTGCCGCGAGCGCGCTCGCAGTCGCGCTGCTGCTGCGGCTGCTCGAGCAGACCGGCTCGGTGACGCTCGCCGCCGATCCGCCGGTCGCGGCGGACAGGGACCCCGAGGCGTAGGAGAAGAGACGCGGTGGCGCTTCGACCATGAGCACCGATGGCGGACTGCTGCTGGTCCTGGCGGTGCTCGTCCCGGCTGTCGGAGTGCTGGCCTCGGTCGTGCTCGGCGGCCGCAGCGCACGGCGGCTCGCACTGGCTGCCTTGCCGCTCGGGATTGCGATCGCGATCGCCACCGCCGCTGCCTTCATCCGATCCGGTGCGCCGGTCGTCTATCTGCTTGGAGGCTGGGCGCCGCCGCTCGGCGTCGCGCTGCGCGCCGATGCGCTGTCGGTCGTGATGCTGCTGGTCGTCGCGGTGGTGATCTGCGGCATCGCCATTTACGCCGGCGACGAGCTCGGGACGCCGCCCGGCGTGAAGGAGGCGCGCGCGCCATTCACGTTCTGGACGCTGCTGCTCGCGATCTGGGCCTCGCTTGACCTCGTGCTCGTGAGCGCCGACCTGTTCACCCTTTACGTCGCGCTCGAGCTCTTGACCTTCGCCGCCGTGCCGCTGGTATCGCTCGATGGCCGCGGCGAGACGCTGCGCGCGGCGCTGCGCTACCTGCTGTTCGCGCTCCTCGGCTCGCTCTTCTACCTGCTCGGGACCGTCCTGCTCTACGGCGGCTACGGCACTCTCGATATCGCGCTGCTCGGCGCGCGCATCCGGCCGGAGCCGGTAGCCTGCACCGCCGCGGCGCTGATGACGGCGGGCCTGCTCGCCAAGACCGCCCTGCTCCCGTTGCACCTGTGGCTGCCGCCCGCGCATGCGGGCGCGCCGGCGCCGGCGAGCGCAACGCTCTCCGCGCTGGTCATCAAGGGCTCCTGGTTCCTCGTGGTGCGGCTCTGGTTCGGCGCGTTGCCGGAGCTGTCGCCCGCCGCCGCCGGACAGGTGCTCGGCGGGCTCGGCGCGGCGGCGATCGTGCTCGGCAGCATCGTCGCGCTGCGGCAGGAACGGCTCAAGCTCCTCGTCGCCTACTCGACGGTCGCCCAGATCGGCTACCTGTTCCTGATGTTTGGGCTGGCATTCGAGCCGGCTTCCGCGCGGCTCGTTGACGGCGGTGCGCTGTCGGGCGGCGTGCTGCAGGCAGCCGCGCACGCCACCGCCAAGGCGGCGATGTTCATGTCCGCGGGGCTGATCTACGCAGCATTGGGCCACGATCGCATTGCTGGCCTCGGCGGAGCGGCCCGCGCCCTGCCTGTGACCGTGACCGCCTTCGCAGTTGCGGGCGTGGCGCTGATCGGCGTGCCGCCGAGCGGCGCCTATCTCGCCAAGGATCTTTTGCTCGGAGCAGCGGATCAGACCGGGCAGTGGTGGTGGGCGATCGCGCTCCAGTGCGGGGCATTTCTCACCGGCGGCTACGTGGTGCTGGTGCTCGCCCATGCACTGGCGCCGGGGACGGAGCCGGTCGTGATGCGAGCACGCGTCTCGCGCATTTCCGAGCTGGCTGCCCTCCTCCTCGCGCTGTGCTCGCTGCTGCTGGGGCTTTTTCCGTGGCAGGCGGTCTTGCCGGTCATCGCGCAGCCGTGGAATGCGCTGCCGTCGAAGCTGCTCTCGAGCGCGGTCTGGCCGCTCCTGGCCGGCGCCCTGCTGGCGATGCTGCTCCCTCGGCGGGCGGTGTGGCTGCCGGCCGGCGCAACGACGCCGTTGCTGGGCCGGGCGCGAGCTGCCGGCCTCCTCTCGGGCAGCAGCGCCGAGCGGCTGGATGGAATGCTGCGGCAATGGCCTGTCGCATGCGTCTCCCTGGTGCTGGTCGCGAGCCTGATCGGCGTCATGCTGAGCGTCATGCGGTGACGACACACGTTTGCCGCAGCATCGCCGCAAATGCCTTGCGCCCGGGCAGGAATCTAATTTGCAAGAATGCAGGACGATGTGTCGCGCCGCACGACCTGGCTTTGGTACCATGCAGCAAGCGGATTGAGTCCAGCATGACGTCGTTACCCGACGCCGCTACCTTTCGGATGAGCCGCACGATCGAGCAAATGCATGGCTGCCATCGTGCTGTGTGCCGGTTGGACCGGGTGCCGCGCTGGGGCGGAATTGTCCGCTTCCATCGGCATGTGGGGCCGGCCTGCGTACCCGTACGTTGCTGACTGCTGGCCAAGCTTTCCCGGCACAGGTGGTGGGGCGAACCCCGAAAGCACTGCGCCGGTCCATGTTGCTATGGTGGCACGGAACGTGCTGACGTTTGCTCGCGTGGACCACGAAAATAAGGGTTCGAGCGAGGGGAGCGGGTAAGCCATGTCGTTGCGCATCGGCTTTCTGAAGGCGGCACGTCCTGTGCCGCGGACGGCGATGGCGTTGCTGGCGCTCCCGACATTGCTCGCTGCTTGTCAGCCAGAGGCCGAAGCGACCGGACCCGAGATTCGCGCCGTCCGCACCATAACCGTCGAGCGGCGCGCGCCGGACGTCCCGATAACCGTCACCGGCCGGATCGAGGCCCTGGACGAGGCAGCTCTTGGATTTCGAATTTCTGGTCGGGTTCTCGAAAATGACCTCAAGCTCGGGCAGCAGGTCGAGCCCGGTCAGGTGCTGGCACGCCTCGAGCCGCAGAATGAGTTGAACGCCTTGCGATCGGCGCAAGCCGGTCTCGCTGCCGCCGAGGGACAATTGACGAGGGCGCGCAATCATTTCGAACGTCAGGAGTTTCTTTTGGCGCGCAACGTCGCCTCGCAAGCGACCTTCGATGAGGCCAAGCAGATGCTGCAGACCGCCCGCTCTCAGGTCGACGCAACCAGGGCACAGCTGAAGATCGCCCATGACCTGGTCAGCTTCACCGAGCTCGAGGCTGATGCGCCCGGCGTCGTGACGGCAGTGGGACCAAGGGCTGGCGAAGTCGTTCAGGCAGGCCAGATGATCGTGAGGATCGCCCGCAAGGGCGGGCGCGATGCGATCTTCGAGATGCCGGCTCAAATGATCCGATCGGCACCGGCCGAGCCGGAAATCACCGTGAGCCTGACGGACGATCCGGCCGTGACGGCGAGGGGGCGCATCCGCGAGGTAGCGCCGCAGGCGAACCCGGCGACGCGCACCTTCGAGGTCAAGGTTGGCCTGACCGACCCTCCGGAAGCGATGCGTCTTGGCGCCACCGTCACCGGGCGCATGCAAACGGATACAGCCCCGGTAATCGAGATTCCGGCGACAGCCTTGACCAAATCCGACGCGCAGCCCGCTGTCTGGATCGTCGATCCCTCCACCCAAACCGTATCGTTGCGCAAGATCGACGTGCTGCGCCACGATGCATCGACGGTTGCCGTGTCCAACGGGCTCGATATCGGCGATATCGTCGTAGTGGCGGGGCTGCGGTCCTTGCATCCGGGCCAGAAAGTTCGCCTGCCGGGATCGGAATCATGATGTCCGACAGTGAACAGTCGCAGGGCAACCAGACATCGTTGTATTTTGCCCGGTTGAATGCACGATCGACGCGGTCCGCCTTGCTGATCGTCCTGACGACGACGTCGCTTGCAGGCTGTCAGCCGGACGCCGAAGTACAGGCACCTGATGCACGGCCGGTACGCGCCGTAACCGTCGCAAGAAGCAAGGTCGGCGTGCCGACCACCATCACCGGCCGTATCGAGGCGCGGGACGAGGCGGCACTTGGCTTTCGTATCTCCGGACGGATCGCGGAAAATGACCTCAGGCTCGGAGATCGGGTCACCCCCGGTCAGATATTGGCGCGCCTCGAATCGCAAAATGAGCAGAACGCCTTGCGCACGGCGCGAGCAAGGTTGGCGGCGGCTGAGGCCCAATTGACCGAGGCGCGCAATCGATTCGAACGTCAGGAGACGCTTCTTGCCGATGGCTGGACGACGCGCGCGCGGTTCGACGAGGCGCAACAAGCGCTGCAGACGGCGCAATCGCAGGTAGATGATGCCGAGGCGCAATTGGAGACCGCCCAGGATCTCGTGAGCTTCACCGAGCTCAAGGCGGATGCGCCCGGCGTAGTGACGGCAGTCGGACCAAGGGCCGGAGAAGTTGTTCAAGCGGGTCAGATGATCGCGAGGCTGGCCCGGCAAGACGGCCGCGATGCTGTCTTCGAGGTGCCGGCCCAGGTGATCCGTTCGGCACCGCCCGACCCCGAGATCACGGTGACCCTGACGGAGGATCCGACCGTAACGGCAATCGGGCGCGTCCGTGAAGTCTCCCCCCAAGCAGATCCCGTAACTCGGACTTTCGACGTGAAGGTGGGTCTCACCGATCCCCCCGAGGCGATGCGACTCGGTGCCACCGTGACCGGACGCATGCAGGCGCATGCGTCGGCGGCCATCGAGCTTCCCGCAGCAGCCCTGACCCGGTTCAATCGACAGCCGGCCGTCTGGGTCGTCGATTCATCGAGCCACACGGTCTCGCTGCACAACGTCGACGTGTTGGGCTTTGACCAGGAAACGGTCGCCATCTCGGGCGGGCTCGACGAAGGCCGGATCGTGGTCACAGCGGGCGTGCAGGCTCTGCACCCGGGCCAGAAGGTCCGTCTGCTCGGATCGCAGCCATGACGAAATTCAATTTGTCGGGCTGGGCACTCAGCCAACGCTCCCTCGTCATCTATTTCATGATCGTCGCCGTCACCGCGGGCGTCCTGTCCTACTACCGGCTCGGCCGGGCCGAGGATCCGTCATTCATCATCAAGACGATGGTGGTCCAGGCCGCGTGGCCGGGAGCCACCATCCAAGACACGCTCAAGCAGGTCACCGAACGGCTCGAGCGTACGCTGCAGGAGACTCCGCATCTGGACTTCTTGCGCAGCTACACGGCTGCCGGCGTCACGACGATCTTCGTCAATCTGAAGGGAAGCACGTCCGCAAAGCAGGTAGCGGACACCTGGTATCAGGTCCGCAAGAGCATCGGCGACATGCGTCATACGTTGCCGGCGGGCATCGTCGGTCCCGGCTTCAATGACGAATTCGGCGATACATTCGGGATCATCTACGGATTCACGGCAGACGGTTTCACCCACCGAGAGCTCCGCGACTATGTTGAAGACGTCCGCTCGAAGCTGCTCAACCTGCGCGACGTCTCGAAGATCGAGGTCCTGGGCGCCCTGGACGAGAGGATTTTCGTCGAATTCTCGATCAAGGAGCTCGCCAGCCTCGGCATCGACCGCTCGGCGCTGATTGCGGCCCTGCAAGCGCAGAACGTCGTAAGCCCGGCCGGGACCATTCAAACCGGAAACGAAACTCTGTCGCTGAGGGTCTCGGGCGCCTTTCGCTCCGAGCGGGACATATTGGAGGTCAACTTCTCCGTCGGAGGGCGCATGCTCCGGCTGAGCGATATCGCGCAGGTCCGCCGCTCCTACGCAGATCCGCCCCAGCCCCTGTTCCGAGTCAACGGCGAACCGGCGATCGGCCTTGCAATCGCGATGCGCGAAGGCGGGGACATTCTCGCGCTGGGCAAGAGCATCAAGCAAGCGATGACGCAGATAACTGCGGCGCTTCCGGTTGGCATACAGCCGATCCTCGTCGCGGATCAGGCGGTCACTGTCGAGAACGCCATCTCCGAGTTCATGACGTCGCTTTGGCAGGCGGTCGCGATCATCCTCGGAGTGAGCTTCATCAGCCTCGGGATTCGGCCGGGCCTGGTGATCGCCACCGCCATTCCCCTGACGCTCGCTATCGTTTTCGCGGTCATGCAGCTGACGGGCATCGACATGCAGCGAATATCGCTCGGCGCCCTCATCATCGCCCTCGCACTGCTGGTCGACGATGCAATGACCACCACCGATGCAACGCTCACCCGGCTGGCACAGGGCGACGACAAGGTGCAAGCCGCGACGTTTGCCTTCCGGACCTACGCATTCGCCATGCTCGCGGGCACGCTGGTGACGATCGCCGGCTTCGTGCCGGTGGGTTTCGCCGCGAGCTCTGCCGGCGAATACACCTTCTCGCTCTTCGCCGTGGTCGGTATCGCACTGATCGTGTCCTGGTTCGTGGCCGTCATCTTCGCCCCACTGCTCGGAGTTTACATCCTGTCGGCCCCCAGAGCTGCTCAAGCTGGCCCCGGCTGGGTGTTTCGGATCTTTCGAGCGTTCCTCACCGCTGCCGTGCGGGCGAAGTGGTTGACGATTGCGCTGACATTGGTGCTTTTCGCGGGCTCGATTCTCGCGATCCCGCTGATCCCGAATCAATTCTTTCCGTCGTCGGACCGCCCGGAGCTTCTGGTCGACCTCAGGCTGCCCCAGAATGCGTCGATCTACGCCAGCGAAACCATGGCACACCGCTTCGATGCCGTCCTTGCAGGCGATCCTGACGTCAAGCGCTGGAGCACATATGTGGGTCGCGGTGCCATTCGCTTCTATCTACCGCTCGACGTCCAGCTACCGAACGATTTCTTCAGTCAAGCCGTGATCGTTGCCAACGACCTGCATGCCCGCGAGCGGCTGAAGGCCAAGCTGGAGAAGGTTCTGGCAAACGAGTTTCCGAATATCGTGGGAAGAATCTATCCGCTCGAGCTCGGGCCCCCGGTGGGATGGCCGGTGCAATATCGCGTCAGCGGTCCCGATCTCGCCCAAGTGCGCGAGATCGCTTTTCGCCTCGCGCAGCTCGTCGCGACCGATCCGCGGGCGGAAAAGGTCAATTTCGACTGGATCGAGCCCGCGCGGGAAATCCGAGTTCGGATAGACCAGGACGAGGCGCGCCAGCTCGGTCTGAGCTCGCAAGCTTTGGCGAGCGTGCTGAACACGGTCATATCAGGTGCCGCGATTTCACAAGTCCGTGACGACATCTACCTGGTGGACATCGTCGTTCGAGCGACGGACGAGCAACGCGTCTCGCTGTCGACCCTGCGCAGCCTGCAAGTGCCTCTTCCGGGCGGACGCACGGTTCCGCTCAGTCAATTCGCATCCTTCGAATACACGCAAGACTATCCCGTGGTGTGGCGTCGCGACCGTGTTCCAACCCTGACCGTGCAAGCCGACGTGGTGCCCGGCGCTTTGCCTGAAGCGGTGATCAATGCGCTTTCTCCGGCCGTCGATGCTTTGCGCAAGGGTCTCCCTGCACCCTACGACATCGCCGTGGGTGGAACGGTGGAAGAGAGCAAGAAATCGCAAGCCTCGGTAATCGCCGTCGTACCGCTGATGCTCCTCATCATGGTCACCGTCCTGATGATCCAGCTTCAGAGTTTCCAACGCCTGTTCGTCGTGCTGAGTGTCGCTCCTTTGGGCCTGATCGGTGTCGTCGCGGCGCTGCTCGTATCCGGCAGGCCGCTCGGTTTCGTCGCGATCCTTGGCATTCTGGCTTTGCTCGGGATGATCACCAAGAACGCGGTGATCTTGATTGGGCAGATCGAAGCCGAGCGCGCCGAAGGGAAGGATGTCCGACAAGCGGTCATCGACGCCAGCAGCGCCCGGTTCCGCCCGATCATGCTCACCGCCGTGTCGACCGTCCTCGGCATGATCCCGATCGCGCCGACGGTCTTTTGGGGACCGATGGCCTTTGCCATCATGGGAGGATTGCTGGTTGCGACCATTCTCACATTGGTCTTTCTGCCGACGCTCTATGTGGCCTGGTTCAGGGACAAGGCCGGTCACTCCAATTCGCGCGCATCCGTGCACGGGCGGCCCGAAAGCCGCCGCGACGCGGGATGAGCGCGGCGATGATTCGGCTCCAGGACCAGCTGGAATTGCCGGCGCACCCACGCTCGCTGCGCCTGCCGCACGGCGTGCATAACGTGCTCCTGGTTTCCGCGGGCTACTATGCTGGACGCCCCGGGCTTCTGTTCAAGATCACCCGGTACGTGTGGCGCCTGATAGTCGTCTCGCTGTTGAATCTCTGCTTGCCATTCTGTCTGCCGGCGGCCGCAGCAGACCCCGCGCGTATCCTCATTATCAACGCCGGGGACGACACGATGCCTGCGGCCGTGCGCGCGACGACGGCCATCAGATATCGGCTTGCCGAGTCTTCACTGAAGAATGCGGAAATATACTACGACACGCTCGACCTCAGCCGATTTCCGGGCAGAGCTCATGAAGAGCGCATGGCCCGCCTGCTGTCGGAGAAGTACGCCGAGACGCACCCCGACGTCATGATCGCGCTCGGTCGCGTCGCCGAGCTCGACAAGAACGGTGAACCTGTCCGGGTGAGCGGCGTCTTCAGGGACATCACCGCACGCAAGAGAGCGGAGCAGGAAGCCGAGCAGCTGGAAGACGCCTTGCGAGCAACGCACAGCGAGCTCGCACACGTAAGCCGACAGACGACGATAGGAGCGATGGCCGCCAAGATCAGCCGCTTTGATCCCGCCCGTCGTCGAACGGGATACGGGCATCCTTCTCGAAACGCGCCCTGCGCTTGCGGCCGAACACCCAGATCAGGATGCCAATGAACGCGGCGATGAGGACCAGAAGATATATCGTCATTTCCGTGAATGCTCATGCGCAGGACATCGCCTCGCCGCCGGACACCCAGCCCAAGGCCGCGATACATGCCCCCGCACAAAGAACGGGCCATTCGCAGCATAGCCCCCCAAGCGTCGCCTTGCGAGAGCGGATGAAATTATCCGGCCGCCCTGATCGCAAAAAGGCTCCAACTGCGGCGCGCGAGCTTTCTCGCCCTGTGACACCGGGTGAGCGTGCGGCCCTCGAGCCCATGGGCGCTCCCGGTCGAGGTGCTTTCTTTCGCCAAGATTGGCTTCGAAAGTCGAGCTGCCGAGAACACGACAGGAGAATTGAGATGCCGAGACGGAACTTGCGCGCGGCTTGCTTTGCGGGACTACCGGCGCGGCCTTGGCTGCAGCTGCCCTGAGGCCCGCCCACGCGAACTTTTCAGGAAGGTAATTTGCTGTCATGTGGCGGCACCGATCCGCAAGGCCGGGTACGCCGGCTGCGACTCGCTCCTTCCTGCGCCTGATTGCGGCGGGCCCGATCCGCCACGAACGCAGGTCCTCCCGGGATACGAGCAGCAATGGTCGATCGAGCCGAAGCTGATGCCGGAGCCGATCGGGACACGGTCCTGATCGACCTCGCGCTGCAGGGCGGCGGCGCGCACGGCGCCTTCACCTGGGGCGTGCTCGATCGTCTGCTCGAGGAGCCGCGCCTGCGGATCGAGGGCATCTCCGGCACCTCGGCCGGCGCGATGAATGCAGCCGTGCTGGCGCATGGCTACTCGGCCGATGGCCCTGCCGGCGCGCGCAGGGCACTCGAGGATTTCTGGCGGCGGGTGGCGAATGCAGGCAGGTTCAGCCCGTTCCGGCGCAGCCCGCTCGATGTGCTCATGGGCCGCTGGACCATGGATACCTCCCCGCTCTTCATCGCCATGGACATGGCCGCGCGGCTGTTCTCGCCGTACGACCTCAATCCGCGCGGCATCAACCCCATGCGCGACATCCTCGCGCAATGCGTCGACTTCGCCCGGCTGCAGCAGTCGCCGATCAAGCTGTTCGTGACGGCGACCAACGTGCGCACCGGTCGCGGGCGTCTGTTCCACAACGACGAGCTCAGCCCCGAGGCCCTGCTGGCATCGGCCTGCCTGCCGACGCTTTTCCAGGCCATCGAGATCGACGGCGAGGCCTACTGGGACGGCGGCTACGTAGGCAATCCGACGCTGACACCGCTGGTGCGCGAGTGCACGTCGAGCGACACGATCCTCGTGCAGGTCAATCCGATCGAGCGACCCGGCACGCCGCGCTCGGCGCGCGAGATTCTCGACCGCCTCAACGAGGTCTCCTTCAACTCGCCCTTGATGAAGGAGCTGCGGATGATCGCGCTGCTCCGGCGGCTGGTCGAGCCGCACGAAGGCGAGCTTGCGCGAATGTCGGGCATGCGCATCCACCGCATCGCCAGCGCGAAGATGACCGAGCTCGGCTACTCCTCCAAGCTCAACGCGGAATGGGAGTTCTTCTGCATGCTGCGCGACGAAGGGCGGCGCTGCGCGGACGTGTTCCTGCGCGACCACGGGCAGGATCTGGGGCGCCGCTCCACCTTCGATCTCGATTCGCTCCTGGAATAACGCGCGGGTGAACATGGGTCTCGTCGGAATAGTGCTCGCCCTCGGGCTGCTGGTCTTTTTCGCCTATCGGGGCTGGAGCGTGCTGCTGCTGGCGCCGGCCGCCGCGCTCGTCGCCGCCCTGGTGGCGGGCGAGCCGCTGCTCGCCCACTGGACGCAGACCTTCATGGGCAGCGCCGCGCAGTTCCTGGCGCAGTTCTTCCCGCTGTTCCTGCTCGGGGCGCTGTTCGGCAAGCTGATGGAGGACAGCGGCTCGATCGACACCATCGCCGGCTTCATGACCGAGCGCCTGGGGCCGCGGCGAGCGATGCTGGCGGTGGTTCTGGCCGGCGCGATCGTCACCTACGGCGGGGTGAGCCTGTTCGTCGCCTTCTTCGTGCTCGCTCCCATGGCGCAGGCGCTGTTCCGCGCCGCCGACATTCCGCGGCGGCTGATGCCGGCGGCGATCGCGCTCGGCACCTCGACCTTCACCATGTCGGCACTCCCGGGCACGCCGTCGATTCAGAATGCGATCCCGATGCCGTTCTTCGGCACGACCCCGTTCGCCGCCCCGGGGCTGGGGATCATCGCCTCGCTCATCATGCTCGGCTTCGGCCTGTGGTGGCTCGGGCGCGCCGAAGCGGCCGCGCGGCGACGCGGCGAAGGGTTCGGCGGTGACCGGGACGTCGCTCCGGGGGCGGTGGCGCAAGATCGCGAACGCGCCGCCGCAGCGCACGCGTTCGATCCCGCCGAGATCGGGCATGGCCATCACAGCAAGACGGGGCCGCCGGTGACTGTCGCCGCCCTGCCCCTCATCGTCGTGATCGGTGTCAACCTGCTGATGTCGGTCCTGCTGCTGCCCCGGCTCGACTTCTCCTTCCTCGGCGAGGAGCGTTGGGGCGCCACCTCGCTCTCGGCCGTGGCGGGGGTGTGGGCGGTCGCGGTGGCGCTCTTCGCCGCGGTCGTGGTCGTCGTCCTGGCGAACCTCCGCCGCCTGCCGGCACTGCGGGCAAGCATGGACGCCGGCGCCAACGCCTCGGTGCTGCCGGCGCTGAGCGTCGCGAGCCTCGTCGGCTTCGGCGCCGTCATCGCCGCCCTGCCCGCCTTCGCGCTGGTGCGCGAGTGGGTGCTTTCGATCCAGGGAGGGCCGCTCGTCTCGCTCGCCGTCGCCACCAACCTGCTGGCGGCGCTCACCGGCTCGGCCTCCGGCGGCTTGACCATCGCCCTCGATGCGCTGGGCGAGACCTACATGAGCATCGCCGCGCAGACCGGAATCGATCCCGCGCTCATGCACCGTGTGGCGGTGATCGGCTCGGGCACGCTCGACAGCCTGCCGCACAACGGCGCGGTGGTGACGCTGCTCGCGGTCTGCGGCAGCACGCACGGCGAGAGCTATCGCGACATCGTGATCGTGGCGATCCTCGGCGCGATCATCGCGCTCGTCGCGGTGATCGCCCTCGGCGCTGCGGCGGGTTCGTTTTGAGCGAGGGTCGAATGCGGGTGAGCGATGCGCGGGCGGCGCTCGTCACGCGCCTGCCGAGGTCCGTGGCGAAGGACGACAGCGAGCCCGCATGATCGAGTTTGCCGCCACCGTCTTCGTGACCCTGGTCGTGATCATCGATCCGGTCGGGACGCTGCCCATCTTCCTGGCGCTGACGCACGGCCAAAAAGTCGAGCGGCGGCGCCGCACTGCGGCGACAGCCGTCGCAGTCGCAGCAGCGACGCTGCTCGTGGTGGCTTTGGTGGGAGGCGCGCTTCTCCACTTTCTCGGAATTGGGCTGCCCGCATTGCGCATTGCCGGCGGACTGCTGCTGCTGCTGCTCTCGATCGATATGGTATTCGCGCGCCAGAGCGGCATCCGGTCGACCACGAGAGCGGAAACGAGGGAGGCCAGCGAGAGCGAGGACGTGGCGGTTTTTCCGCTGGCGATTCCGCTCATCGCCGGGCCCGGGGCGATCGCCTCGGTGATCCTGCTGATGCAGCGGACGGAGCACGACCTGGCGCTGCAGGCCGTCGTGATCGCACTGCTGCTGTCGGTGCTCGGCCTGTGCCTCGCCGTCCTGCTGTTCGCGGCCCCGCTGATGGAGCGGCTCGGACGAACCGGCATCAACGTGATCGGACGCGTTTTCGGCATCGTGCTTGCGGCGCTGGCGGTGCAATACGTCATCGACGGGACCAAGGACGCGCTCGCCGGCGTGGCCATCGCGCCTGGAAGAGGCAGCGCTGCCGCGCACGGAACGCCGCCGGAAGCGGTGTGCCTGCTGGCTCCCGTGCCGATCGTCGACTGTCATGCATGACCGCACGCTCATTCAGGGGGCGCGCGCGGGTTCCGACACCAGATTCGGCAGCCAGCTGCTCGATACGTGCTGGGCGCAGATGGTGAGCAGCGCGATCGTCATCGGCACCCCGATGAAGGCCCCCGGGATCCCCCACAGAAAAGTCCAGAAGAACACGGCGAAGAGCACGAGGAACGGCGAGATCGCGAGGGTGACGGCCGCCAGCAGGGGCTCCAGATAATTCCCGATCGAGAACTGAATCACGCTCAATCCGGCCAGGACCAGCAGGGTCGGCTGCAGCGCCTCGAATTGCGCAGCGGCGAACAACGTGGTGAGGACGACGGCGACGATCGGTCCCAGCACCGGAACATAGTTGAGGACGAACGATATGATGCCCCAGGATACCGCCAGCTCAACCCCGACGAGCAGCGCGAAGCAGTAGGTCAGAAACCCGGTGAGGATGCTGGCCATGGTGCGGATGAGCATGTAGGTGCGGAATTGGCGGGCGATCCGCTCACCGGCCTGCAGCAGCTTGAGACCGGGCGCCCGCCTCTCGAGCTCGCCGATTCGGTGGGTGACGCGGTCCACCTCCAGGAGTCCCAGCATCGTGAACGTGAAGACGAGAAGCGCAAAACCGGCCATCGAGTTCAGTCGCCCGGCAGCCTGCTGAGCCAAGCCGACCAGCCACGACACGTCGAACCTTTCGGCGAGAAACCCGCTGACGACGATGCCGCGGGCCTCGAGCCACTCGTTCGTGCTGACATAGATGAAGTGAAACCGCTCGAGATTGCCGACGAGCCAACGACCGACCTGGCTCGTGCTCCAGGCTATGGCCAGCGCCATGACGGCGAGCACCGCCAGGCTCAGCAGGACGGTGACGAGAAGCGCTGCGGCCTTCGGCATTCGTGCCTGCAGCACCCGTTGCAGCGGCCACACGATCGCCATAGCGAAAAAGGAGAAGGCCACTGGCGCGAACACCGACTTGGCCAGGAACAGCGCTCCGGCAACGAGGACGGCCGTGCAGAGCGCGAGCATGCCGCGTATGGCGCTGTCTGCGCTCATTCGGGCATCTCCATCCGGCGGTGGCCCCACGTTCACGCAATCACCGGGCCTGCCGACGACAGGCAGCGCCGCGCGTTGCGCATTGCGGCCGAGACGTCCCGGCCGCCAGAGGAGTGCGCAGTGATCCGCCCGGATCGAGACGCAATCACGCTCCTGGATGCCGGCCGACGCCGGCTACGCAACCAGCTTGGCGCGCAGACGCGCGAATTCCTGGTCGGTAATGGATCCCGACTTCTTGAGCCGATCGAGCTTGTCGATCTCGTCGGCAGCGCTGAAGCCGACCACGCGACGCAGCTCCTCGCGCGCCTGCTGAGCTTGCTGGCTGTTGCGCTCCGCCATGCCTCTCGACTGGGTGATCAGGTACACGAATATGCCCAGGTAGGAAAACACGAGCACCCCTATCACCCAGGCCGCCTTGGCCCAGCCGGACAGGTCGTGACGGCGGAACAGATCGGTGAAGACCGTTATGAGGAGCCAGAACCAGACCACGAACATGAAAATCGCGAACGCATCCGCCAGGAAATTGCGGAAAGTGAAGCCTTCAGCGAAGAGCATCGTCATTTCTCCATGGTCACTCGAGGAGGTGGGGACCTGCCTCTCGCCGTTCTCCGGCCGACCTCCCGCGCGGCTTGCCTCGACCAGCACGCTCGGTCCGGCCCTGAAGGTGACTGCCATCTTTGTCCGGCAGCTTCAATCGATTTCTGGAATTAGATCTTCGGCTCGGGCCGCCCCACCGATTCGGGAAAACGAGCGGGCAATGCAGCTGCGATCGAGGTGCGAGACGCCTTGAATGCGCGCCACGGGCGCGGAGCGCGGCTCTCACATGGCCGCGTCGATCGCCGGGCCTGCTTTCACTGGCACGTGGTGAGCACGGCGGGCACGGGTCACCGTCCGGCGACCCGCTGACAGCTCCTGGGGGTGACTGCGGGCCGCGAGCTTCACCGAGTGAACCGGCGTCGCCCTCACGGCGTGGGGTTCTCTCCCGGATTCGGCGGAGGCTGCTGGGCCTGCCGCCGTGGCCAGAATGCCAAGCCGAGGCCGATCAGCACCACCGCGGCCAGTACGAAAAAAAGTGCGAATTGCTTGAACCAGGCGATCGCAGGTACCGCGAAAGCCATGGCAAGCCCGAGAAAGCAGATCTGGAGGGATCGGATGTTGAGACCAGCGAGGAAAGTGCCCAGCGCCAGCAACATCAAGAGCACAAGACTCGTCGCCGGCGAAGGCAGGAGCTGCTGAACCCCGTACAGCAGCATGATGTTCATGGCGACCAGGATGGCACCCCAGTGGAGCGCGTGCTTCAAGATCAACCGCCAGCGACTGGACCTGTCGGCAACCTTCGGCCATTCGGTGACGACGCAGAGGACAGCCATCGCCAGGGTCAGGAATTCCCAATATCCAATGAGCGGCTGTCGCGAAATGTTGGTGTAGGCCACGCCTGCAACTGCCAGCGCCAGCACAATGATGTATGGCAGCTGCCGATGCAGGAAGCTCGCATTTCCGAAGCGGCCGCGCGGGAGATCACCTGCACGCTCGGGCAATTCGGGCTCGCTCATCGATCCGTGGCTACGCAACCAGCTTGGTGCGGAGACGCGTGAACTCCTGATCGGTGATCGATCCTGACTTCTTGAGCCGATCTAGCTTATCGATCTCGTCGGCAACGCTGAAGCCGACCGCCTGGCGCAGCTGCTCACGTGTCTGTTGAGCCTGCTGGCTGTTTCGCTCCGCCATGCCTCGTGCCTGAGTGATCAGGTACGCCAATATGCCGAGATAGGGAAACACGATCAGGGCTATCACCCAGATGGCCTTGATCCAGCCGGATACGTCATGTCGCCGGAACAGGTCGGTAAAGACGGTGATGAGCAGCCAGAACCAGACCACGAACACGAATACCGCAAGGACGTCGGCGAGGAAATTGCGGAAAGTGAAGCCCTCGGCGAAGAGCATCGCTATTCTCCCTGTCTTACTTGCTGGACCGTCCGAACCGGCCTGCGCGTGCGTTGTTCAAGCCGGTTCTCGCATTCGCAGGGAATATTGCAGCCATCCCCTGGAGCACAGCAAATACCCGAACCAGCGCCATGGTCAATGAGCTTAGTCGATTTGCTCCATCGCGCCAGCCGGCATGACGGGGCCGATCAAGCTGCTCAGAAACGCCCGATGGCCCCGCCGAGGATGCGGTTGCCGGTGCCGTAGTCGAGACCGGCCGGCAGCGTCGAGCATTGACGCCGAACAGATCCCGCCGCGAGTAGACGTATTCTACGCCACCATGCGCGGCCGCTCCCAACCGGGAGCGCTGCGGCGGCTCCCACCATATAGCGGCCGGATCGAACGTGCTGGGCTTTTCGCATGTCAGCTACAACGGCAACGATGATCTCGTCCCGCGAAAAGCCTATAATAACAGGAGAGAGGTCATCAACAAACGAGCTGCGAAGTGAGCAGAATAATCCGGTCGAATCTGTTGGTGCCGTTCGGTGGCTTGCTCATGTTACCGCTCGTCGCACGGGACAGCACCGCAGCACCGCTGAGCCAGGCGGCGAGCGTCACTATCAGGGCAGCCGCCACGTTAAGCTCGATCGAGCAGGTGCACGGCTGCCATCTGGGGCCGGTTGCGCGCTGGGGCGGAGCCGTCCGGTTGCACGGCATGCGGAGCCGCCTGCGTGCCGGTATGCTGCTGACGGCGGTGCATGCGCAGTCCTGTCCGGCAGGTTCACCTCGACAGTTTTGACCAACACCTGGCAAGGGCTTCACTGAAGGCTGCGCCGAATTAAGGTCCATTCGAAAAGGAGGAATTCCATGTTGCGCAAGATGACCATCGTCGTGACCGCTGCGGCGACCGTTGGCAGCTTCATCATGGCTTCCAGCACCGATGCATCTGCCCAGTGGCGCGGCGCGGGCTGGCGCGGCGGCGTGGGGGTCGGCGTGGGGGGCTGGCGCGGTCCCGGCTGGGGATGGGGCGGGGGCTGGGGATGGCGCGGAGCCGGATGGGGACCCGGCTGGGGATGGGGCCGGCCGGCCTGGGGATGGGGCGTCGCGGCGGCTCCGATCGTCGTCGTCGGGGTCCCGGTCGTCGTCAGCTGCTGGCGCTGGGTTCCGACCGTCTGGGGTCCCGCGCGCGTGTGGGTCTGCTGATCCGGCGGCCGCCGGGAATCCGCTCGGCGCGTCACACCCCCGGCTCCTTGTCCCGCAGCTATTTGCGGAGCAGCGGCCGGCGGACCTGGAAGTGCCGCAGGATCGCCAGACACGCCACAGCGGCGGCGAGGTGCTTGAGCGTGTGCCCGCTCAGGCCGAAGCCGAGCGCATGGACAGCGTGGTCGTAGAATTCGAGCAGCTTGGCGAGGGCGTAGAACGCCGCGGCAACGAGCCACCAGGACGTGCCGGAGTATCGCGCGGGTAGCGCAACGAACAGGATCGGCAGCGCCACGCACGGGAAGAACTGCACCCAGCCGTAGAGCCGCAGGTCATCGGTCCAGCGCCACACCAGCAGACTGAGCACGGCGAGCGCGAGCAGCGGCCAGAGCAGCACGGCGCCGGCCCTCGCGCTCACCCGCTCCTCGACCGCGAGGGCGAGGATCGCCATGAAGGTGAGCGCCATGGGCAGCCGGTCCCAGAACAGGGTGTCGTTGCTCGGAGCCCAGTGGTAATAAGCGGAGCCGAAACCGGTCAGGAAAACACCGAGAAAGAGCACGAAGGTCGCCGGATGTCGGCCGAACTGCCAAAGCCCCGCGGCGCCCACCAGCACGAAGGGGAGGTTCGAGACCACGTTCCAGAAATGGGGAATGCCGAGGAGAGTGCGTTGGTCGGCGAAATCGTGATAGGCAGGATCCTGCGGAATCGGCGGCAGCAACGGCAGGGCCGCGAGCGACAGGGCCATCAGGGCGAGGAGCGCAGCGAGCGGGCGATTTGCTTCGGCGATGCTGACGGTCATGAGGCAACTTGGACGTAAGTTGGACGTGAGGGCGCGAAATCGGGGGACAGAGAAACGACGCCCGCTCTCCGGACCGTGCCGGCGAGGCGCGTGGGGCGCAGGACGCGGGATCGACTCGACAGAACGGTGAGCCGGCACATTTTCCATGATTGACCGCCCATCCTCAAGGCCGAGCGGGAGCGCGATCCTCGCGCGTGCAACCGCCGCCGCGGCCCTGCTTGCGGCCGTGCTGCTTCCGATGGGCGACGCGGCACCGGCGCAGTCGGTGACCGAAGCAGGCAGGCTCACCTGCCGGGTGGCGCCGAGCATCGGCGCGTTGATCGGCTCGCGGCGGCGGCTCTCCTGCAAATACGTCAGCAACAGCCGTAACCAGGTCGAGAGCTATTCCGGCACGGTCACCCGCTTCGGCCTCGACGTGGGGATCACTGCCGGAGGCATCATGAGCTGGGCGGTGCTCGCCCGAACGAAGGGTGCCCGACGCGGAGCGCTCGCCGGCCACTATGTCGGTGTGAGCGGGGATGTCTCCCTCGGCCCCGGCATCGGCGCCAAGGCCCTGATCGGCGGGTCGCGGCGCTCGACGGTGCTGCAGCCCGTCTCGGTGATGGGCAAGGTCGGGGCCAATCTCGCGCTCGGCGTCACCGGCCTCACGCTCAGGTTCGAGGATCGATGACGACCCAGGTGGAGTCCGTTGCCTCGACGAAGCGGGAGGAGTCGGTGCGCCGGCAGCGCAGCTTCCTCTCCCGAGTGCTCGGGGGCCTCGTCACCACCGTCCGGTCCCTGGCTCTGTTCCTCCTCGTCACCTGGGGCACGCTGGCGATCTACTATTCGAATCTCCCGTGGCAATGGCTGCGGCTGGCGGCAGCGGCGGCGTTCGCGGCGTTCGCCGTCTGGAGCTGCTGGATCACGCGGCGGCGCGGCGGGCACTGGACCTTCCTCGGCGTGTTCGCCGGGGTGGTCGTCTGGTGGATCCTGATCCCGCCCTCGCACGACCGGCCGTGGCGGCCGGAGGTCGCGGTGATGCCGCGGGCGACCATCGACGGCGACCGCGTGCGCATCACCGGCGTGCGCAACTTCGACTATCGCAGCCGCAACGACTTCACCGTGCGCTACGAGGAGCGCGAGATCCGGCTCTCCCACCTGACCGGCATCGATTTCTACGTTTCGTACTGGAGCGAGGGACTCGTCGGCCACACCTTCCTGAGCTTCATCTTCGACGATGCCCCGCCCTTGAGCATCTCGATCGAGACGCGGCCGGAGGTGGGCGAGGGATTCTCCCCCATCGCCTCGATGTTCAAGCAGTTCGAGCTGATCTACGTGGTCGGAAACGAGCGCGACCTCGTGCGCGTGCGCACCAACTACCGCCGGGAGACGGTCTATCTTTATCGGCTGAACGCATCGGCCGAGCACGCGCGACGGCTGCTGCTCATCTATCTCGCGCGGATCAACGAGCTCGCCGACCGGCCGGAGTTCTATCACCTGCTCAGCAACAGCTGCACCATCAACATCGTGCGCTACGCGAATGCCGCCGGCCGGGAGGGCCGCTTCGACATCCGGCATCTGTTCAATGGTCTCGTCGACAGCTATCTCTACCATTCCGGCCGCGTGGACACGACGCTGCCCTTCGAGGAGCTGCGGCGCCGCTCGCTGATCAACGAGGCGGCGGAGGCGGCCGATGACGCACCGAACTTCTCCGACCGCATCCGCGCCTCGCTGCCCACTGTCCCTCATTGAGACTCAGCCGCGACTCCCGCGCGGATTTCGCAGGGTGGGCAAAAATCGCCTGCGCGGCGTTGCCGGTTGGCACATCACGTGGGCGATCTGGCCCACCGTTGCCGCGTGTTGCGTCGATGGTGGGCAAACGCGCGCGACGCAGGCGTATCGCATCAACGCGCCGTTTCAGGCGCGTTTGCCCACCCTACCGCTCAGCTACGGCGGGCCCTGCTTGCGCTGATCCTTGACGCGCACCGCCTTGCCCTGCGAGCGCGGCACCTCCCCCGGGGACTTGACCTCGACCCTGCAGGTCACCCCGACCAGCGACTTGATGTGCTTGACCACGTCGGCTGCCTTGCGGCTGCGCGCGGCAGAATCCAATCCCGCCCCGGGGGCGAGCTCGACCTCGACGGTCATGACGTCGAGCGCGCCTTCGCGGACGAGCACCAGCTGGTAGTGCGGCGCGAGATCGGGGAAGCCGACCAGCACGGCCTCGACCTGCGAGGGGAAGACGTTGACGCCGCGGATGATCAGCATGTCGTCGTCGCGCCCGCTCACCCGCATGATGCGGACATGGCTGCGGCCGCAGGCGCAGGGACCCGTCTCGAGGCGGGTGATGTCGCGCGTGCGGTAGCGGATCATCGGCAGCGCCTCCTTGCTGAGCGTGGTGATGACCAGCTCCCCCGTCTCACCCGGCGGAAGCGGCTGCAGGGTGTCGGGATCGACGATCTCGAACAGGAAGTGATCCTCCCATCCGTGCAGCCCCGAGCGCGCGACATGGCATTCGCAGGCGACACCCGGCCCGAGAATCTCGGACAACCCGTACACGTCCACGGCGGCAATGCCGAGCCGCGCTTCGAGATCGCGCCGGATGGCGTCGCTCCACGGCTCGGCTCCGAACATGCCGATCCGCAGCGGCCCGCCGCGCAGATCGATGCGCATCTCGGCGGCGACCTCGGCAATGTTGAGGGCGTAGGAGGGAGTGGCGCACAGGACGTTCGCGCCGAAATCCTGCAGCAGGGTGACCTGCCGCTCGGTGGCGCCGCCCGAGACCGGAACCACGGTGCAGCCGAGCCGCTCGGCACCGTAGTGCACGCCGAGCCCGCCGGTGAACAGGCCGTAGCCGTAGGCATTGTGGACGATGTCGCCCGGCATCACGCCGGCGCAGGCGAGCGAGCGCGCCATCAGGTTCGACCAGAGATCGAGGTCACCCTGGGTGTAACCCACCACCGTCGGCTTGCCGGTCGTTCCCGACGAGGCATGCAGGCGGACGAGCTTCTCGCGCGGCACCGCGAACATTTCGAACGGATAGTTGTCGCGCAGATCGGTTTTCAGCGTGAACGGGAACCGGCTGATATCGGCGAGGCTTCTGAAGCTGTCCGGCCGCACTCCGGCCGCGTCGAATTTCCGCCGATAGTGAGCGACGCGGGCATGGGCGAGCTCGAGAGCCCGCTTGAGGCGCGCGGTCTGCAACGCCGTGATCGCCTGGCGCGACATGCGCTCGGCTTCCGGATCGAACATGAAAGTATCCCCGCTTCGCACTGCCTCGTGCATGCTCATGCTTCGATCTCCCGTGTCGAGCCTCACCACCCGGGCTTGATCCCGGGCCCGGCCTCGCCGGTGCCGCGCACCGGGGTGCGGACGAGCGCAAAGCCCTGATTGTAGCCGGCTCGCGTCACCAGAACGAACTTGAGCGCTGCCCCCGCACCGGCAATGCAGAGTCCGGCAACCGGGAGCAGGCCGCCGGCGAGATTGCCGCTGAGCAACGCGAGAACGATGAAGGCCGTCGGCAGCACCAGCCCGATCGCCAGGAACCAGGGGCTGAAGGCGGCGAGAACTGCAAGCGTCAGCTTCGGCGCACCCTCAACGCGCAGCGCGGCGCGATAGCGGCCCCACAGAAAGGCGCGGAGCGCAGCCAGCACCACCGCAGCCGCGGCGGCAAGCTTGAGCATCGGCGCGAGCACCGCAAGCGCCGCTCCCGCCACGAGAAGAAGACCGCTTCCCTCGGCGAGCCCGGTGGTCAGAATGAGCGGCACGACCAGCGGCGCGCGCCAGGCCGGAATCCCCTTGGCCTCGCGCAGGATCATCGCCTGGCTGAACAGGAAGAAGAGTCCGAGAACCGCTGCAGCCAGCAGAAGGACGGGCTCGTCGAACCACCCCGCCAGAGCGCCGATGGGGAACAGCGCCGCCGCCACCCAGGCCTCCCGCGTCATCCACGAACGCTGCGGCTGGCGCAGCACGTAGATGAAACGCCAGGGACGTCCGATCTTGAGCAGCACCAGGAACAGTCCGAGCGCGATCAGCCCGAGCGCGAGCCATTCGAGCGCGGACGAGGTGCCGACCGAGAGGCTCGCGAGCGACGCAAACAGCAGCAGCCCGGTGCCGAGGCCGCCACAGATGAAATTGCCCGCCGCCTTCCAGTCCCAGTGCTGCTGGTGCCAGGGCTCGACGCCGCGGCTGCGTATCCTGCCCGCCTCGATCGACGCAGGCGCAGCCGAAGCCGATGTGCCCGGCGCCTCGGCCGATCCATCTGCCTTGGCATAGAGATAATAGAAGCCGGGCGCGGTGCCGATCTCCTCGTGCATGCGAAAATGCCGCTGCTCACGAAGCAGGCGGGAGACATTGCTGTCGGGCTCGTCGAGATCGCCGAAATGCAACGCATCGGCGATGCAGGCATTGACGCAAGCCGGGGTGGCGCGCGGATCGGTCCCGGGCGTGAGCCCGTTGGCGAGGCCGAAGTCGATGCGATCGACGCAGAAGGTGCATTTCTGCGCGACCCCGAGCAGCCGCGAGTCGGCGCGCTCGACCTCGTTCTCGATCGCCGCGCCGTAGGCGAAGCGCGCGTCGTCGATCTTGAAACGCGCCTGATAGGGACAGGCGACGTCGCAATAGGCGCAGCCGATGCAGATGTCGTAGTCGATGGTGACGATGCCGTCGGCGCGCCGGCGGGTGGCGGTCGACGGGCAGACATGCATGCAGGGCGGGTCTTCGCAATGCTGGCATCCTACCGGCACGAATGTGCGGCTGACGTTCGGATAGCTGCCGGCCTCCACATCGAGCACCTTGCGCCACTGCACCGCCGGCGAGGTGGCGTTGGCGTGCCGGCAGGCCGCCGTGCAGGTCTGGCAACCGACACAGCGCTCGAGATCGGCGAGCATCACCCATCGGGTCATCGCCGCCTCTCCAGCCGCCTCACCTTGACCTTGACGAGGTCGGCGCTCGACCCGGTAGCGTCGGTGAGATCGAGCAGCATCGGCATCAGCGCGTTCATGCTGGGCGCGCCCATCTCCTTGGCGAACGGCGTCGCCCAATGATCGAACTGGCCGATCATCAGGAGAGTGTCGGGGCGGATGCCTTCGCACAGCAGCGCGCGGCCCCTGGTCTGATTGAGCGGCGAGCGGACCTCCACCAGATCGCCGTCGGCGATGCCGAGCCTTTCGGCGGCGGCGTGGTTCATCACCACGCTGCCGTGGCCGGCGACGTTGTCCGCCACCTCCTTGATCAGCGGGATGCCGACATTGCCGCCCCAGGAATATTGCATGCTTCGCGCCGTCAGCAGCCAGAACGGGTAGTCGGCGATGTGCACCTGGAAATGCCGCTCGAGCGCGCCTTCCCAGAGCGCAGAGAGATCGCGCCAGTGCGGCAGCGGCTCGTATTCGGCGAGCTGGCGATCCCACCAGGTGATGCCCTGCTCGTGCAGCCGCCGCTCCAGCTCCTTGCCGATGCGGAACAGGCGCTCCTGGAACGGCTGCTCGAAACGCAGGCCTTCGCGCACGAGCTTCGGATAGAGGTACCACTGCAGGCGCGGGAACGGCTTCACCCGGAAGCCGTGGGTGCGGAACCAGTCGAGCCCTTCGGTTTCGGCGCCGTCGGTCAGCTCGGCGCTCGCCGCGCGGCAGGCGGCGTCCCAGATCGTCTCCACGTCGTGGACCTTCGCCACCTCGAGCGAGAAGTCATAGTTGGGTCCGGCAAGCCGCACCCCGGCGGCGCCGCGGTTGATCGCGGAATTGTAGGCTTCCAGCAGACCGGTGCGGCGGGCCAGCTCGGTCGCGATCCAGGTGAAGTCCTTTGCCTCGCCCTGCGGCGGCGCCGCCGGGTCGCGCAGCGCAAATCCCTGGGTGTCCCAGAACTGCTCGACATATTTGGTGCCGCCGATGCGCAGGAGCTGCAACCCTTCGAGATCGGTGCAGTCGGGCAAGAGCACGTCGGCGACATGGTTGGTCTCGTCGCGCGTATAGGCGAAGCACACCGTGAACGGGAAGCGCGCCATGGCGGCGCCCACCGCGTCCGTGTCCCAGAACGAGATCGCGGGATTGGTGCGATAAACGAGCCAGACATCCGGCGGCGCCGCGGCGGGCAGCTTCGCGAAATCCTCCTTCTGCATCATCCAGGCGAGATGGGTGGGACCGAGCGCCTGGCTCCAGGGCGAGTTGCCGGAGAGCGGCACCAGCGTGCGATAGGCGCTGCGCGCCGGCGAGCGCGATACCCATTCGTTCTTTCCCGTCGGGTTCATCGGGTAATCCATGAATCCGTCGGGCCCGCGCTTGACGCTCGACCAGCGATTGTCGGCAGGGCGGTTCAGCCGCACCGTCGTGCCGAGGGTGCCGCCCGGAACTTCGAGCGCGCCGACCAGGCACGCCAGCAGCGTGCGCGCCCAGCAGCATTCGTATCCGCCCCAGCCGTTGTTCACCGTCTTGCCGAGCGAGATCGCGACCGGGCGCAGCGGGAGCATCTCGCCCTCGATCTCGATCGTCTCGCCGATCCGGGCATGCTCGAGAAACTCGTTTGCGACACGACGGATGGCTTGCGCCTCGACGTCGCAGATCGTCGCCGCCCATTCCGGCGAGTAATCCTGCACATGCGCGACGAGATGCGAGAACGATGGCTGCACCGCCACGGCGTGCTGCGCCGTGAGCTCGTGATCGGGGCCGACCTCGACACCGTCGACCGTGAAAGTGCCGGCGAGCGCCGGATCGATGCCGGGAGCGTCGAAGGCCGCCGCGCGACTCGATTTGAGATCGATCACCAGTGGCTTGCGCGTCGTCGGATCGCGCAGGAAGAAGCCGTTCAGTCCCACGAGATAGGGCGACGACGTATGCTTCTTGAGAAACGGAACGTCAAGCCGATCAAGCTGATGCTCGTGCAGCAGCACGTGGGTCATCGCGAGCAGGAACGCAGCATCCGTCTTCGGCTTGATCGGAATCCACTCCGCCGAGCAGGCGCCGGTGACCGAGAGATGCGGCTCGATCTGCACGCGCTTCATTCCGCGCTTGCGCGCGTCGGCGTGACGCTTGACCCCGCAGACGCCCCCGGAGGCTTCCACATTGGCGCCGAACGAGACGAGGTATTCGCACAGCGGCGTGTCGGGCGAGACGGTGAAGGCGCGGTGCCACAGCTCGCCGTAGAGATGCTCGGAGTGATAGCACTTCACGCCCTGCCCGCTGCCGAAGCTCATGTCGACCGGACCCCAGGCGGCGAGAAACGCCGGCAGCGTCCCCATATAGGCGGTGGGCGTGCCGCCGCCGCCAAAGCTTGCCGCAACCCGCGGATAGCCGGCCTCGTCGAGCAGGCCGCGCTCGCGTGCGGCATTGAGCTTCGCCGCCACGAGATCGAGCGCCTCGTCCCAGGAAATCCGCACGAACCGCGGATCCTCCCCCCGCCCCTTCCTGGGATTGGTGCGCTTCATGGGATGGAGAATGCGATCGGGGTTGTAGAGCTTCTGCACAAGCCCGAAGGCCTTGACGCAGGCCTTGCCGCCGGCCGGATGAATCCCGGCGGCGTCGAAATTGGGAGCGACCTCGGTCGCCACGCCGTGCTCGATGCGCACCTTCAAGAGGTCAGGACCCGCCACGCACTGATAGCAGTAGGTGGAGACGCTGCGTTCACCGTCGGGAGCGCGAGCCGGCATGACGTGCAGCCTATCGCGAGAGGACCGCGGCACCGCTGCCGCTGCCACGGCTCTCTCGGTCGCCGGCGATGCTGTCTTTCATCGGGCATTCTCCAGCCTGGCCGTGCCAGAGCAATTCTAGCCCACGTCTAGAGCAATCCCCAACCCTTCCACTTGACCGGGATCAATCGGCAGCGGAACTCTCAGACGCCGAGATAAGCCTGCCGCACGCGCGGGTCGAATCGGATCTGAGCCGCCGTCCCGCTGGCGGTGATTTTGCCGGTTTCGAGCACATAGGCGCGATCGGCGATGGCGAGTGCAGCGCGGGCGTTCTGCTCGATCAGCAGCACAGTCAGCCCTGCACGTTTCAATTCGCGCACGACGCCGAGAATCCGCTCGACCAGCATGGGGGCGAGCCCCATCGAGGGCTCGTCGAGCAGAAGCAGTCGCGGCTTGGCCATCAGCGCCCGGCCGATTGCGAGCATCTGCTGCTGGCCGCCCGACAAGGTGCCGGCGGGCGCGGCGCGGCGCTCCGCCAGGATCGGGAACATGTCGTAGACCGCGGCAAGCCCCGCTTGCAGGTCGAGGTCGGCTCTGGTCCAGGCTCCGAGCCGGAGATTGTCTTCGACCGCTAAGGGCGCGAACAGCTGTCGCCCTTCCGGGACCTGGGCGATCCCCAAGGCCACCCGCGCATGCGCCGGGAGCCGCTCGATCGGCTGGCCCTGGAACCGAATCTGGCCCGCTGAAATCGGCTGCACGCCGGAAATCGCGCGGACCAGCGTCGTCTTGCCGGCGCCGTTGGCGCCGAGCAGGGCAACGACCTCGCCGGCAGCGACCTCGAGCGAGATGCCGTGCAGCGCCTCGATGCGGCCGTAGCCGCTCTTGACGTTCTCAATCCGCAGCACCGGCGGTCTCCTCCAGTGCCTGGGTGCCGAGATAAGCCTCGATCACCCGCGGGTTCGAGCGCACCTCGGCGGCCGTGCCCTCGGCCAGCGTGCGCCCGTTGGCGAGCACGTGGATGCGATCGGAAATGTTCATCACCATCCGCATGTCGTGCTCGACCAGCACCACGGTAATGCCGCCGCGGACGAATTCGCGGATGATCGCTTCGATCTCGGCGGTCTCCACGGGATTGCAGCCGGCGGCGGGCTCGTCGAGCAGAAGCAGCCTGGGCTCGCTCGCGAGCGCGCGCGCGAGCTCGAGCCGCTTGAGGCCGCCGTAGGACAGGCTCGCCGCCGGCAGCTCGGCATGCGCCGACAGTCCCACCCGCTCGAGCGCCACCGCGGCAGCCTTGCGGGTGGCACGGTTCTGCCGCTCGGCCGCGGGCAGATGCAGCAGATCGGCGAAGATGCCGGTCGCCTCGTGCCGATGCCGGCCGACCATGACGTTCTCGAGGGCGGTCATGCGCGAGAATATCTGCAGGTTCTGGAAGGTCCGCGACAGGCCGCGGCGGGCGAGCCGCTCCGGTGACAATCCGGTGACGTCCTCGCCGGCAAGATGCACCCGGCCGGATGCCGGCCGCTCCAGCCCGGAGACGAGATTGAACAGGGTGGTCTTGCCCGCGCCGTTGGGACCGATGATCGAGAACACCGCCCCGGGCTCGACGGCCAGGCTCACCTCATCGACCGCGCGCACGCCGCCGAAGGCGATCGACAAACGCTCGGCCTGCAGAAGCGTCACGTCCGTCGTCCCGCCAGCGCCGCGCTCACGCTCGGGACGATTCCCCGCCGCAGAAAGATCATGCATCCCATCAGGATCAATCCCAACGCTACCTGCTCGTATTCGTGCAGGACGGTGAGCGTCTGCGGCAGGATGACGAGCACGCCCGCACCCACGAGCGAGCCCGCGACCGAGCCCATGCCGCCCAGCGCCACCATCGCGACGAGCTCGATCGAACGCAGAAAGCCGGATATGTCGGGGGTGATGTGGCCGTTGAAGAGCGCGAGATAGGAGCCGGCGATCGAGGCATAGACCGCGGAGACGACGAAGATCGCAAGCTTCTGGCGCGCCACGTCGACGCCGAGCACGGATGAGGCCACCTCGCTGTCATGGATGGCGCGAAGGGCGCGGCCGGTCGGGCTGTCGATGAGGTTCAACGCGAGCGCCGCGCCGACGAGGAGCGTCACTGCCGCGATCCAGTACCAGGTGTCGGACCCGCGCGGGCGCCACTCGAACAGCGCGAGGCGCGGCACCGACATCCCGTCCGGCCCTCCGGTCCAGGTCGCCTCGTTGGTGAGCACGATGGCGACCAGCACGCCGAAGCCGAGCGTGGCGACGGCGAGGTAGTGTCCCTTCAGCCGCAGGATCGGACGTCCCACCAGGAAAGCGATCGCCGCCGAGAGAGCTGCCCCTGCGAGGATGCACAGCCAAGCGGGCACTGCGAGATAGGTGGGCCCGATCGCGACGGCATAGCCACCGAGGGCGAGGAACCCGGCATGGCCGAGGCTGACCTGTCCGGCGAAGCCCATCAGCAGATTGAGGCCGATGGCCGCCAGCGCGAAGATGAAGACCAGCGCGCCGACCCGATAGTAGTAGGCGGAGGGAAAAACGGCCGGGAGCAGGAGGATGAGGGCTGCGATGAGCGCGAGGGAGCCGAACCGGTGCGAGAGGAGGAGGAGGCGCATCCTTATACCCGCTCGACCCTGCCGCGACCGATGAAGCCTTGCGGCATTGCAAACAGCACCACGAGAATGACGAGAAAGGCGATCGCATCCTTGTATTGCGAGGAGATGTATCCGGCGCTGAAGGCCTCCAGCATGCCGAGCAGGAGCCCGCCGAGCACGGCTCCCAGCGCGCTGCCGATGCCGCCCAGCATCGCCGCCGCGAACGCCTTGAGCGCCAGCAGCGTGCCGACGTCGTAGCTGGTGAGCGTGATCGGCGTCACCAGGATGCCGGCAATGGCGCCGATCGTTGCCGAGATGACGAACGAGAGGCCGACGATGCGGCCGGTGTCAATGCCGACGAGCCGGGCAGCGAGGCGATTGGCCGCGGTGGCGATCACCGCCTTACCCAGCATCGTGCGATCGATGAATTGCCACAGCAGAACGACGATCACCGCGGCGCCGGCGAGCACCACCAGGCTCTGCGGCAGGATGGCGGCGCCGCCGAGCCGCAGCGGCTCGTTGCCGAACAGCGGCGGCAGGCTGTGGAACCGCCGGTCGAACACGATCTGGGCGAGGCCGCGGAGGAAGATCGAAGCCCCGATCGTGATCATGATCAGGATGACGGGGCTCGCCTCGCGGGCGGGCTCGATCGCCAAACGATGCAGCGCAAGCCCGACCGCGGCCGTCACCGCGACGGCGATCAATGCGGCGAGCGGAAGCGGCACTCCGGCCAATGCCACGAACACCGTCGACATGCCGCCCAGCATGACGAACTCGCCCTGGGCAAAGTTGATGACGTGCGAGGCGTTGTAGATGAGCGTGAAGCCGAGCGCGACCAGCGCATAGACCGCGCCGACGGTCAGCCCGGAAAAGACGAACTGCAGAAATTCGGCCATGGCGAGGGCGCAAGGAACGAGCGGCGGGACGCCGGGCAGCATAGCGCCGATTTGCCGCCCGCCAACAGCGAGAGCACGTCGGCCATCAACTGGAGGTGGCCACCGGCCAGGCTTCGGGGCTGCCCCGGCGATCCCGATGCGCCGAGCGCCAAGCCCAGCGGGCTATCGGGGTGTGCGGCGAGGCCGTGCACGACGGCGCGGCAGTCAAATGCCCTCGCCAGCTCCCCCGTGCCGGCGCTCCGTGCCGGATGCATGGGCAAGTGCCGCATGGGCAAGCCCACGACGACCGCTCGTGATTTTTCGCTGGGCGCAGGCGCTACTGGATCAGCGTCCAATCGCCGCCCTTGATCTCCAGCATGCGAAAGGCCGAGAGATCGAGCCCCATATGGTCGGTCGGCGACATGTTGACGATGCCGCCGGTGCCGATGAAGCCCTTGGTCTTCTCGATCTCGTCGCGAACCTTGCTCTTGTCCGCGCTCTTGGCCCGCTGCATTGCCTCGGTCAGGATCATCAGGCCGTCATAGGCGTGGCCGCCGAAGGTCGAGACTGCCTGCCCGGTCTTGGCCTGGTAGGCCTTCGTGTAGCTCAGCACGACCGGCTTCTGTGGATCGCCGTCGGGGAGCTTGTCGGCAACCAGCAAGGCGGCGGCAGGCAGCCGCACGCCGTCGGCGGCAGGACCGGCGAGCTCGATGAACTGCTTCGAGGCCACGCCGTGGCTCTGGTAGAGCGGCACGCCAATTCCGAGCTGGCGGTAGTTGCGGGTGACGATGGCCGGGCCCTGGCCAAAGCCGGCATTGACCACCGCCTGGACACCGGGCTTGTTGCGGATATTGGTGAGCTGGGGCGTCATGTCGCTGTCGCGCGGCCCGTAGCTCTCCTCGTGGGCGATGGTGATGCCCGACTTCGGCGCCACCGCCACGCACTGGTCGCGCATGGACTTGCCGAACGCCTCGGTGCCGGAGATGAGCGCAATGGTCGTGAGGCCGCGATGCTTGAGGTCGGCGAAAATCTTCTCGCAGGCCATCTTGTCGGTATGCGGCGTCTTGAACACCCATTTCCGGACCGGCTCGATGATCTGGATGGCGCCCGCCAGCGAGATGAACGGAATCTGCGCGTCCTCGAACACCGGGATCATCGCCAGCGTCGAGCCGGTGGTGGTGCCGCCCACCATCGCGGCGATCTTGTCGTCCTCGACCAGCCGCGTGGCGAAGGTGCGCGCATTATTGGCGTCGCCGCCGTCGTCGTAGACCGTGAGCGCGAGCTTCTGCCCGTTGACGCCACCCTTCGCATTGATCTCGTCGACATACATCTCCAGCGTCTTCTTCTCCGGGTCGCCCAGGAAGGACGCCGGACCGGTGACCGACAGAACCGAGCCGATCTTGATCTGTGCCGAGACGTGCGAGGCACCGGCGAGCAGGACGACGAGACCACACCCCAGCGCGCGCGCCATCCCATTGAATGCGATCATTGCCACCTCCCCGGAAAAGCCGGACGCCGAAGAAATTTGCTGCCCCTTATCGAAGCTCCCCTATCAGAATAGGCGGCAGCAGAATTTGATCAAGGTCAAGCGATCAAGCGAAGGCCCGCGCACCAGTGCGGCCAGTCAGAAGCATCTCCACGGTCGGGCTTCAGCCAGGCTCATCAGCACCGTGCACGCGCCGCACTGCCCGTGATCGCAGCCCTTCTTGGTCCCGGCGAGGCCCATATGCTCGCGCAGCGCATCGAGCAGGCTCGTGCGCACATCGAGCGAAAGCCGGTGATTGCGGCCGTTGACGCGCAGCTCGAGCGGAACCGGCCGGCGCGGTTCGGAGGCCGGGCTTGCGCCGGCGGCCTCGGCCCTTGCTCGCTCGAGAACGGTAACGCTCATGGTGGAGGCCATGCTGGTGGTGACAAAATTCCGGCGGCTGACGCCGCCGCGTGTTTCGGCTCTCGAGCGCGACATTCGACCCCTTCCAAGTTCCCGCACGTCCCCCGAGCGCGGTGCAACGATCACCTAGGGAGACAAATCCGCTGCCCGCACGCAGGTTCCTGAAGACCGGGCAACTTGCTTGCCTGCGATGCCGCCAGCCCGGGAACAGTGGATCAATGTCGCCGATTGACCCCCGCAGGCCCAACTCGTAATTTTTCTGTAATTGAACGGAGATTGCGTCGATGGCTGGCAAAGCCGGGCTGACACTGGCGATCATGGCATTGCAATGTGCCGTCGCGCTGCCGCTCTCGGCGCAGCAGGATCAGGCAAGTGGATCGGGCAGCTCGGGCACAAGTGCCACCAGCTTCCGCGGCGCGGCGAATTCGTCGGTTGAGCCGACCGCGTCCTCTTCGGAAAATGCCGCCTCCTTCTCCTCGGCTCCGAGCGCTGCGAGGACTGTCATTCTGCCGAACGGAAGACGGGTCTCAATTTCCGATTCGACGGTGATCGTTTGTGATGCTCTTGACGCTCCGTTTCCGGACGCCGTTGACGTATGTAGCCTGAGATAGCTGTCGCTTCGTCGGTCAATGGGGAAACAGCCAGAAACGGCGCAGGATAGCGATCGCTGTCGCGCTGCTGGCGACCGTCGCGTGCACCTTGACGGCTGCTGAGGTGGCTTGCGGTCAAGCCGCGCCGGGCACCTGGGTGATGAAAGCGCCGCTGCCGGGTGTG